>NZ_RJUT01000003.1:171789-667767 GCF_003751395.1 Rathayibacter sp. PhB152 | reverse complement strand
CCGGATCGCATCCCCCACCGGATCCGCCAGCACCCGCCGCTGCACCGCCCGCGGACCCTCGAACGCCGACCCCACCTCCGCCGCCACCCGCGCCTCGAACGCTGCCGCCCGCTCCGCCGTCGACGGCCTGCGCGCCGTGACCGCGCAGGTGAGGCACGACTCCCCCGAGCCCGTCCCGGGTCGGTCCTCGGCTCCGGCGGAGGAAGCGGACCGGCTCCGCGACCCCTCCGGCGATGCGGGCGAGGAATCCAGCGGCTGCGGCGCCTCCCACGTCCCCTTCGCCGGCACGACATCGGTGCGCCCCCGCAGGTCGGACGCCTCCCAGTCGTCGAATCCGCGAGGGACGACGACGTCGAGCGTCGTGAGGTACTCCCCTCCGATGGTGAGGGTGCTCGGGTTGTACTCGGGGCGCGTCACGACGCCCCGCTCGCGCGCAAAGGTGACCTCGGTCGGCGGATGCAGCGCCATGCTCAACCGGGCCGCCGCGGTGCGGAGCCAGCCCTCGCGCTGCCCCGCTGGGGTGTCGGCGGCGACGGACCTGTCCGTCGCGTGATTCTGAGCTCGCAGGAACCACGGGTCCACGCTGATCGAGGGGAACTCCTCGGCCGTGAACACCGGCGCTTCCCCGTTCGGGCCCGGCGACGTCAGGACCGTCCGTGCCTCGGTCAGCCCGCGCGGCCCCCCGTGCGCGAACAGCTCGGTCAGCTTCTCCTGGATCTCGCCCTCACCGTCCGCGGGACCGGTCAGGGGCCACGTCGTCCACTCGGGCGTGACGACCCAGGCGTCTCCCGTCGGCTCGGCGCCGCCCGCCGCCGTGACCGCGTGCATGAGCTCGTGGTGCACGGCCGTCTCGGCGCTCAGCAGCCGACCCGCCCCGGACGCGGGGTCGAACCACATCGACCACGTCAAGTCCCCGTCCCCCCAGAGGTCCGGACTCAGGTTGACCATGCTGCCCACCCCCTCGATGTCCCGGCCGAAGCTCGTCGCCGTCGTGTCTCCGACCGCGCCGGACGAGCGCTCCGCGAACACGATCTGCACGTCGGACCTCACGGCTGCGGAGCCGTCCGTCCCCGCGACCGTCCAGACGTCCTTCGCGCCCGGGCCGACGAGGTGCGGGATCGCCTTGAGCTCCGCTGCGCCCGTCGGAGTCGCCCGGATCCGGTCGAGGACTCCCGAGACCCGATCCACCAGCGCCTGGAAGCGATCGTCCGTCAGCACCGATCCATCGGGGTCGAGTCCGTTCGCCCGCGACGACGGGATCGTGTTCGTGACCCCGATGCCCGGCGCGACGCGGACGACGCGATAGGCGAAGTGCGACTCCGGCTGGTGCAGGGTCAGGCCGTCGGCGCCCGGACTGCGGACGTCCACGTGGTGGGTCGGCGCGCTCGCACCGGGTGGAGGAGGCGGCGTCATCGCCTGCGCCGGCGGTGCCAGCAGCGCGGTCAGCAGTGTCAGGACGACGGCGACCGCCGTCGTTCTCGCTCGCTTCGTCCGACCCTCGACCCCTGCTCGTGCGCTCATCCCAGGGACGGTAGCGATCCCTGGGAGTCCACGGCGGGCCTGCTCGACGTCCTGGCGCGCGGCGCACGCACGGAAGGGCCCCCGGATCGCTCCGGAGGCCCTTCGACGGCGGACGTCAGCTCGAGACGGTCTCGCCGCGCGAGATCGAGATCATGTCCTCGCGCGGGACGACCTTCACGCGCACGCGGCCCTGCGGAGCGCCGAGCGCCTGCTCGTGCTCGTCGAGGCGGTGCCAGCCGTCGAGGTCGGTGTAGGCGACGCCGCGCTCCTCGAGCAGGGCGACGACCGCCGACTCCTCGGGGTGCGCCGGGGTCCACCAGGACGCCTGGTCGTTGAGCACGTGCCCGACGGTCTCCATCGCGTCCGACTTGGTGTGCCCGATCAGGCCGACCGGTCCGCGCTTGATCCAGCCGGTGGCGTAGACGCCGTGCACCGGCTCGTCGTTGTCGTCCAGCACCTGGCCCTCGCGGTTCGGGATGACGCCGCGCATCTCGTCGAAGGGCAGGCCGTCCAGCGGGGAACCGAAGTAGCCGACGGCGCGGTAGACGGCCTGGACCGCGATCTCGCGGATCTCGCCGGTGCCGCGGGTGCCGCCCTCGCCGTCGGGCTCGGTGCGCTCGTAGCGGATGGCCGAGACGCGGCCGGTGCCGTCGTCGACGAGCTCGAGCGGCTTGGCCCAGAAGTGCAGGTGCAGGCGGCGCGAGGCCGAGCCGACCTCGCGGGTGCGCCACTGGTTCAGCACCCGGTTGATCACCATGACCTGCTTGTTCGTCTCGATGGCGGCCTGCGAGGCGGCGTCGAGCACGAAGTCCTCGTCGGCGACGATCATGTCGACGTCGCGCAGCTCGCCGAGCTCGCGCAGCTCGAGGGGGGTGAACTTGACCTGCGCCGGTCCGCGGCGGCCGAAGACGTGCACGTCGGTGACGGGCGAGGCGGCGAGGCCCTCGTAGACGTTCGGCGGCACCTCCGTGGGCAGCAGGTCCTCGGCGTGCTTCGCGAGCATCCGCGAGACGTCGAGCGCGACGTTGCCGTTGCCGATCACGGCGACGGAGGAGGCCTCGAGCGGCCAGGTGCGCGGGACGTCGGGGTGGCCGTCGAACCAGCTGACGAAGTCGGCGGCGCCGTAGGAGCCCTCCAGTTCGACGCCGGGGACGTCGAGCGGGGCGTCGCGGATGGCGCCGGTCGAGAAGATCACGGCGTTGTAGTGGCGCTTGAGGTCCTCGAGCGTGATGTCGGTGCCGAAGTGCACGTTGCCGAAGATGCGGATGTCGCCGCGGTCGAGCACCTCGCGGAGCGCCGTGATGATGCCCTTGATCCGCGGGTGGTCGGGCGCGACGCCGTAGCGGACGAGTCCGTAGGGCGCCGGCAGGTGCTCGAACAGGTCGATCGAGACGTCGTACTTCTTCTCGGCCTTGATCATGAGGTCGGCGGCGTAGATGCCCGCGGGACCCGCGCCGACGATGGCCAGCCTGAGCTTGGTCATTGCATTCCTCCTGCCGGGGCGCCGAGGCGCGTCTCCGGACTCATTCCTGCGGCGCTCGAATGCGCGCCGCGACGATTCGGTCAGCCGTTGCGGTCGACGACCGTGTCGGCGAAGCGCGTGAGCGCCTTGCGGACCGGCCCGTCGGGCAGCGGGGCGAGGGCGTCGACGGCCTCATCGGCCCAGGCGTGGGCCTCGGCGAGGGTCTGCGCCGTCACGGGGTGGTCGCGCAGCTGCGCGATGGCGTCGGAGATGTCGGCGCTCTGCTCGTCGGTGTGCGCGATCGCGTCGTTCGTGCGGCTGACGTAGCTCTCGATCCGGGCGAGCAGCACGGCCGCCTCGCGGTCGGACGCGGCGCGCTCGCGCAGGCGCAGGATCGGCAGCGTCGAGACGCCCGCGCGGATGTCGGTGCCCGGGTTCTTGCCGGTCTCCTCCGGCTGCGGCGAGAGGTCGATCACGTCGTCGACGATCTGGAAGGCGACGCCGATCTTCTCGCCGAAGACGCGCACCGCCTCCTCGAAGGGCGCGGGCGCCTCGGAGAAGACGACACCGGTGCGGGCGGCGGCGGCGATCAGCGAGCCCGTCTTGTCTGCCAGGACGCCGAGGTAGTGCTCGACCGGGTCCTCGCCGGTGCCCGGGCCGACGGTCTCGTGCAGCTGCCCGAGGACGAGGCGCTCGAAGGTGTCGGTCTGCAGCCGGATCGCGCGCTCGCCGAGCTCGGTCATCAGCTGGTTCGCTCGGGCGAAGAGCAGGTCGCCGGTGAGGATCGCGACGTTGTTGCCCCAGACGGTCTGCGCCGACGGCACGCCGCGGCGCTTCTCCGCCTCGTCCATCACGTCGTCGTGGTAGAGCGAGCCGAGGTGGGTGATCTCGATGGCCTGCGCGGCGCTGAGCACCTCGGGGGTGTTGCCCCGGCCGAGCTGCGCGGTGAGCAGGGTGAGCATCGGCCGCACCCGCTTGCCGCCGGCCTCGAGCAGGTAGCGCGTCGAGACGTCGGCGACCGCGTCCGCGAAGGACAGCTGCTGGACCATGCCGGCCTCGACCCGCTCGAGCCCGTCGTCGATGGCACGCGCGAGGGCGCGGTCCGGCGCGGTCGAGAAGATGCGCTCGGAGAGGCCGAGCTGCGCCGTCAGAGACGGACTGCGGCGGGCGACGGGCGCACTGGCGTTCACACTCAAACCCTAACGTCTCGGCCCGGCGGGCCCCTGGGCGCGCATCAGGCCGCCGCGATCGGCTTGATCCCGCGGTGCAGGGCGACGATTCCGGCGGTGAGGTCGCGGTAGGCGACGCGCTCGAAGCCGGCCGCGCGGAGCCAGCCCGCGACGACCTTCTGCTCGGGCCAGGCGCGGATGGAGTCGCCGAGGTAGTCGTAGGCCGGGTCGTTGGAGGAGGCGAGGCCGACGATCACGGGCATGACCTTCGACAGGTAGAAGTCGTAGGCGGCGGCGAGGGGCTTCAGCGGCGGGGTCGAGAACTCGCAGATCACGACGCGGCCACCGGGCTTGACGACGCGGAAGAACTCGGCGAGCGCGGTCCGCGGCTCGGAGACGTTGCGCAGGCCGAAGGAGATGGTGACGGCGTCGAAGGAGTCGTCCTCGAAGGGGAGCTTCATCGCGTCGGCGAGGACGAACTCGATGAGCTCGTTCTCGGCGTGCCGGCGGCGGCCGACCGAGATCATCCCGCGGGAGAAGTCGGCGGCGACGACCTGTGCTCCGGAGCGCGCCAGCGAGGCGCTCGAGGTGCCGGTGCCTGCCGCGACGTCGAGGATCCGCTCGCCCGGCGCCGGGTTGACGGCGCGGGTCGTGGCGATCCGCCAGAGGTGGTCGTTGCCGACGGACAGGACGGTGTTCGTCAGGTCGTAGGCGGGCGCCACCGTGTCGAACATGGCAGCGACCTCGTCGGGCCGCTTGGTGAGGTCTGCCTTTGTCACGATCAACGAGTCTAGGGCGAGGAGCGGAGTGGCGGCTGTGCATCCACCGCCCTTGCACATCCGCTCAGGCGACCGGCGCCGGACCGGCGGAACCGCGCGAGGGGAGCGGGACGGAGCGGAGGTGCCGGGGCCGCCTTGCTCCGCCTAGCTGCGGCGACCCCGGACGAGGAAACCGTAGCAGCGGACCCCCGGGCGAGGGTGGTCCCGGCGCACAACGTCTCGCTTTCTGCGGCGGGCGTACTGTGGAGCAGTGACATCGACCGGGGCCGGAGCTCCTCCCCTCCATGCCGAGACGACTCCGCTCGACGGCCCGCACGAGCTGATCACCCGCGTCGATCCGCGGCAGCCGCTGCTCTGGCAGCGCGGCGGCGCAGGACTGGCCGGGCTCGGCGAGGCTCTGCGGCTGGAGTTCTCCGGCCCGGATCGCATCCGCGAGGCCTCCGCCGCGTGGCGCGAACTGTCGGCTGCGGCTGTCGTCGCGGATCCGCTCGGCGTCCCGGGCACGGGACTGGTGGCCTTCGGGGCCTTCGCCTTCTCCAGCCGGTCGAGCGCGACGAGCGTCCTGATCGTCCCCCGCGTGGTCATCGGCTCGCGGGGCGGACGGTCGTGGGTGACCCGCATCCGCACGGCCGACGAGACGACCGGCTCGACGGCGGTCCCCGCTCCGCTGCCCTTCGGCGACGAGTTCCGCCTCCCCCTCCTCCCCGGTGCGATGACGCCGGACGCGTATCGCGCCGCGGTCGCGTCGGCCGTCGGCTCGATCCGCTCGGGCGCCCTCGAGAAGGTCGTCCTCGCCCGCGACCTGCAGGGACGGCTCCCCCGGGACGCCGACCGCCGTCGGCTGCTCCGCGATCTCGCGAACGGCTACCCGGACTGCTGGACCTTCGCGGTCGACGGCTTCCTCGGCGCCAGTCCCGAGACGCTCGTCGGCGTGGACCACGGCGCGATCACCGCGCGCGTCCTCGCCGGCACCAGCGCGCGCGGCGGCGACGCGGAGGAGGACGCCGCGATCGTGCGCGCCCTCCTGGCGAGCCCGAAGGACCGCTCCGAGCACGCGTTCGCCATCGCCAGCCTGCTGCGCGAGCTGCGGCCGCACACCGGCGCGCTCACGACCACTCCGGAGCCCTTCGCTCTGAAGCTGCCGAATCTGTGGCACCTCGCGACCGATGTCCGCGGGACACTCGACGACGCCTCGACCGCGCTCGACCTCGTCGACGCCCTGCACCCGACCGCCGCCGTCGCCGGCACGCCGACCGACCGCGCGCTCGCCCTGCTGGAGGAGCTCGAGCCCTTCGACCGCGGCCGCTACGCCGGTCCGGTGGGCTGGATCGACGGCAACGGCGACGGCGAGTGGGCCGTGGGGCTGCGCAGCGCGCAGGTCTCCCCCGACGGCGAGGTCACCGCCTGGGCCGGTGCGGGCATCGTCGCGGACAGCGACCCCGCCACCGAGCTCGCGGAGACCGGCATGAAGTTCCGGCCGATCCTGGACGCCCTGAGCTGACGGCCGCGGACGCCCGGGCGGGAGATCAGCGCTCGAGCGCGATCTCGACGATGCCCGGGCCCTCGCCCGGCGAGGTGAGGGCCTGCTCCAGCTCGCCGCGAGTGGCGACGAGGCGGTGCGTCCAGCCGTAGGCCGTCGCCAGGGACGCGATGTCGACGGTCTGCGGCGTGAACTGCACGCGGTCGAAGGCGTCGGGAGCCGAGCTGGTGGCGACCTCGAGGCCGTCGAAGATGGTGCCGCCGCCGTCGTTCACCACGACGAGCTGCACGCGCGGGCGGCGCTCGCCCGGGGCGAGCAGCAGTCCGCCCGCCTCGTGCAGGAGCGTGAGGTCGCCGAGGACGACGCGGGTGGCGCCGCCCGAGCCCGCGTCGGCGGACTGCGAGGCGACGGCGATGCCGAGGGCGGTCGAGACCGTGCCGTCGATGCCGGCGAGCCCGCGATTGGAGTGCACGGTGATCCGCTTGCCGGGCAGCGAGCCGTCCGCGACGCGGATCAGGCGCGAGGCACCGAAGAGCAGGCGGTCGTGCGGCCAGGTGACGCGCCAGACCGCGGCGACGACGAACTCGCGGGTGAGCGGCGCGCGGATCGCGGTCAGGGCGTTCCGGGCGTAGCCGCGGCGGTCCTCGATCGACATCGAGCCGCCGTCGGGCGCCTCGGGGATCGCGTCCGGGTCGGCGTCGGCCAGGAGCGCGCGGCTCGCCGACACCCAGGAGCCGGCCCAGGCGCGCTCCGACCGCTCGGGCCGCGGCGAGTCCTCGGGACGGACGACGGTGAGGGCACGGACGCTGCGCGCACGGCGACCCGGGTTGTAGAACTCGCGGCGACCGCGGTCCACGACGATCACCTCGACGTCCTCGCGGCGCAGCAGCTCCGGGACCTCGCGGGACAGCGTCGGGTGGCCGAGGACGATCGCCCGGCGGACGCGGCCGCCGAACTCGGGCTCGGCGAGGAGCCGTCGCCAGGCGACGACGAGCTGCGGACCGAAGCGAGCCCCGGAGGAGACCTCGGCGAGCAGCGGCCAGTCGCCGGCACGGGCGAGAGCCTCGGCCTCGGCCCCGGCCTTGTCGCCGGCGATGACGACGGTGAGGGGCTCGAGCGGGCCGGCGGCGATCGTCTCCGGGGCGAGTGCGGCCTCGTCCGGGGCCGGTGCGGCGGATCCGTGCTCGGGCCCCTCGAAGGCTGGCAGGCGCGAGGACAGCGGGTCGCGGAAGGCCAGGTTGAGGTGCACGGGGCCGCCCGAGCGGGATGCCGCGGCGTGCGCGCGGTCGGCGAGGCCGCGGGCCGACTCCACCGGCGTCTGCGCGTCGGGGGCCGCGACGTCCTCGAAGAGGCGGACGGCGCGGCCGAACAGCTCGACCTGGTCGGTGGTCTGGTTGGAGCGGATGCCGCGCAGCTCGCCGGGGCGGTCGGCCGTGAGCACGATCATCGGCACGTCGGACGCGTCGGCCTCGAGCACGGCGGGGTGCAGGTTGGCGGTCGCGGTGCCGGAGGTCGTGATCAGGACGGCGGGCGAACCGGTCTCGAGTGCGAGGCCGAGGGCGAGGAAGCCGGCGGAGCGCTCGTCGATCCGGACGTGCAGCCGGATGCTGCCGCGGGTCTCGAGCTCGGCCGCGACGAGCGCGAGCGCCTGGGAGCGGGAGCCGGGCGAGACGACGACGTCGCGGACGCCGAGCGCGACGAAGCGGGTGAGGAGGTCGACCGCGAAACGGGTGGAGGGGGCGACCGCAGCCGCGTCAGGCATCCCGACGGCCGGTGCCGTCCGACTCGCCGGAGTCGTCGAGATCGGCGAGGTCGCGCTCGAGCTGGGCGATGCGCTCGGCCTGCTCACGCTCCTTCTCCGGATCGCGCTCGCGGCGGAGAGTGCCGAGGAAGTCGGGGTCGTCGTCCGGGGCCGTGAAACGGCGACCCTCGGAGCGCTGCTTGCGAGGGCGGCCGATCCAGAACCAGAGGCCCGCGCCGATGATCGGCAGCAGGAGGACCACGAGGACCCACGACCACTTCGGGATCGCGCGCACCGAGTGGCGATTGCTCAGGGCGACGTCGATCACGGTGTAGACCGTGAAGACGGCGAGGGCCACGAGCAGGCCGATGAACAGGCGGATCATGGTGTCCAGTGTACGTCCGGGGTCCTCGAAGGAACCGGGCGCACGGATGCTGGACAGGGAGCTCCCGGGGTGCTCACGGACGCGCATGCGGGGGCCGACGTACACTTGCCCGGTGAAACTGAGCCGCGCGGTCGTCGTCTACTCGCTCCTGCGTCTGGCCATGTTCGCCGGCGTCTTCGTGCTGGTGTACCTGCCGGCGCGCTCCTTCGTCGACTCCGAGCTGACGGCGGCGGTGACGGCCGGCTTCGTCGCCGCCATCGCGAGCATGTCGCTCTCCTACATCGTGCTGCGCAAGCCCCGCGAGCGGATCGCCGAGGCCATCTACGAGCGCCGCAAGGACGTCCCCCGCACGCCCACCGACGACGACATCGAGGACGCCGCGGTCGACGCGGCCCGCGACGGCCGCCCGGGCGCCTGACCCCGCCGCGAGATCGGCCTGCTCACCCCGCCTCTCGGTGACGGTGGGTCTCGATACGCCCCTCCGGGGCTGCTCGACCCGCATGAAGAGGCGCCTCCGCACCGATCGAGCCATGCTGATCGCGTAGTGCGGGCAGCGCGCGCCCTTTGCTGATCGAGTAGCGCGCACAGCGCGCGTATCGAGATCCACCGTCGCAGGCACGGTCGTCTGCAGACTCAGCGTGCCGACGGCGGGCGGGTCTCGATACGCCCCTGCGGCGCTACTCGACCAGCATGAGGCGCGCGGGACGCGCACCACGTGGTCAGAACGCGAGGGCTGCGCCGAGGATCGCGGCGTAGGCGAGGCCGCTCAGGCTGGTCAGCTGCAGGGCGAGGATGAGCTCCTTGGCCGTGCGGGCCGTCAGGGTGATCAGGATGGCCGGCAGGACCGCCAGCAGGACGAAGAGCGTCAGCCAGGCGAGCGGGTAGAACAGCGCCAGCACGACCGCGATCCCGAACGGCACCAGCACGAAGGCGCTGTACATCGCCCGCGCGATGGTCGGGCCGACGACGACCGCGAGGGTCCGCTTGCCGGAGAGGCGGTCCGTCGGGATGTCGCGGATGTTGTTGACCATCAGCACGGCGCAGGCGAACAGGCCCGCGGCGACGGCGCCGAGCCAGGACTCCTGGTTCGCGCGGCCGATCTGCACGAACGTCGTGCCGACGGTGGCGACGAGTCCGAAGAACACGAAGACGAAGAGCTCGCCGAGGCCGAGGTAGCCGTAGGGGCGCCGGCCGCCGGTGTAGAACCAGGCGGCGGCGATCGCGGCGGCGCCGATGATCAGGAACCACCAGAAGCCGGACAGGAAGGTCAGCACGAGGCCCGCGACTCCCGCGATGCCGAAGAAGACCAGCGCGACGGTGAGCACGGCGCGGGGCTTCGCGGCGCCGGAGCCGGTGAGCCGCGAGGGGCCGACGCGGTTCGCGTCCGTGCCGCGGATGCCGTCGGAGTAGTCGTTGGCGTAGTTGACGCCGATCTGCAGGGCGAGCGAGACGACGAGGCAGAGCAGGGCGCGCACCCAGTGCCAGCCCTCGTCCGTGACCTGCGTCGCTCCGGTGCCGATCAGGACGGGGGCGATCGCGAGCGGGAGGGTCCGCAGCCGGGCTCCGGCGATCCACTCGCGCGGGCCGGCGGGCTGCACGACGACGCGGCGGGGGTCCCCGCCGGGGCGACCGCTCCGGGGCTTCGCCGACGGCTTCTTCTTGCGACTCGAACTCGACACGGAGGGAATCCTACCGAGTGGTCCCTGCCCGTCCCGGGCCGTCGGCCGCCGGGCGACGCGTCGTTCTCCGCCCCCGTCCGGGCCTGTCCTCAGACCGCTCCCTCCGCCGCGAGGCTCTCGAGGGTGCGGCGGTCGGGCTTCCCCGAGGCGAGCAGCGGGATCTCCGCGAGGGCCAGGACCGCCGCCGGGCCGGCCGCACGGCCGAGCCGCTCGACCACCTCGGAGCGCACCCGCGCCAGGTCGGCGTCCGGCGCGGTCGTCGCGACGACCGGCACCTCGCCCCACTGCGCGTCCGAGCGGCGCACCACGACCGCGTCGGGCAGGAGCCCGTCGCGCAGCACTCGCTCGACCGCGTCCAGCGAGACCTTCTCCCCGCCCGAGACGATCACCCGGTCGAGGCGGCCGGTGACGCTCAGGCGGCCGTCCTCGACGACGCCGGCGTCGCCGGTGCGGTACCAGCGCTCGCCGTCGAGCGAGACGAAGGCGGTGGCGCTGCGCTCCGCGTCGAGGCCGCCGTCCGCGTCGAGGTAGCCCTCCGCGAGGGTCGGGCCGCCGAGCAGGACCTGGCCGTCGACGACGCGCATCCGCACGTCGCGCAGCGGGACGCCGTCGTAGACGCAGCCGCCGGCGGTCTCGCTCGAGCCGTAGGTGAGCCGGATCCGCACGCCGAGCGCGGCGGCCCGGTCGCGCAGCGTCTGCGGAGTCGACTGGCCGCCGATCAGCAGCGCGTCGAAGGAGGCGAGGACCGCGGCCTCGGCGGGCACGCTCTCCGCGAGGTCGAGCAGCCGGGCGAGCTGCACCGGGACGAGCGACGAGTAGCGCCGCTCCCCCGCGGGCATCGTCCGGGCGAGGGCGAGGAAGGCGGCGGCGTCGAAGCCGCCGGCCGGCAGCACGACCGGGTCGGCGTCGGCGGTCAGCGAGCGGACCAGCACCTGCACGCCGGCGACGTAGTGCGTCGGCAGGCAGAGCAGCCAGCGACCGGGACCGCCGAGCTCGGCGAGGGTGGCGGAGGCGCTGGTCAGCAGCGCAGATGTGGCGAGCGCGACGCGCTTGGGCGGGCCGGACGAGCCGGAGGTCTCGACGACCACGGCGACGCGCTGCGGGACGGACGCGTCCGCCTCCGGGTCCGACTCCGCTCCCGGAGCCGCGATCCGCACCGCGGGACCGCTGCCGTCGAGCGCCGCGCGCAGGGCGATGAGCACCTTCTCCGGCGCCGGATCGACGGAGGCGAGCGGGCGGGTCATCGCCGCGCCGCCCCGGATCGCGTCGGCCTGGTCCCGGCCGCCATCGTCAGAACTGCCACGGGAACGGCGACCAGTCGGGCGCGCGCTTCTCGAGGAAGGAGTCGCGCCCCTCGACGGCCTCGTCCGTGCCGTAGGCGAGGCGGGTGGTCTCGCCGGCGAAGAGCTGCTGGCCGACGAGGCCGTCGTCGACCGCGTTGAAGGCGTACTTCAGCATCCGGATCGCGGTGGGCGACTTGGTCAGGATCGTCTCGGCCCACTCGAGGGCGGTCGCCTCGAGCTCGGCGTGCGGGACGACCGCGTTCACGGCACCCATCTCGTAGGCGCGCTGCGCGGAGTACTCGCGGGCGAGGAAGAACACCTCGCGGGCGTTCTTCTGGCCGATCTGACGGGCGAAGTAGGCGGAGCCGTAGCCGGCGTCGAACGAGCCGACGTCGGCGTCGGTCTGCTTGAAGCGGCCGTGCTCCTCGGAGGCGATCGTCAGGTCGCAGACCACGTGCAGCGAGTGCCCGCCGCCGGCCGCCCAGCCGGGGACGGCGGCGATGACGACCTTGGGCATGAAGCGGATCAGCCGCTGGACCTCGAGGATGTGCAGGCGGCCGTTGCGCGCCGAGTCGATCCCCTCGGCGGTCTCGCCGTCCGAGTAGCGGTAGCCGTCGCGGCCGCGGATGCGCTGGTCGCCGCCCGAGCAGAACGCCCAACCGCCGTCGCGCGGGCTGGGGCCGTTGCCGGTGAGGATGACGACGCCGATGCGCGGGTTCGTCCGCGCGTCCTCGAGGGCGCGGAACAGCTCGTCGACGGTGCGCGGGCGGAAGGCGTTGCGCACCTCCGGCCGGTCGAACGCGACCCGGGCGATGCGGCCCGACCGGTCGTGGTGGTAGGTGATGTCCTCGAGACCGTCGAACCCGTCGACCGGCGCCCAGCGGCGCGCGTCGAACAGCTCGGAAACCTGCGTGCTCATGGCCTCGACCCTACTGTCGGGGGCTGGGGGCGGGATCGAGCCGGTTGCGCGCATGCCGGTCGAGTAGCCCGCAGGGCGTATCGAGACCGACGGCACCAGCACTGCGGACGACGGGGATCTCGATACGCCCGCTCCGCGGGCTACTCGATCAGCATGAAGAGAGGCCCGCTGCGCGGGCTACTCGATCAGCATGAAGTGCACCCGCTAGGCGGGCTGCTCGATCAGCATGAGGTGCGCCCGCTGCGCGGGCTGCTCGATCGGCAGAGAGCGCGCCCGCTCCGCGGGCTCCTCCGTCGGTGCGGACCCCGGGGACGCGAAGAGGGACCCCGCGCAGGCGGGGTCCCTCGACGGGTGGTGCGGTGGTGCTACTTCGCGGCGGAGGTGGTGCGGTTCTCGGCCGACACCATCCAGGCGTACTGCTCGAGGCTCTGGATGATCGCGTGCAGGAGGTCGGCGCTCGTCGGGTCCTCGTCGTCGACCTGGTCGTGGACCTCGCGCATGGTGGCGGCGGTGTTCTCGAGGCGGACGGTGATGAGGTCGACGGTCTCGGCGGTGTCGATCTCGCCGTGCGGGTACTCCGGGAGCGTCGTGGTCGCCGCGACGGTGTCGCTGCGGCCGTCCGGGATGCCGTGCAGCGCGCGCATGCGCTCGGCGATGTCGTCGCTGAACTCGCGCGCGGCCTCGATGATCTCGTCGAGCTGGAGGTGGAGGTCGCGGAAGTTCTTGCCGACGACGTTCCAGTGCGCCTGCTTGCCCTGGACGTGCAGCTCGATCAGGTCGACGAGGACGATCTGGAGGCTGTCGAGCAGCTCCTTGGAGGCCTTGAAGCCCTTCTCGGCGTTCTGGCGGCGGCTGGTCTTCGCTCCGGAGCCCGCGGGGGCTTCGACGTGGCGTTCGAGGGTGGTGGTCATGGACCGTTCCTTTCTCTGACAGTGCCGGGATGCGGAAAACCCGACTTCGATTGTGACTCTTTCGGCTGGACGTCGCCCGGACGCGCGGGGTGCGCGACCTGGACGGCGCCGGGACTGCGGGGCCGGGTGCCCGGGGCTAGATCGTCGCGACCGAGCCCGAGTCGACGCGGTAGTTCGAGCCGTTGACGAAGGAGGCGCGCTCCGAGCAGAGGAACGCGATGACCGCGGCGACCTCCTCGGGACGGCCCCGTCGCTTCAGCTCCAGGTAGGGCCGCTCCTCGTCGAGGAAGGACGAGATGGCCTCCTCCTTCGAGGTGCCGTTCTCGTCGGCGCGCTTGTCCATCATCGCGTCGGTCATCGGCGTGTGGATGAAGGCCGGCGACACGGCGTTCACGAGCAGGCCCTCGAGGGCGTAGGAGCGGGAGAGGCCCTTGGCGAGCGCCAGCACGCCGGCCTTCGCCGCGCAGTAGGGCAGCTCGTCGTCGTAGGGCTGCACCGCGTCCTCGGAGGCGGTGAGCACGAGGCGGCCCCAGCCGCCGGAGCGCAGGTCGGGCAGGAATTCGCGGACGAGCCGGACGGGGCCGAGCAGGTCGGTCTCGAGCGTGCTGGTCCAGCCCTCGTCGTCGATCTCGTGGAAGAGGCCCTGGGCGCCGGTGACGCCCGCGCACTGCACGAGGATGTCGATCTCGCCGACGGCCTCGGCCGTGCGCTCGTGCAGGGCGGCGAGCTCGGAGACGCTGGTGACGTCGGCGGCGAAGGCGTGCAGCGTCCCGTCCGCGGCGCCGAGGCGGGCGGCCGCCTCGTCGAGCTTCCCCTGGTCCTTGTCGCTCAGGACGACGGTGACGCCCTCCGCGAGCAGGAGCTGGGCGGTGTGCCAGCCGATGCCGGAGTCGCCGCCGGTGACGAGGGCGGTGCGCCCGGAGATGCCGAGGTCCATCTGGTCTTCCTTCCTGCCGCTCCCGGGCACGCCGCGCAGGACGGTCCGGGGTGATGAGTCCGGTCTACGCGCCGCGGCGGGAGCCCCTCAACCGGGTTGCGCGAACCCGTCGCCGGGTCTAGCGGTGCGCCGCGCCGATCGCCGGGGGCCCGGAGGATGCCGTCAGCGCTCGCCGACCTTCTCCGGCGCCAGCTCCTCGATCGTGATCGCGGCGTTGATCAGCGCGAGGTGGCTGAGGCCCTGCGGCAGGTTGCCCCAGAAGGCGAGGTCGTCGACCGCCACCATCTCGGACATGATGCCGACGTCGTTCGGCACCGTCTCGACCAGCTCGTCCATCAGGGCGATCGCCTCGTCGTGCCGGCCGACGCAGGCGAGCGCACCGGCGAGCCAGAACGAGCAGGCGACGAACGGGTGCTCCTCGGCCTCCATGCCGGAGTAGCGGAACAGCAGAGCGCCGCGGCCCAGCTCCTTCACCAGCGCGTCGATGGTCGAGACCATCCGCTCGCCGCGCTCGTAGCCGCTCGGTGCGTGCAGCAGGACGGAGGCGTCCAGCTCCTCGGTGCCCGGGTACATCACGTAGGAGCCGAGCTCCTCGGACCAGCAGTTCTCCTCGATCCAGTCGCGGATGCGGTCGCGCTCGAAGCGCCAGCGGTCGGGGCTGCCCGCCACCTGGCCGAGCTCGGCGAGGTGCACGGCGGCGTCGAGCGCCTGCCAGCAGCCCATCTTCGAGGAGGTGTAGTGCTGCTCCTCCTCGAGCTCCCACATGCCGGCGTCGCGGTTGCGCCAGAGGTCGCAGGTGGTGTCGGCGACGCGGGCGAGCAGCCGTCCGGTCTCGATGTCGAGGACGTTCCCCTCGTCGACGTAGATGCGGCAGATGTCGAAGAGGTCGCCGAAGACGCCGAGCTGGAGCTGGCTCTGCGCGCCGTTGCCGGCGAGGACCGGGCCGATGCCCGCGTAGCCGGGGACGTCGTACTCGGTCTGCTCGGTCGGCAGCGAGCCGTCGAGGCCGTAGAAGATGTGCAGATCCGGTCCGTGCTCCTTGATCGTGCGCAGGAGCCAGGAGAGCGCCGCGTGCGTCTCCTCGCGCAGGCCGAACCGCACCAGCGCGTGTGCCGTGTACGCGGCGTCGCGCACCCAGGCGAAGCGGTAGTCCCAGTTCTTGCCGCCGTTGGGCGACTCCGGGAGCGAGGTGGTGGCGGCTGCCGCGATCGCGCCGGTGGGCGAGTAGATCAGCAGCTTCAGCGCGAGCGCGCTGCGCTGCACCGCTCCGGCCCAGGGCCCGTCGTAGGAGAACTCGTCGGACCAGGACTGCCAGCTGGCGAGCGTGCGGTCGATCCCCCGGTCGACGTTCACCGCGACCGGGAAGTGCAGGGGCTCGTCGTGCGTCGCCGAGACGACCAGGACGTGCCGCTCGCCGCCCGCGGTCGCGACGAAGCCGCCCGCCAGCTCGTCGCCCGCGCCGGAGGGCGCCGACTCGTCGACCGGTCCGTGGTCCTTCCCGGTGACGCCGATGGTGATGTCGCCGGCCCGGATCAGCGAGCGGCCGTCCGCGTTCTGGATCCACGGGGAGAAGGTGCCGAGGCCGGTTCCGGGACGGACGACCCAGCGCATCCGGACTTCGCCGTCGGTGCACTCGACCCGGCGCGCCAGCTCGGCCCACGGCAGGCGCCCGGCGATGCCCGTCACCAGCGCGTCGGTCACCGTCACGGTGCCGGACTCGGTGGTGAAGGTGGTCTCGAGCACGTTCGTGTCGCCCAGGTAGCGGCGGGTCGTCTCCGCGGGCTCCTCCGGGGCGAGCTCGATGCAGCCGCCGGTCTTGGCGTCGATCAGCGCGGCGAAGGCGGGGGTCGAGCCGAGGTCGGGGACGGGCAGCCAGTCGACGCTCCCGTCGCTCGCGATCAGCGCGACGGTGCGACCGTCGCCGATCGCCGCGTAGTCGCGCAGGGGTCTGGTCGCTCGGGGTTGGGCCATGCCCTCACGCTAGGCGGCACGCGGGTCGTCGGCTCGGGCTTGCGAGGTCACCCGGTTGCCGGTACCGGAGGCTCAGGTGGCGGCGACTCCGCCGTAGGCCTGCATCCGCTCGGTGAACTCGGCGCGGTCGCCCTCCTCGAGGATCGCGTTGGCGTAGCCGGCGAGGAACGCGCCGCTGTCCGGCGGCGTCAGCCCGACGTCGTCGAGCATCCGCTCGACCTCTCCGGTGCTGTCCGCACCGAGATCGACGAGGCCGATCTCGATCGCGGGCACGTCCTCCACCGTGGAGTAGGCGGTGACGACCCAGAGCGCGGCGCCCGCCTCCTCGTCGCTCAGGTCGCCCTCGTACTCGTAGCCGACCTCCGACCACTCCGCCGGGGTGTCGGCGACGTCGACGGCGTCGAAGCCGAGCGGCGCGACCGCGGCGGTGAACACGTCGACGACCGCCTGCTTGGCGGCGTCGGAGCCGAGGTCGGCGTCGGCGTAGCTCGTGGCCGAGATGTAGTCGTAGAGGAGCGACGGGCCGCCGTAGCCGTTCTCCGAGCGCTCGTAGTACTCGTCGTCGGCCGAGGTCCAGCCGTCGAGGACGGTCGACTCGATCGCCGCGACGGCCGCCTCGGACTGCGCGATCGCGGCCTCGGCCGAGGGCTGCGCGAGCACGAAGGCGGCGTCGCCGTCCTGGTAGCCCGGGTAGTCGTAGAGCGGGTCCGTCGGGTCGCCGGCGTCCGGGCCCTCGGTCGCCTCGCCGAACGGCTCGTCGGTGAAGCCGGGCGCCGCGGTCGGCAGGGCGTCGGCGGTCGCGTCGATCGCCGTGCCGATGCCGAGAGCGAGCAGCGTGCCGAGCACGCCGGTGTAGACGACGCCGACGACGATGCTCGCGCCCAGGGCGATCCAGCCGCCGGTGCCGAGTGGCCGGGGTGCCCCCGGGACTCCGGGCGGCACCGCGGGCGACGGGCTCATCGGGGGCGGGCTCACGGGTACCTGGCTCATCGCATCCCTCCGGGGTCGAGCGTCGTGGACGCCAGTCTCGCACGGGGGCGGGCACCGGTCGGCGGCGAGGACGGACTGCCCGCGGTCTTCGACGACGCGGGATGAGCGCCGCCCGTCCCGGCCCGCTCCCCCGGCGGAGGATGATGGCGGGATGGACGATGTCGTGCCCGCTCCCCTCCCCGCCGCTCTGCCCGCCCTCGAGGAGGTCGACGCCGGACTGCGCGTCGTCGCGCTGCCGCTGCGCACGCGCTTCCGCGGGGTCGACCACCGCGAGATCGCCCTGGTCCGCGGGCCGGAGGGCTGGACCGAGTTCTCGCCGTTCCTCGAGTACGGTCCCGCGGAGTCGGCCGCCTGGCTGCGCGCCGCCCTCGACTACGGCTGGAGCGAGCAGCCCGCGCCGCTGCGCGACCGCATCCCGGTGAATGCGACCGTACCGGCAGTGGACGCCGGCGACGTCGCCGCCGTCCTCGCCGGCTACCACGGCTGCCGCACTGCCAAGGTGAAGGTCGCGGAGCGCGGGCAGACCCTGGCCGACGACGTCGCACGGGTCGCCGAGGTGCGCCGGGTGCTCGGACCTGAGGGCCGCATCCGCGTGGACGCGAACGGCGGCTGGAACGTCGACGAGGCGGAGCACGCCGTGCACGCTCTCGCCTCCGCCGACCTCGAGTACGTCGAGCAGCCGTGCGCGAGCGTCGACGAGCTCGCCGATCTGCGCCGCCGGGTGAAGTGGATGGGCATCCCCGTCGCCGCCGACGAGAGCGTGCGCAAGGCCGCGGATCCGCTCGCCGTCGCGCGCGCCGGTGCCGCCGACCTGCTCGTGGTCAAGGCCCAGCCGCTCGGCGGGGTGCGGCGGGCGCTTCAGATCGTCGCCGAGGCGGGGCTGCCCGCGGTGGTCTCCAGCGCTCTCGACAGCTCGGTCGGGCTGGCGATGGGAGCGGCGCTCGCCGCGGCGCTGCCCGAGCTGCCCTACGACTGCGGGCTCGGCACGGCCTCGCTGCTCGCCGCCGACGTGACCGAGCGGCCGCTGCGGCCCGTCGACGGCGCGATCCCGGTCGAGCGGGTCGAGGTGTCGGAGGCGCTGCTGCTGCGCCACGCGGTCGCGCCGGAGCGGCTGGCCTGGTGGCGCGACCGCCTCCGCGAGACGTGGGCGCTGCTCTGAGCCTCTGCGACTAAGCGCTCCGGCCCGCCTTCGCTCAGGCGGGCGGCGCGAGCACCGAGATGATCGCGGAGTCGTCCGCCGCCGCGAGTCCCTGCGCCGCGCCGAGCAGGAAGAGCTGCTCGGCCGCCGCGGCGACCGGAGTGGCGAGACCCGCGCCGCGCGCGGCCGTGGTGACGATGCCGAGGTCCTTGACGAAGATGTCGAGGCGGCTCAGCACCTCGGCCCCGCCCTCGTCGCCGGCCTGCAGCATCCGCGGCCCGCGGTTGCCGAGCATGAACGAGCCGGCGGCACCGGCGGAGAGCGTCTCGAGCGTGGCCGCCGGGTCGAGGCCGAGCTTCGCGGCCAGCGCGAGGGCCTCCGCCCCGGCGGCGATGTGCACGCCGCAGAGCAGCTGGTTGACGGTCTTGAAGGCCTGGCCGTCGCCCGGGCGGTCGCCGATGACGCTGAGGGTCGAGGCGAGCAGGTCGAGCACGGGGCGCGCCTGCTCGCGGGCGGCGGGGGTCGCTCCGACCACGATCAGCAGGTCGCCCTCCCCCGCGCGCACCGGTCCGCCGCTGAGCGGGGCGTCGACCAGGTCGACCCCGTGCTCGGCGAGCGCCGCCGCCACCTCGGTCACCTCGGTGATGCCGACCGTGCTGGTCATGATCACGACGGAGCCGGCGCGCAGCGCGGTCGCGATCCCCTCGGAGTCGGCGCCGCCGAAGAGCACCTCACGCAGCTGGGCACCGTTGCGGACGGCGAGCAGCGTCGCGTCGGCGCCGGCCACCGCCTCGCGGGCCGAGCCGAACGGCGTGATGCCGGCCTCCCGGGCCAGCGCGAGGCGCGGCTCGGCGATGTCGAAGCCGTGCACGGTCAGCGAGCCGGCCAGACGGGTGGCCATCGGCAGGCCCATCGCGCCGAGGCCGAGGACGGCGACGGTGTAGTCCGAGGCGGGGGTGGTGTCGGGCGTGGTCACGGAGTCCTCCAGGGGATCGGGGCGGATGAGGGTGCGCGGTCAGAGCGCGGGAGCGCGGAGCGTCGCGGCGACCTGCGCCAGCGACTCGTCGTCGCCGACGTTGCCGGCGAAGACGATGTAGGGGATGCCCGTCGCGGGGCCCTCGACGGGCTCCCAGAGCGAGACCAGGCCGGGCAGCATCGGTCCGCGCACGATCGCGCGCCGGATGCCGAGGCCCTTCGAGGCGACGTCGCTCGAGGTGATGCCGCCCTTCGCGATGACGAAGCGCGGGCGGACGCGGTCGAGGACGCCCTGGACCACGGCGACGACGGCCGCGGAGACGCGCCGGGAGATGTCGAGGCTCTCCTGCGGGTCGTCGGTGCGGCGGAGCGAGCGGCTGGTGTGCACGGCGACGTCGCCCTCCGCGAGCGCCGCGACCGCCTCGTCGACGAGCTCGGCGAGATGCGCGGGGGCGCGGTCGGGGTCGACGGCGCGGTCGACGTCGAGCTCGAGGGTCGCGCGGAGCGAGCCGGTCGCCGCGAGCCGCTCGAGCTGACGCGAGGTGAGGCCGACGTGCGAGCCGACGACGACGAGGCCGCCGCGGGACCGATCGGCCGCGTCGGATCCGCTCGGAAACACCTCCTCGGCGGTGAGCGGCGGGTGCACCGCCTGGCCGATGCGCGCCCGGACGAACGGCGGCCCGACCCGGTAGAGCACGCGGAGGCCCGCCTCCTCCGCCTGCGCGAGCCCGAGGGCCAGCAGCCGGAGGTCGTCCTCGGTGACGGCGTCGACGACCACCGGCACGCCGCCGCGGAGCGGAGCCAGCACTGCCGCGACCGCCTCGGCGCCCGCGCGGATCGTGTCGAGGCCGAGCGCGACGACCCGGTCGGCGAGCCACCGGCCGTCGGTCTTCTCCTCGACCCACTCGCGCAGGTCGGAGTGCGCGTAGCCGAAGGTCGAGTCGCGGGCGAACTCGGTCGCGGCGACCGGCTGGAGCCCGTCCGCGCCGCGCATGTAGTGGACACCGCCGATCGTCACCCGGCCAGCATCGGGGAAGGCGGGCACAAGGAGGACGGCGTCGACCGCGCCGTCGAGGGCGGCGGTGATGGTGTCGGTCTCGAGCGGGAAGTGGCCGCGCAACGTCGAGTCGCCGCGGCTGACGAAGGCAACCGGAACGTCGAGGGAGCGGGCGGCGGCCAGCGCGCTCGCGACGATCTCGCGGTTGCGCTCGGCGGCGTCCTCGGGCGCGAGGCTCCGGGTGTTGCTGAGGACGTAGACGGCGGGCGCGCCGGTGGCGAGCGCCCAGCGGAGGTCCTCCTCCGCCCATCTGGTCAGCACCGGCAGGTCGGCGACGGACTGCGTGCCGGTCGGGTCGTCGTCCAGGACGACCAGCACCGGCGTGCGCTCCGTCCGCGTGGCGGCGACGGCGGCGGCCTCGACCGGCACCTGCGCGGGGTACTGCTGCAGCAGCGTCGTCTCCGAGATCACCGGTACTCCTTCGTCCTGAGGTATCAGATATCTTACAAGCAGACCGGCCTGTGGTGGAAGGGGCCGCCCTCCTCCGCAGAAGCCATCCCTCCCTTGCTGATCGAGTCGCCCGCGCAGCGGGCGCATCGAGATCCACCACCGTCTGCACGCCGGTCTGCAGACCACACTGCTGGCGGAGGGCGGGTCTCGATACGCCCCTCCGGGGCTAGTCGACCAGCATGCTCGCGCGTTTCGAGCGGCACCCGCTTCTGCTGATCGAGCAGTCCGCACAGCGCCCCCCTCATGCTGATCGAGTAGCCCGCGCAGCGGGCGTATCGAGATCCACCACCGCCAGCAGGCCGGCCGCCTACTCGGAGGAGTCGTCGCCGGAGAGCACGTAGCGCCGCAGGTCCTCGGCCGTCTGGGCGATGTGGTCGGCCATCGCCGCGCGGGAGGCGTCGGCGTCAGCAGCGCGGATCGCCTCGAGCACCGCGCGGTGCTTGACCAGGGCGTTCCGCTGGATCTGCACCAGCGCGGAGGTCTGCTCGCGCTTCGCCCGCATGACCTTCGCGAGCGGCGCGAAGACGGCGGCGACGAAGACGTTGCCTGTCGCGGCGAGGATCACGTCGTGGAAGGCGATGTCGGCGGCGACGAAGGCGGCCAGGTCGCCGGCCTCGTGCGCGGCGGTCATCCGCGCGAGCTCCTCCTCCAGCCGGGCGAGGTCGGCGTCGGAGCGGCGGACCGCGGCCAGCGCCGAGGCGCCGGTCTCGATCATCTCGCGGACCTCGATCAGGTGCAGCGACGCCTCGGCGGAGTCCGTGCCGGAGGCGGTGGCCCGCAGGATCGGCTCGAGGTCGCTCCAGCGCGCGACCGGATTGACCGTGCCGCGCTTGCCCCGGCGCGCATCGATGACGTTGAGGCCCTGGAGGCGGCCGAGGGCCTCGCGCATGGTCGCCCGGCTGACGTCGTGCGCGAGGGCCAGCTCGCCCTCGCTCGGCAGCTCGGAGCCGATCGGGATGCGGCCGGCGACGATCTCGTCGAGCAGCGCGTCCGCGACGGTCGCGACGAGGGACGGACGCGGCACGGGCCCCTCCTCGACTCCAGCACCGGCCGGGCGGCGGGCACCGGTTCAGGCTACCCGCGGTCGGGGCGGCGCCGCCGGAGGGCCAGAATGGATCTGCTCCGGCCGCCGATGCCCGCCGCACCCCGCCCCCTTCGAGCATCGGAGTCCCGTGACCGCACCCACCGTCCCCGTCTTCCTCGACTGCGACACCGGCATCGACGACTCGCTCGCCCTCGCCTACCTGCTGCGCTCGCCGCTCGCCGAGCTCGTCGGCATCAGCACCGTCAGCGGCAACACCGACGCGCGCCAGGCCGCCGTGAACAGCCTCGGCCTGCTCGCCCTCGCCGGCCGGACGGACATCCCCGTCGCGATCGGCGCGCACGACTTCCTCGAGGAGCCCTACTCCGGCGGGTCCCCGCACGTGCACGGCGAGAACGGCATCGGCGGCGTGCTCCTGCCGGCCGGCGCGGAGCCGGTCGACGAGGACCCCGCGGACCTGCTGCTGCGCCTCGCCCGCGAGCACGACGGCGAGCTGCGGCTGGTCGCGATCGGCCCGCTGACGAACCTCGCCCTCGCACTGCGCAAGCACCCGGAGCTGCCGTCGCTGCTGCACTCGGTCACCGTGATGGGCGGCGCCGGGCTCGCACCGGGCAACGTGACCGCGGTCGCGGAGGCGAACATCTGGCACGACCCGGCCGCGGCCGCCGAGGTCGTCGCCGCGGACTGGGATCTCACGCTCGTCCCGCTGGACGTGACGATGAAGCACCTGCTGGACGAGGAGCAGCGCGACGTCCTGATCCGCTCCGCCGACCCGCTGGCGTCCGCGATCGGGCACGCGCTCGACTACTACTTCGACTTCTACGTCGGCCACTTCGGCGACCGGACCGCCGCGCTGCACGACCCGATGGCTGCGGCGATCGCCGTCGGCGCCCTGGAGCTCACCTCGGCCCCGCGCGTCCCCGTCGAGGTCGACACCTCCTTCGGTCCCGGCCGCGGCCAGACCCTCCCCGACCTCCGCGGCCTCTACCGCGACGTGCACCCCGAGGGCGCCCGCACCCGCTTCGTCCTCACCCTCGCGGAGCCGTTCGCGCCTCACCTGATCGACGTGATCACGGGCGCCTGACCGCCCCTGCGCTCCATGCCGATCGAGTAGCGCACTCAGCGGGCGTCTCGAGATCCACCAGCACCCGAGGTCGAGTCTGCAGGCCTGCCGTGCGGACGACGGTGGGTCTCGCTACGCCTCTGCGGGGCTACTCGACCAGCAAAAAAGGCGGACCATCCCACGGACCGCGGACCTTCCTGCTGATCGAGTAGCGCGCACAGCGCGCGTATCGAGATCCACCAGCGCCAGAACGCGAGTCTGCAGACCCACCCAGCTGACGATGTCGGGTCTCGATACGCCCCTTCGGGGCTACTCGACCAGCATGAATGCGCCGACCGTCCTGCGTGCGGCGCTGCCGTCCCCAGGAGGAGCTCGTCGCGCAGCGACGGCCCTGCTCCCGAGTGCTCGTCGCGCAGCGACGGCCCTGCCGCAAAGGCTCGTCGCGCAGCGACGGCTGTGCTCGTGGGGCTCGTCGCGCAGCGACGGCCCCGCCCCCGTCAGCACCGATCTGCGGGTGCTGGTGGGTGTGATCGCAAGGCGGAGGAGTGGTGCGTGGCGGCGCCACGGACCGCGACGACAACGCCGCGAGCGCGCCCACCAGCGCCCGCAGATCACATGCCGGTGTCGAGGCCGGAGTAGGCGTGAAGCCCCTTGAAGAAGACGTTGACGACGCCGAAGTTGAACATGACGGCGGAGAAGCCGATGATCGCGAGCCAGGCGGAGGGGGTGCCGCGCCAGCCGCGGGTGGCGCGGGCGTGGATGTAGCCGGCGTAGATGGTCCAGATGATGAAGGTCCAGACCTCCTTGGTGTCCCAGCCCCAGTAGCGGCCCCACGCCTTCTCGGCCCAGACGGCGCCGGCGATGAGGGTGAAGGTCCAGAGGATGAAGCCGATGATCGTGACGCGGTAGGCGAGGTTCTCGAGGGTCAGCGAGCTGGGCAGGGTGCGCAGGAAGCGGAGGACCGAGGGGGCGCTCTCGCCGCTGGTCTCCCTCCGCGACTGGAGCAGCTGGGTGACGGAGAGCGCGAAGCCGAGCGCGAAGAAGGCGGTGCCGAGGATCGCGACGAGCACGTGGATGACGAGCCAGTAGGACTGCAGTGCCGGCGGCAGCGGGACGACGTCGACGTAGAAGTTGACGGTCGCGACGCCGAGGAGGACCAGCACGAGGCCGGTGATGAACGCGCCGAGGAAGCGGAGGTCCCAGCGCAGCTGGACGGCGAGGAAGACGCCGATGATGAGGACGGTCCCGGTGATCGAGAACTCGTACATGTTGGCCCACGGCACCCGGCCGGCGGCGATGCCGCGGAGCACGGTGGCGCCGAGGTGCAGGACGAAGGCGAGGAGCGTGAGCGAGAAGCCGATCCGCATCGCCTTCGAGCGGGACGGGGCGTTGTACACCTCGTCCTCGACACGGCTGCCGAGGCGGGAGAGCGTCGCGGTGCGTCCGTTGCCGCCGCCGGATCCGGAGGCGACGGTGGCCTTGCCGCTCGCCGCGCGGTCGGCGGCGGCGCTGGAGGCGACCCGCTCGGCCTCGCGCACGACCTCGATCGAGTCGCCGTCGGCGACCGACGAGCGCCGGGCCAGGTCGATGGCGAAGAAGATGAAGGCCAGGGCGTAGATGCCCATGGCGGAGTAGAGGCACAGCACGGAGTACTGCGAGAGGGTCTCGATCACCCCTCCAGGGTATGCGACACCGCCGTGAGGCGCCCCTGCACACATGCACAGGTTGGATCACTTGACCGCGGCCCCGGAGGAGTCCGGTACCGGCCGGCGTCGGGGCTACCCGCTGTCAAAGCCGTCCGGCGTCAGGGCCGGCCGGCCTCAGGGCTGGTCGAGCGGAGCGTGCCGGTCGGCGATCGTCCGGACCGCGCGGGTCAGCTGCGGGTCCTCGCCGCGGGCGAGCCCGGCGTACTCGAGCGTCAGCCCGCCGTCGGCCCCGCTCGTCGCCTTCACCCACACCCGGCGCCGCGGCACGAACAGCGAGGTGAGCAGCCCCGCGAGCACGAGGATCGCGAAGAGCAGCACCCAGCCCTGGGTCGCGTCGTGGTGGATGTCGAACGAGGCGAAGCGCTTGACGCTGTCCGTGCCGACGACGGAGGTGTCCGCTCCGACGTTGTCGAAGGTCACCGTGCCGAGGCCGTTGGGCAGCTCGGCGGAGTCGCCCGGCTTGAGCGTGATCGACGGCACCCCGGTCTGCCCACCGGTGAGGCGGGTCAGCGAGTCGGTGTTCAAGACGTAGACCGAGGTCGGCACGCCGCCGTCGAGGCCGAGGTCACCCTCGAAGACGTTGAGCGAGAGCACCGGGTACTGCAGGTCCGGGAAGATCGAGGTCGACGCTCCGGAGGCCAGCTCGTCCTGGGTCGGGTAGAAGAAGCCGGTGAGCCCCACCTGCTCGGCGAGGCCGTCGGTCACCTTGACGACGCCGACCGAGGTGAGGTTCGCGTCCTGCGGCAGGAACGGCACCGAGTCGGTGAAGATCGCCGTCCCCGAGGGGTCGCGCACCGTGATGGTCGGCGCGTAGCCGTTGCCGAGCAGGTAGACGTTGGTGCCGCCGACCGCGAGCGGGTCGTTGACCTTGATCGTCTCGTCGGAGGAGCCGCCGTCGCGCTGGGTGGTCGTCACGTGCGCCGTGAAGTCGACCGGCTGGCCGAGCGCCTGCTGGTTCTGCTCCTCGTACTGCACGTCGAGCGAGTCGAGGGTCAGCTGGTACGGGTCGAGCTGGCTGCTGTCGAAGAACCGGCCCGGGTTGAAGGAGTCGTAGCCGGCCAGGTTGTTGGCGAAGCCCTGCGAGCCCTCGACCAGCACGCGCTGGCCGCTGTAGCCGAAGCCGCCGCCGATGCCGACGGCCAGGAGGATGCCGACCAGGGCGGAGTGGAAGACGAGGTTGCCGGTCTCGCGGAGGTAGCCGCGCTCGGCCGAGACGCTCGACCAGCGGCCGCGCGGGTCGTCGTGGCGCTCGGTGCGGTAGCCCGCCCGGCGCAGGACGGCCTGCGCGGAGGCGATGGCCTCCTCCTCGCTCGCGCCCTCGACCTCGCGGACGGTGTAGCCGGCCAGACGCTGCAGGCGGGCGGGGGTGCGCGGCGGCCGCGAGCGCATCGCCTCGAAGTGGTGCTTCGTCCGCGGGATGATGCAGCCGATCAGCGAGACGAACAGCAGCAGGTAGATGCTCGAGAACCACGCCGAGGTGTAGGTGTCGAAGGCCTGGACCTTGTCGAGCAGCGGCGCGAGGTCCGGGTTGTCGACGAAGTACTGGGTGACGCCGTTGGGGTCGGAGGAGCGCTGCGGCACGAGCGAGCCCGGCACCGCCGCGATCGCGAGCAGCAGCAGGAGGAACAGCGCGGTGCGCATGCTGGTGAGCTGGCGCCACATCCAGCGGACCCACCCGGTGAAGCCGAGGGTCGGCTGCGTGATCGAGCCGTCGGAGTCGAAGTGGTCGGCGGGACGGAAGGACGCGTCCGCCTTCTGCTGGGTCGCGTCGGCGCCTGCCGAGGCGTCGGTGCTCGAGTCGGACTCGGTGCTCGAGCCGGACTCAGAGCGCGGGCTGGAAGCCATTGATCACCTCGAAGAGTGCTCCGTAGACGAGGGTGTTCCACAGGCCCGTGACCATCAGGACTCCGATCAGGACGAGGGCGACACCGCCGGCGATGTTGATGACGCGGATGTGGCGCTTCACGAACGCGAGGGTGGTGGTCACCCAGCTGAAGCCGAACGCCACCAGGAGGAAGGGGATGCCGAGGCCGAGGCAGTAGACGACCGTCAGCAGCGCGCCGCGCCAGGGCGAGCCGGCGCCGTAGCTCAGGGCGAGGATCGACGTCAGCGTCGGGCCGAGGCAGGGGGTCCAGCCGACGCCGAAGACGATGCCGAGCAGCGGGGCGCCGATCAGCCCGGTCGCCGGGCGGAAGCCGGGACGGATCGTGCGCTGCAGGACGGAGAGCTGGCCGATGAAGACCAGCCCCATCGCGATGACGAAGACGCCGAGCACGCGGGTGATGATGTCGGCGTAGGCGCGCAGCCAGAAGCCGATCGAGCCGGCGGCGACGCCGAAGAGCACGAAGACCAGCGAGAAGCCGAGCACGAACAGCAGCACGCCCAGCACGATGCGGCGGCGGCCCCGGGCGGCGCGCTCGTCGGCGTCGGTGAAGCCGCCGACGTAGGCGAGGTACCCCGGCACGAGCGGGAGCACGCAGGGCGACGCGAACGAGACGAGCCCGGCCAGCAGCGCGATCGGCACCGCGAGGAGGAGCTGGCCGCTGATGACGACCTCGCTCACCGCGCTACTCCGACTCCGCGAGCGTGTCGCTCACGAGCGTCGAAAGGATCGACGCCTCCTGCAGCTGGCCGAGGATGCGCGAGGCGACCCGGCCCTCCTTGTCGAGGACGATCGTGGTGGGCACCGCGTTCGGCGGGACGTCGCCGGTGAAGGCGAGCTGCACCGAGGAGTCGGTGTCGACGATGGAGGGGTAGCTGATGCCGTAGTCGGCGGCGAAGGAGGCGGCCGTCGGCGCCTGGTCGCGCACGTTCACGCCGACGAACGAGACGTCCTGGCCGGTGAACTCGCTGTTGACCTGCTCGAGGTCGGCCGCCTCGGCACGGCAGGGAGCGCAGCTGGCGTACCAGAAGTTGACGACGACGACCCTGCCCGCGAGATCGGCCGAGTCGATGGTCTCGCCGTTCTCGTCGGTCCCGGTGAACTCGATCGCCTCGCCCCGCTGGTCCACCGGGACCTCCGTGATCGTGCCGTCGCCGGAGATGAAGCCGTTGTTGGTGCCCTGCCGGTAGTCCTCGGCGAGCTTGTCGCGGGTGCAGCCGCTCAGCGCGAGGGCGCCGACGAGCACGAGCACGCCGAGCGCGCGGGTGCGGCGCATCAGACCGCTCCGACGTCGGTCGCGAGGCCCTGGAGGCCGGCCGCCGGGTCGGAGTAGCCGACCTCGACGAAGCGGTCGCCCCGGCGCTCGAAGGTGGTGATGCTCGAGAGCGCGCAGCGGCGCTTGCGCGGATCGTGGAAGAGCTTCTCCCCCGCGATCGCGCGGTGGGTCGTCCAGATCGGCAGCTGGTGGCTGACGAGCGCGGCGTCGCCGGAGGCCGTGCCCTGCCAGGCGGACTCGAGCGCGGCGTACATCCGCGCCGAGATGGAGAGGTAGGGCTCGCCCCAGCTGGGCTCGAAGGGGTTGCGGAGCAGCGGCCAGCTGCGCGGGTCCTTCAGCGCCGAGTTGCGGGCGGCGACGCGCTTGCCCTCGAAGCGGTTGGTCGGCTCGATCAGGCGCTCGTCGGTGACGATCTCGAGCTCGAATGCCTGCGAGATCGGCTGGGCAGACTCCTGGGTGCGCTGCAGCGGCGAGGCGAACAGCGCCGTGACGGGGCGGCGGCGCTCGAGCAGGTCGTCGGCGGCGGCGCGCGCCATCCGGTTGCCCAGGTCGGAGAGCCGGAAGTGCGGGAGTCGCCCGTAGAGGACCCGGTCGGGGTTGAAGACCTCGCCGTGCCGCACGAGATGGATCTGATCGGCAACCACGAGCGTCAAGTGTACGGAACGCCGCGTGGAGGAACGCCGGGAATAGGGACGGGCGATCCGCACCTGTGCCGCGCTCGGCTGCAGCGGGCGGTCAGCGCCGCGCGCTCACCGCCGCGGAGAGCCGCCGCACTAGGGAGCCGGGCAGGTGGCGGACCACACTGATCGGCACGCCGAACCGCCAGGAGGGAATCGAGACGACCGAGCCGCGCGCCACGTCGCGCAGGAACTCCTCGACCACCGCGTCCGCGTCCAGCCAGAGGAAGGAGGGGATCGAGGCGGTGTCCATCGCCGCGCGCTCGTGGAACTCGGTGCGCACCCAGCCCGGGCAGAGCGCCGCGGCCCGCACGCCCGTGCCGCGCAGCTCCACCGCCAGCGACTGGGTGAAGGCGGTCGCCCAGGCCTTGATCGCCGAGTACGGCCCGAGGTGCACGAAGCCGGCGACGCTCGACACGGTGAGGATCGCCCCGCGCCCTCGGCCGACCATCGCCTGCGCGGCGGCGCCGGAGAGCACGGACACGGAGCGGACCATCACCTCGAACGCCTCGTCCTGCGCCGCGACGTCGGGCTCGGCGAAGCTGCCGTCGATCCCGAAGCCGGCGTTGTTGACCAGCACCCGGACGGGCCGCTCGGGATCGACGAGCCGGACGCGCACCCGCTCGACGTCCTCACGGTCGGAGAGGTCGGCGGGCAGCACCTCGACGTGCGGGGCGCCGAGCGCGCGGAAGGCGGCGGCCGCCTCCTCGAGCCGGCCCCGGTCGCGGGCGACGAGGACGAGGTCGAAGCCCCGGCGGGCGAAGGCGCGCGCGAACGCGGCGCCGATGCCGGTGGACGCTCCGGTGATCAGTGCGGCGCTCATGCGGGCGACCCTACCGCGCCGCGGACCGCCGACCGGCCGGCACCGCGGCGCACGGCTCGCCCGCCGACAACCGCCCGTCCCGCATCGTCGCGACGCGGTCGAGTCGCGGGAGGTGTGCCTCCTCGTGCGTCACCAGGAGCGTCGCCGTGCCGCGCTCGCGGGTGAGGCGGACGATCAGGTCGACGATCGCCGCGCCGCGCTCGGTGTCCAGGGCGCTCGTCGGCTCGTCGACCAGCAGCACCGAGGGCGCGTTCATCAGCGCGCGGGCGATGTTCACCCGCTGCCGCTGACCGCCCGAGAGCTGCGCCGGGCGGGCGTGGGCGCGGTCCGCGAGGCCGACCTCCGCGAGCAGCTCGTCCGCCCGTGCCGACGCCGAGCTCCGCCGCTTGTCGCCGAGCCGGTCCATCACGAGCAGCTGCTCGCGGGCGGTCAGCGCGGGCAGCAGGTTGGCCTGCTGGAAGACGATGCCGATCCGGGAGCGGCGCAGCCGGGCCGCCCCCGCGCGGGACAGTCGCGACACGTCGTCGCCGTCGATCAGCACGCGGCCGGAGTCCGGGCGGATCAGCGTCGCCGCCAGGGCGAGCAGGCTGGACTTGCCGGAGCCGCTCGGGCCGGTCAGCCCGGTCACGGTGCCCGGCCGGCACTCGAGGTCGGCCCGGTCGACGGCGGTGAGGCGCGAGCCGCCGTCGTCGAAGGTGAGCGTGGCGTCCTGCAGTTCGATCATCGTGCGCTCCCGAGGGCGGTGAGGGGGTCGGTGGCGACCACGGCGCGCAGGGCCGCGGCGGCGCCGAGCAGCCCCAGCGCGATCATCAGGGCGGCCGGGGCCAGCGTGGTCACGGGACTGAGGAGGAAGGGCAGGGCGGAGCCGGCGAGGCTCCCGAGCCCGACCACCGCGAGCAGCCCCGCCCCCGTCCCGGCGATCAGCACGACGAGGGCCTGGCCGAGGGAGTCCCCGAGCAGCGAGCGCGTCGATGCGCCGAGGGCCTTCAGCACGGCGATGTCTCCGGAGCGCTGCATCGTCCAGACCGTGAAGAACGCGCCGACGACCAGCGCGGCGATCCCGAAGAGCATCGCGACCATCAGCAGCAGTGAGCCGATCTCGGACCGGAATGACCCGATCGCGGTGAGCGCGGCGAGCGGAGCGCGCGAGACCGTGCCGGTCGCCGCCTCCCCCGCCGCCCAGTCCGGCGAGCCGCGCACCGCGAGGACGGTCGCGTCGGCCGGTGTGCCGAGCGAGGCCGCGAGCGCCTGCCAGGCGTCGAGCGGCAGGCGGACCACGGGGGTGTGGCTGTACCAGTCGTCGCCGCCGATCGAGGAGACGACGGCGGAGGTGCCCGCGATGCTCACGGTGTCGCCGACTCCGACGCCGAGCGCTCTCGCCGCCGGGGCCGAGAGCGCGATGCCGCCCGGGTCGGCCGGGGCCCCGAGCGCCGCGTCGACCCCGAGGACGGCGACCGCGACGCGCGCTCCGCCCGCCTCCGCCCGGGCCTGCAGCACGCCGAGCGGCTCGACGGACGCGACGCCCGGCAGCGCCGCCCACTCCGCCTCCTGCTGCGCGCTGACCGAGGAGTCGGCGAACGAGGGCGCGTCGTCGCCGGCCGAGAAGACGAGGCGGTCGGCGGGGACGCCGAGCACCGCCGAGACGTTCTGCAGGGCCAGGCCGCCGGTCAGGCCGGAGAGGAACCCCACCAGCAGGGTGAGCAGCGCGACCACTGCGCCGATGAGCAGGAATCGGCCGCGTGCGGAACGCAGCTCGCGCCAGGCGACGAACACGGGGACCTCCAGGGAGTCGATGCCGCGGGGATCGGCGGCCCCTCCAGCCTGGAAGCGGCGCGGTTCCGGCGCATCGTGCGGTCGACCGGGGCCGCCGCCCGCTCTTCGTGGGACGGCCGCCTCCTCCTTTCGCACGATGACAGGCAGCCCCGCGGTGCGTAGCGTTCCCCCGTGCCGCACACTCCGCTCGCCCCCGTCCTGACGGGACTGCGCGCGGGACTGCACCTCCTGGTCGGCGGCCTGCTCGTCCTGGTCGCCGTGCGCACGCTCGTCGAGTCCGGCCCGCGCACCCCCGCGGTGCTCCTGCTCTGCCTCCTCCTGCTCGGCGCGTACCTCGCCGGGCCGCGCTGGACGGCCCGCTCGCGCCGCCGCGGGATGCTGTGGCTCGCGGGAGTGACCCTCGCCTGGGCCGCTCTCGTCCTGCTCGAGTCCGACGCCGCCTACCTCGCGTTCCCGCTGTTCTTCCTGGCGATGCACGTGCTGCCCCCGCGAGCGTCGATCGCCGCGGTGCTCGGGCTCACCGGCATCGCCGTCGCCGCCCTCGGCTGGGACGGCCGCTGGAGCATCGGCGGGGTCGTCGGCCCGGTGATCGCCGCCGGGATCGCGATCCTGATCGGCCTCGCCGCGCGCGCCCTCGCCCGGGAGGCGCGCGAGCGGGAGGAGCTGCACGCCGAGCTGCTCGCCACCCGCGACCGGCTCGGCGCGAGCGAGCGCGCGGCCGCCGTCGCCGAGGAGCGCTCGCGGCTGGCCCGCGAGATCCACGACACCGTCGCGCAGGGCCTGTCGAGCATCCAGATGCTGCTGCATGCGGCCGAGCGCGCGGACCCCGGGCGGCCGGGCATCGAGCACGTCCGTCTCGCCCGGGAGACGGCCGCGGCGGATCTGGACGAGACCCGGCGCTTCATCCGCGAGCTCGCGCCGCCCGCGCTCGACGACGAGAGCATCGACGGAGCGCTGCGGCGACTGGCCGCCACGCACTGGGAGCGCTCGGGAGTCGTCGTGACGGTCGACGCCGAGGACGGTCGCGCGCTGCCGATGCAGACGCAGACGGCGCTGCTCCGGCTCGCCCAGGGCGCGGTCGCGAACGCGCTGCAGCACTCGGGAGCGAGCACGGTCGCGCTGACGCTCCGCAGCGACGGGCGCACCGCCCGCCTCGAGATCGCGGACGACGGGACCGGCTTCGATCCCGAGGCGGACAGCCCCTCGGCGCGACCCGACTCCTTCGGCCTGCGCGCGATGCGCGAGCGCGCCGAGCAGCTCGGCGGGCGGCTGGACGTCGACTCCTCGCCGGCCGGGACGACGGTCCGCGCCGAGCTCCCCGCGGGAGGCGCCGCGTGATCCGCGTCCTCCTCGTCGACGACCACCCCATCGTCCGCGCGGGGCTGCGCGCGCTGATCGGCGCGGAAAACGGGCTGACCGTGGTCGGCGAGGCCGGCTCCCCCGCGGAGGCGATCGACGCCGCCGCCCGCCTGCACCCGGACGTGGTGCTGATGGACCTGCGCTTCGGCGCCGACCGCGAGACCGGTGTCGACGCGACGCGGGCGCTGCGCTCCTCCGCCGAGCCGCCCTCCGTCCTCGTCCTGACGACCTACGACACCGACGCGGACATCCTGGGCGCGGTGGAGGCCGGCGCGAGCGGCTACCTGCTCAAGGACGCGCCGCCGGAGGAGCTGCTCGCGGCGATCCGCGCGGCCGCCGCCGGCGAGAGCGCGCTCGCCCCCGCCGTCGCCGCGCGGCTGCTCGAGCGGCTCCGGTCCCCCGCCCCGCGGCTCAGCGCCCGCGAGACCGAGGTGCTCGCCCTCGTCGCCCAGGGCCTCAGCAACACCGAGGTCGCCGCCCGGCTGTTCGTGACCGAGACCACCGTCAAGTCGCACCTCGCGCACGTGTTCGCGAAGCTGGGCGTCGCCTCCCGCACGGCGGCCGTCTCGGCGGCCCGCCGCTCGGGGATCGTGCGCTGAGCTGTCCGCTCCAGGAGGCTTCCCGCGACACTCGCGGAGCGGTGATCCGTTGACACCGCCCTGCGCGGCTCCTTAGTGTGTGCTCAGATTGAAGCGCTTCAGGACTTCGATCGACTCAATGGTGAGGATCAGCACATGCAACTGAAGCCCCTGCGACCGACGAACATGCCGCGCCCCGCGCGCCGGCGGGGACGGTGGGCGCTCGTCGCCGCCACCGCGCTCGCCCTGACCGCTCCGACCCTCGTCGGCGCGACCGCCCCCGCCGCCGCCGTCGACTGCTCGAGCGTCCCGTGGATGGACGCCTCGAAGACCCCGGAGCAGCGCGCCGACGCGCTGCTCGCCGCGAGCTCGCCGCAGCAGAAGTACCGCTGGCTGGTGGAGCAGCCCGCCAACGCGCCTCAGCAGACGGTCTTCTCCGGGGTCGAGTACCCGGTGCAGGTGCCGTGCACCCCGCTCGTCACGTACACCGACGGCCCCGACGGGGTCCGCTTCACCGAGGGCGTGACCGCCTTCCCCGCGCCGATCTCGGTCGCCGCGACCTGGAACACGGCGCTCGCCGAGCAGAAGGGCGCGGCCCAGGGCGCCGAGGCCTTCGACAAGGGCAAGAACGGCGTGCTCGGCCCCGGCCTGGCCGGCGGGCGTGACCCGCGCTCGGGACGCACGCCGGAGTACTTCGGCGAGGATCCGCTGCTCACCGGTCTGCTCACGGCCGCGACCGTGAACGGCCTCGAGGACGGGAACCCGGACAAGCCGGTGATCTCGGACCTCAAGCACTACGTCGCGAACGAGCAGGAGCGCGACCGGCAGACCAGCTCCTCGAACGTCGACGAGCGCACGCTCAAGCAGGTCTACGAGCTGCCGTTCGAGATCGCCCTGAGCAAGAGCTCGCCCGAGAGCGTCATGTGCTCCTACAACCAGATCAACGGCGTCTACGCCTGCGAGAACCCGCTGCTGACCACGAACCTCAAGGACGACCTCGGCTTCGACGGCTACGTGGTCTCGGACTTCGGTGCCGTGCACTCGACGGCGGCCTCGCTCGTCGCCGGACTCGACCAGGAGCTCAACCGGCCGCGCTTCTACACTCCCGCCCTGCTCGACGCCGCGCTCGCGGCCGGCGAGATCACCCAGGGCCACATCGACGCGGCGGCGAAGCGGGTCATCGCGGCCTACGTGCGCGGCGGGCTCTTCGACAATCCGGTGCCGACGACGCCCGTGGCGGACGCCTCCACCGCGGAGCACAAGACCGTCGCCCGGACGCTCGCGGAGCAGGGCACGGTGCTGCTCAAGAACGACGGCGTCCTGCCCCTCTCGGTCGAGAAGGGCGCGACGATCGCCGTCATCGGCGCGACGGCGTCGAGCACGGTCACCGACGGGATCAGCGCGGCCTCGGTCTGCAGCATGGCCTGGCGCTTCAACAACGCGGGCACGCTGAACTGCGAGGACCTGGTCTCCCCCGAGACCGCGATCCGCGAGCGGGCCGCCGCGGCCGGCGCGAGCGTCGTCTTCGACCCGGGCACCGATCCGGCGAGCGCCGCCGCGACCGCCGCAGCCGCCGACGTCGCGATCGTGTTCGGCTACCAGCGGATGGGCGAGTTCGACGACCTGGCCGACCTGCGCCTGGCCGGTGACGGCGACGCGCTGATCGAGACCGTCGCCTCGGCGAACCCGTCGACCGTCGTGGTGCTGAACACCGGCTCCGCGGTGGAGATGCCCTGGCTCGACAGCGTCTCGGGCGTCTTCGAGGCCTGGTACGGCGGCGAGCAGGTCGGCCCGGCACTCGCGGGCCTGCTCTTCGGCGACGTGAACCCCTCGGGCAAGCTGCCGATGACGTTCCCGAAGTCGCTCGCGGACGTCCCCGCGAGCACTCCCGCGCAGTACCCCGGCGTCTTCGCCGACGGATCGACGGAGCGCCCCTCGGGGAGCACCGAGATCCGCCAGGTCGACTACGCCGAGGGACTGGCCGTCGGCTACAAGTGGTACGAGTCGCAGGGGATCGAGCCGCTCTTCGCGTTCGGCCACGGCCTCTCCTACACGACGTTCGACTACGCGAAGGCGAAGCTGACGCCGACGATCACGTTCGACAGGTCAGCCAAGTTCGGCATCAAGGACATCGGGATCGACATCTCCTTCCGCGTGACGAACTCGGGCGACCGGGCGGGCACCGAGGTCGCGCAGGCGTACCTCACTCTCCCGAGCTCGACCGGCGAGCCGGCGCAGCGCCTCGTCGGCTTCGAGCGGGTGACCCTGCAGCCCGGCGAGTCGAAGACCGTGAAGGTCTCGCTCTCGGCGAAGGACGTGGCCGACCTGCGCCTCCTGCAGTACTGGGATGTGAAGAGCGACTCCTGGGTCGCCGCCCGCGGCACGTACACCGTGTCGGTCGGCGGCTCCGTCGACGCGTCGCGCACGACGACGGTGCGCATCCCCTAGGCGCTCGCGCCACCACGGCCCGCGGTCGGGATCGCTCCCGGCCGCGGGCCTCGTCGTGCCGGGCGCGCTGATACCGTGACCTCCGACCGCCGGACGGCGGACGCGACGGAGGCAGGGATGACCGCGGCAGAGAGCTCGCCCGCGCGGCGCCCGCCCGCCCGCATGCAGGACGTCGCCAGCCTGGCGGGAGTCGCACTCGGGACCGTCTCGAACGTGGTGAACCGACCGCTGCTGGTCGCGCCGGCGACGCGCGAGCGGGTGCAGCGGGCGATCGACGAGCTCGGCTTCACCCCCAACCGCGCGGCCCGCGCGCTGGCCGCGGGGACGAGCAGCACCGTCGGCTTCGTCGTGATCGACCTCAGCAACTCCTTCTTCCTGGACATGGCGCGCGGTGCCGAGCACGCCGCCGAGGCCGCGGGGATGAGCGTCGTGCTCGGCAACGCCGACATGCGCGCGGCCAAGCAGGGCACCTACCTCGACCTCTTCACCGAGGAGCAGGTCGCCGGGATCCTCCTGGCCCCGCTGCCGGGGACGGCGCCCGACGTCGTCGCCGAGCGCCGCGGCGGGCGACGGGTCGTGCTGCTCAACGACGCCGCCGTCGACGGCGCCTGCACGGTCAGCGCCGACGACGAGCACGGCGGCTACCTCGCCGCGCGGCACCTGATCGACCTCGGCCGCCGCCGGCTCGCCTTCGCCGGTGATCCGAGCATCGCGAACCCCGTCCGCGAGCGCCTGCGCGGGGTCGAGCGCGCGATCGCCGAGACGAACGGCGCGGTCTCGCTCGAGCTGGATCCGACCGCCGAGGTGCAGGTGGAGGACGGCCGCCGGTTCGGCCACCTGATCGCCGCCCGCGCACCGGAGGACCGCCCGGACGGCATCGTCGCGGCGGCGGACCTGCTCGCGCTCGGCATCGTGCAGTCGATCCTGTCGGAGTCGGACATCCGGCTCCCGGTCGATCTCGCCATCACCGGCTACGACGACAACCGCTCCGCCTGGGACAGCCTCGTGCCGATCACGACCCTGGCTCAGCCCGGCGAGGCGATGGGGGCGGCCGCGATCCGGCTGCTGCTGGACGAGCTGCTGCACGGGCCGGAGCACGAGCACCGGCACGAGGTGCTCGAGCCGACGCTGATCGTCCGCGGCAGCACGGTCGAGGGAGCCCGCGGCAGCCGCTGACCGGCGCCGACGGGGCGCCCGCGGCGGGCCCCGAGTAGACTCTCCTACCGTGACCGACGAGACCCGCCTCCCCCGAACCACCGTCAGCAAGCTCGCCGCCCTCGAGGACGGTCCGGTGCGCGTCGCCGGCTGGGTCGAGACCGTGCGCGATCAGAAGAAGGTGCAGTTCGTCGTCCTCCGCGACGAGTCCGGCGCCGTGCAGCTGGTGAACCCGGCCGTCCGCGAGGCGGTCGAGGGCGACGACGCCTCCGCCGCGAAGCTCGCGATCACCGAGGCGATCTCCGGACTCGCGCAGGGCTCGTTCGTGAGCGTGACCGGTCAGCTCAAGCACGACGAGCGCGTCAAGCTCGGCGGCCTCGAGGTCAAGCTCGAGTCGCTCGAGATCGTCAGCGCGTCGATCCCCGAGGCGCCGATCGCGGCCGACTCCGGCATCGACAAGCGGATGGACTGGCGCTTCCTCGACCTGCGCCGCCCGGAGCAGAACCTGATCGCCCGGGTGCAGACCACGTTCGAGCACGCGCTGCGCACGTACTGGATCGAGCACGACTTCATCGAGATCCACACCCCGAAGCTGATGGCGAGCGCCTCCGAGTCGCGCGCCGAGCTCTTCGAGGTCGAGTACTTCGAGACCAAGGCGTACCTCGCGCAGAGCCCGCAGTTCTTCAAGCAGATGGCGCAGCCGGCCGGCTTCGGCAAGGTCTTCGAGGTCGGGCCCGCGTTCCGCGCCGACCCGAGCTTCACCTCCCGGCACGCGACCGAGTTCACGAGCGTCGACGCCGAGGTCTCCTGGATCGACTCGCACGAGGACGTGATGGAGCTGCACGAGCAGCTCATCGTCGCCGGCCTGACCGCGGTCGTCGAGAAGCACGGCGAGGCGATCAAGGCGCTCTTCGACATCGACCTGCGCGTGCCGACCACGCCGTTCCCGCGCATCCCGCTCGCCGAGGCCAAGCGGATCGTCGCCGAGCGCGGCTACGAGGTGCCCCGCGCCGACGACGACATGGACCCCGAGGGCGAGCGCCGCATCGCGGCCTACGTGCAGGAGGAGTTCGGCCACGACTTCGTCTTCCTGACCGACTACGCCTCGAGCATCCGGCCGTTCTACCACATGCGCCGCGAGGGCGACGGGACGATCACCAACAGCTACGACCTCATCTACAACGGCGTCGAGATCTCCACCGGAGCGCAGCGCGAGCACCGCGTCGACGTCCTCGTCGAGCAGGCCCGCGAGAAGGGCCTGGAGCCGGAGGAGCTCGAGTTCTACCTCGACTTCTTCCGCTACGGCGTCCCCCCGCACGGCGGCTTCGGCATGGGCCTCTCCCGCGTCATCATGCTGATGCTCGGCCAGGCCAACCTCCGCGAGGTCACCTACCTCTTCCGCGGCCCGACGCGCCTGCTGCCGTAGGCGCCGGCGGAGCGGGGTCTCGATACGCCGCTGCGCGGCTACTCGACCAGCATGAAGGCGTGCACGCGTTCACTTCATGTGGCGCGCGCGTTGATGCTGCACGCGCGGGCGTCCGTCTCATGCTGATCGAGTAGCCCTCGCAGAGGGCGTATCGAGATCCACCCACCGGACGACGGCGGGTCTCGATACGCCGCTGCGCAGCTACTCGACCAGCAAGAAGGCGCGCACGCGTCCGTTTCATGTTGATCGAGTAGCCCTCGCAGAGGGCTTATCGAGATCCACGCGTCAGCGGGGCAGGCGCTCGTACGGGACGCGGCGGCTGAGCCAGGCGAGCAGGCCGGCGACGAGCGCCGCGATCGCCGCGGGCACGAGCAGCAGCCAGAGCGCCGACGCGACCGCGACGAGCGCCAGCGCCACCGCGGCGACGCCGGCGCCGATCGCGAAGTTCCAGCGCACGTCGGTCGCGACCCCGGCCTCGGGTCGTGCCCAGAGCACGACGAGCGCCGTGGCGATCGGGCCGAGCAGCAGCCCGAGCACGAACCAGCGCCAGCGCGAGCGGCCCTTCTGTTCCGCGAGACCGGCCGTGACGATCGCGAGTCCGAACCAGAGCCAGCCCGAGTCCTGGGTGAGAGTCATGCCCGGAGCCTACGGCGCGGGCAGGATCATCAGGTCGAGGTAGTCGGTCAGGCAGGCCACCATGTCGACCGCGTCGTTCTCCAGCAGCCACTGCAGCTGGATGCCGTCCCAGAGCGCGATGATCGACGCGGCGACCCGGTCCGGATCCGCGCCCTCGCGCAGCCGGCCCGCGGCGCGCAGCTCCCGGAGCTGGCCGGCGTAGTCCGCGCGCAGCCGCTGGAAGCGCGACGCGAAGAAGTCGCGCCCCGGGTGCTCGTCGGTCGTCGACTCCCCGCAGAGCACCGCGTAGAGCTCGATCACGCCGGGCGCCGTCTCGTTGTAGCGGGTCTGGCGGACGATGCCCTCGACGAGCCCCTCCTCGGGATCGACAGGGGTCGAACCGTCGCCGGTGATCCGGTCGCGGTGCTGCAGCACGGCCAGCAGCAGATCGGTCTTCGACGGGAAGTAGTGCAGCAGGCTCGTCTGGCTGAGCCCGACCCGGTCGGCGACGTCCTGCAGCGAGCCGCGGGCGTAGCCGCGGGCGGCGAAGACCGCGTGCGCCGCCTCGATGATCGCGCGCCGGCGCTCGGCCGACTTCGCGTAGGGGCCGCGGCGCGCGCTCCGGGTGGTGCCCGCCTCCGCCATCGGCCGCTCCTCGCCCTCGAAGTGCCGGCTGCGCAGCCGGTCGATCGCCCAGCGTAGCGCGCGCTCGGAGCGACGGAGCGGTGCCGTCCACCAATTTCGAGTACGCACTCGAAATTGTGATAGCGTCCGGATCAGCCGGGCGGACTGGTCCCGGACTCCACCACGATGAAGTGAGGGACACATGCATCCGTTCACCCGGCGACAGCTGCTCGCCGCGGGCCTCGGCACCGCGGCACTCGGCGGCCTCACCGCCTGCTCCACGCCCGGCACCGTCTCGGTCAACGCCGGCGCGGCGATCCCGGCGGCCAGTGGGCCGATCCGGCTCCAGTACTGGGCCTGGCTCAAGGACCTGCAGAAGGTCTGCGACGTCTGGAACGCCTCGCACCCCGAGGTCCAGGTCGACGCGGTCTGGATCCCCGGCGGCAACGCCGGCGGCTATCAGAAGCTCTACTCGGCCCTCGCGGCCGGCGGCGGCCCCGATCTCGGCCAGGTCGAGATGCGCTCGCTCCCCGAGTTCCTGCTCGTCAACGGCCTCGTGGACCTCAACCGCTACGGCGCCGAGGAGTACGCCGACCGCTACGACCCCACTCTCTGGGGCCAGGTCAGCTACACCGGCGGCGTCTACGGGATCCCGCAGGACAGCGGCCCGATGGCGCTGTTCTACCAGCCGGAGATCTTCGACAGCGTCGGCGCCGAGACGCCCACCACCTGGGACGACTGGGCCGCGGTCGCGACCGAGCTGCGCGGCGTCGACTCCTACATCGACTGCTTCCCGCTCGCCGACGCCTCCGTCTTCGCCGCCTTCGCGACGCAGGCCGGCGCGCAGTGGCTGAAGGCGGAGGAGGACGGCTGGGTCATCGACATGACCGACGAGGCCACGACGAAGGTCGCCGCCTTCTTCGACACCGCGATCGACCAGGACCTGGTCGAGGTCGGCTACGGCGCCTACTCCCCCGCCTGGTTCGCGGCCGCCGCGAACGGCGGCATCGCCTCCTGCACCACCGCGAGCTGGGGCGATGCGCTGATCGAGGGCGTCAGCGGCGGCGCCGGCAAGTGGCGCGCGGCGCCGATGCCGGTCTGGGAGGGCGCGGGCTACGGCTCGAGCTTCCTCGGCGGCTCGACGGCCGCGGTCTTCGCGAACAGCAAGCACCCGAAGGAGGCCCTCGAGTTCGCCGTCTGGATGACCACCTCGCAGGAGGGCATCGACGCGATGATCGCCAACAGCGGCATCGGCTGGTCCCCGGCGGTCGGCGAGATCGGCTCGGTCCGGAAGGGTCCGAGCGACTTCTTCAGCGGCCAGAACTACAACGAGGACGTCTTCGTCCCCGCGGCCACGGAGCAGAACCCGGACTGGTCCTGGTGGCCGGTGACGCAGCAGTCGTTCAACATCCTCAGCGACGGCTTCCGCAAGAAGGCGTCCGGGCTCTCGCTCGTCGACGCCGTCGCGCAGGCGGAGCAGCAGATCATCACGGTCTTCCAGAACAAGGGCCTCAGCATCAGGAAGGCCTCCGCATGACCACCACGACCTCCCCCGCCGCCGCCGCGGTCGCGGCCACCTCGAAGGCGCCGGGCGCCTCGAAGCGGAGCCGCTCCGTCACCCGCGCCCCGTGGATCCTGCTCGCGCCGTTCCTGGCGCTCTTCGTCCTCACCTTCATCATCCCGATCGTCGTCGCCATCGGCTCGAGCTTCACGAAGGTGACCCGTTCGGGCCTCTTCGGCGAGGCGGGCGTGACCAGCGGCTTCGCCGGCTTCGACAACTACGCGCAGGCCCTCGCCGACGGCAACTTCATCGCCTCGATCGGCCGGATGTTCCTCTTCGGCATCGTGCAGGTGCCGATCATGATCGCGCTCTGCACGGTGCTCGCCCTGATGCTCGAGTCCGCCTCCGCGCGCTTCCCCGGCTTCTTCCGCGCCGCGTACTTCCTGCCCTACGGCGTGCCCGGCGTCATCGCCACGATCCTGTGGTCCTTCCTCTACGTGCCCGGGCTCAGCCCGATCATCGACGCGGCGAACGTGGTCGGCCTCGACCCCGACTTCCTCGGCGCGAACTCGGTGCTCTGGTCGATCGCGAACATCTCGCTCTGGAGCTACACCGGCTACAACATGCTGATCATCGTCGCTCAGCTGAAGTCGATCCCGGTCGAGCTCTACGAGGCCGCGAAGGTCGACGGAGCCTCCACCTGGCGGGTCGCGCGGAGCATCCAGCTCCCGCTGATCCGCCCGGCCCTGGTGCTCACGACGATCTTCTCGATCATCGGCACGCTCCAGCTCTTCGCCGAGGCGCAGGTGCTGAAGACGGTCGCGCCGGCGATCGACAGCCAGTACACGCCGAACCTCAGCGCGTACACCACCGCCTTCGCCTACAACGACTACAACGTCGCCGCCGCGCAGGCCGTGCTGATCGCGCTCGTCGCGTTCGCCCTCTCCTTCACGTTCCTCTCGATCTCGAACAGGAAGTCCTCATGAGCACGACGGAGCGCGCCACCGCCGATGCGCCCACGACCACCGGCATCGTCACCGCAGAACGGCCCGCGAAGGCCGGCCGCGGCCCCGACCGCTCGGCCGGGCGCAACCGCGCCTCGACGATCATCGTCACCGCGATCCTCGTCGTCGTCGCGATCTACTTCCTGATCCCGGTCTACTGGGTCGTCGTCGCCGCGACGAAGACCACGGGCGACCTCTTCGCCACCTACGGCTTCTGGTTCGCACCGACCTTCGCGCTCTGGGACAACCTGGGCCAGGTGCTGACCTACGACGGCGGCATCTTCGTCCGCTGGTTCCTCAACTCCGTGCTCTACGCGGGCGTCGGCGCACTGCTCGCGACCTACCTCGCGGCCGCGGGCGGCTACGCGCTGGCGAAGTACGAGTTCAAGGGCAGCAAGCTCGTCTTCGGCACGATCCTCGCCGGCGTCCTCGTCCCCGGCACCGCCACCGCGCTCCCGCTGTTCCTGCTCTTCAGCCAGATGGGCATCGCCAACACCTACTGGAGCGTGCTGATCCCCTCGCTGGTCTCGCCGTTCGGCCTGTTCCTCTGCCGGATCTACGCGCAGGCGACGGTCGACACCGCGATCATCGAGGCGGCCAGGATCGACGGCGCGAGCGAGCTGCGGATCTTCCACACCCTCGGGCTGCGGATCCTCACGCCGGCGCTGGTCACCGTGTTCCTCTTCCAGCTGGTCGGGATCTGGAACAACTACTTCCTGCCGCTCGTGATGCTCTCGGACACCGAGCTCTTCCCGATCACCCTCGGCCTGAACAACTGGCTCAGCCAGGTGGACCGGCTGCCCGAGTTCTACGAGCTCACGACCGGCGGCGTCCTGCTGTCGATCATCCCGCTCGCCATCGCCATGATCGTGCTGCAGCGCTTCTGGCGCGGCGGCCTGACCGAAGGATCCGTCAAGTGACCCTCGCCCCGACGTCCTCCCACTACCTCACCGATACCGGCCCCGGCTCCGGCCGCCGCCGCGCCGCCCGCTCGTGGCTGCACACCGACGCACCGACGCTGTCGCTCGACGGGGACTGGCGCTTCCGCCTGCTGCCCGCGGCGCCGGGAACGCCCGGCGGCGCCGATGCGCTGCCCGTGGGCGAGGGGGTGGACGACGTCGGGGCGGAGTCCTTCGACGACTCCGGCTGGGACGTGCTGCCCGTCCCGTCGCACTGGGTCCTCCAGGGCGACGGGCGCTACGGACTCCCCGCCTACACGAACGTGCAGTTCCCCTTCCCGACCGAGCCGCCGTTCGTCCCGGACGAGAACCCGACCGGCGACCACCGCCGCAGCTTCGAGCTGCCGCAGTCCTTCGCCGGCGCCGAGGCGGTCGTGCTCCGCTTCGACGGCGTCGAGTCGCGCTACCGCGTCTGGGTCAACGGCGTCGAGATCGGCATCGGCTCGGGCAGCCGGCTCGCGCAGGAGTTCGACGTCACCGAGGCGGTGCGGCCGGGTGAGAACCTCGTCGTCGTCCGCGTGCACCAGTGGTCCGCCGCGAGCTACGTCGAGGACCAGGACCAGTGGTGGCTGCCGGGGATCTTCCGCTCGGTGCACCTGATCGCCCGCCCCGTCGGCGGCGTCGAGGACGTCTTCGTGCGCGCCGCCTTCGACGCCGGCGCGGGCCGGATCGAGACCGAGCTGACGGCGGGCGACGCGGCCTTCCCGGTCACCCTCCGCGTCCCCGAGCTCGGCATCGAGACGGTCTGGGCGAGCGCCGGCGAGGTCGCTCCGATCGAGGTGCCGGCCGTCGAGCCGTGGTCGGCGGAGGCGCCCCGGCTCTACGACGCCGAAGTCGCCTCCTCGGGAGAAACGGTCTCGCTCCGCCTGGGCTTCCGCACCGTCGAGATCCGCGGCGACCGCTTCCTGGTGAACGGCGAGCGCGTCGTCTTCCACGGCGTCAACCGCCACGAGACGCACCCCGACCGCGGCCGCGCCTTCGACGAGGAGTTCGCCCGCGCGGACCTCGCGATGATGAAGCGGTTCAACGTCAACGCGATCCGCACCAGCCACTACCCGCCGCACCCGCGCCTGCTCGACCTCGCCGACGAGCTGGGCTTCTGGGTGATCCTCGAGTGCGACCTCGAGACCCACGGCTTCGAGCGCTACGGCTGGAAGGGCAACCCCAGTGACGACCCGGCCTGGCGCGAGACCTACCTCGACCGGATCGAGCGCACCGTCGAGCGCGACAAGAACCACCCGAGCATCGTGATCTGGTCGCTCGGCAACGAGGCCGGCACCGGCGCGAACCTCGCCGCGATGTCCTCCTGGGTGCACGGCCGCGACCCCGAGCGCCCCGTGCACTACGAGGGCGACTACACCGGCGCCTACACCGACGTGTACTCGCGGATGTACTCGTCGATCCCCGAGACCGAGCAGATCGGCCGCGACGACTCGCGCACGCCGCTGCTCGGCTGCTCGGCCGGCGAGTCGGCGCGCCAGCGCTCGAAGCCGTTCCTGCTCTGCGAGTACGTGCACGCGATGGGCAACGGGCCCGGAGCGATCGACCAGTACGAGGACCTCGTCGACCGCTACCCGCGGCTGCACGGCGGCTTCGTCTGGGAGTGGCGCGACCACGGCCTGCGCGCCCGCACGCCCGAGGGCGTCGAGTACTACGCCTACGGCGGCGACTTCGGCGAGGTCGTGCACGACGGCAACTTCGTGATGGACGGCATGGTCCTCTCCGACGGCACGCCGAGTCCGGGGCTGTTCGAGTGGAAGCAGATCGTGGCGCCGGTGCGCGTCACGGTCGAGCCCGACGCCGTGCTGGTCGAGAACAGGCGTCACGACGCGTCGACCGCCGACCTGCGCTTCGCGTGGCGGGTCGAGCTCGACGGCCGGGTCACCGCGGAGGGCGTGCTCGACGCTCCCGCGATCGCGGCCGGCGGCTCCGCGCGCCTGGCGCTGCCCGTCTTCGACGTGCCGACCGGCGGCGAGGCGTGGCTGACCGTCGACGCGGCGCTCGCGTCGAGCACCGTCTGGGCCGAGGAGGGGCACGTGATCTCCACCGGTCAGCGCCGTCTCTCCGCGCTCGCACCGATGCCCGCTTGGGCCCGCTCGCCCCGCGGCGGCGCTTCCGTCGAGGGCGCTCTGGGGCTCGCGAGCTTCCGGAACGGCCGGCTCACCGCGCTGGCCGGGCTGGCGGTCGACGGACCGCGCGCCGAGCTCTGGCGCGCCCCGACCGACAACGACGAGGGCGACGGCTTCCCCGCCTACACCGAGGGCGACCCGCGCACCGGCAACGGCAACGGCGTGCCTGCGCCGTCCTCCGCGTCGCGCTGGCGCGAGGCGGGACTGGACCGGCTGGTCGGCCGGGTCGAGTCGGTCGACACCTCGGCGGGAGTCCGCCGGCGCACCCGCTGGTCCGCCGCCGACCTCGACGCGGCGCTCCTCGTCGAGGAGCACTGGAGCCTCGACGGCGACGGGGTCGTCCTCCGCGTCGACCTGGTGCCGACCCGCGGTTGGGGCTCGGTCTGGCCGCGGCTGGGCATCCGGCTCGACCTCCCGGCGTCGGTCGACGGCGCGGAGTGGTTCGGCACCGGTCCGCGGGAGTCGTACCCCGACAGCATGCGCGCGACCAGGGTCGGCCGCTTCTCGGCCGGCATCGACGAGCTGAAGACGGAGTACGCGCGCCCGCAGGAGAACGGTCACCGCAGCGCCGTGCGGGAGCTGGTCCTCAACGAGGGCGGGTCCGCTCGCCTGCGCATCGAGGCGGCGGCCGACCTGCACGGCCGGCTCCCCGGCTTCACGCTCGCGCGCCACACCGCGCACGAGCTGACGGCGGCGGGTCATCCGCACGAGCTGCCCGCCTCGACCCGCTCGGTGCTCACGATCGACGCCGCCCAGCACGGCCTCGGCTCGCGCGCCTGCGGCCCGGACGTCTGGCCCGACTTCCAGCTGCGCCCGGAGGCCCGCACCATCCTGCTGCGCTTCACGGCCGCCGCATGACCGCGCACCGGGCAACGCCTCCGTGAGCAGCCCGCGCAGCTCATGCAGCTCATGCAGCTCAAGCTGCCGGCGCAGCTCATGCAGCCGGCGCAGCTCATGCTGATCGAGTAGCCCGCGCAGCGGGCGTATCGAGATCCACCCACCGGACGACGGCGGGTCTCGATACGCCCCTGCGGGGCTACTCGACCAGCATGGATACGCCCCTGCGGGGCTGCCCGACCAGCAGGAAAGGCGCCGGCTCGTCGAGCGGAGCCGACGCCCTCTTCCGGACATGTCCGCAAGCGGCGCTTGCGGCGGGGAGGCCCGACTCCGGACACTGGGGACTGCCTGGTCGGCGCAGACGACCACTCGGGGCGACCCGAACCCTCCCCGAGTGGTCGGGACCTTCTCGGCACCTGGGCCGGGAAGCCCGGACCGGAACCGCGCCGCTACTGCTCGGCCGGTCCCTCCGGGGCCGCCCGGCCCTCCTCCGCCGACCAGGCCGCTCCCAGGGCGAAGAGAGTCGGAGCGCCGTAGTGCTCCATCGCGGCGGAGATGCGGCGCCGGCCCGTGCGCGGGTTGATCCCCAGCCGGTGCGAGGCCGTCTCGAGGGTGAGGCCCGTCCGCATCAGCCGGAGCAGCGACGTCCAGCTCTGCTCGGCCGCATCGATCGGCAGCGCCTGCCGCCACAGCTGCTCGAAGTACGCGCTGACGAGTCCGGCGAGCGCCTCGTGCCGCACGCCCAGCACGCTCGTCGGCCGGGTCTCGCCCCACTCGAACGGCACGGCCAGGTACTCGCCGTCGACCCAGAACCAGCTCGGCATCGTCTCGAGCAGGCGGTACTCCACCCCGGCCTTCTGGTAGGCCTCGATCCGGGCGAGCACCCGCGGGTCGCGGACGCTCTCGGCGGGGATGATGACCCGCACCCGGTCCTTCGCCGCCAGCGCCTGGCCGAAGCGCAGCGCCCGCTCGGTCGGCGGATCGAGGAAGCGCTGCACGTCCGGGAGCACCGCGACCAGGGTCCCGGAGTCGCTGCGGACGAGGTCGAACCAGAGGTCCTCCGAGGCGTGCGGCCCGTGACGCAGCAGCGTGGGGACGAGATCGTCGGCGGCGGCACCGACCGACCACGCGCCGAGCAGCGAGGGCAGGTCGCCGATGAGTCGCTCGATGCCGTCCAGCGCCTCGAGCGTGGCTCGGCGAGCCGCCACGGTGTGCCGGAGGACCGCGTCGGCCGCCCAGTCGGCGGGCGGGACGTAGGCGATCTCCTCGCCCTCGCCGCCGAGGAGCCCCAGAGCGCGGAACCGGTCGACGGCGGTCCGCACGTCGCCCGGCGCCAGGTGGACCAGCTCCGCCGCCGCCGCGATCGTCCGAGGACGACCGCGGTGCAGCGCCGCGATCAGACTGTCGTCACGCACCGGGCGCAGCGCCTCACTGCTCCGTCGGGTGCGGGAGCGGTCCGCCGATGAGCAGGTCGTCGTTCTCGCGGCGACGACGCAGGACGACGGTGGTCACCAGGCCGGCGATGAGCAGCGCGACGAGCACGCCCGCGCCGATGGTGAGCCCGACCCCGGCCGAGAGCCCGCCGGTGCTGGAGGCTGCGGGCGGCACGGTGCCGGCCTTGGCGGAGGTGATCGCGATGCCGCAGACCTGCGCGGCGTCGGGAGCCGTCGCGGTGGAGCCCTCCGCCGGGTAGGCGACCGTGACCGCGGCGGTGCGCTTGCTGATCGAGCCGACCGCGACGATGCAGTAGACCTCGGCCGTGGGCTCCGCGACGACGGCCTCGCCGAGGTCGAGGTCGGACCAGCCGAGCGCGTCGACGCGGACCGCGAGGTCGCCCGCCGCGAGGTCGGCCTGGACGCCGGCGGTCGTGTAGGCGCCGACGGTGACGCTCTCGACCGGACCGAAGCCCCAGACCGCGCCGCGCGGCATGGCCGCCTCGGCGCTGGAGGACTCGCGCGGCTCGACGAGGATGCCGGGAGCGGAGGAGGCGGTCAGCCCGAAGGTGCTGGTCGCGGACGAGCCGCGGTCGCCGCTGATCGTGACCGTGTAGGTGCCGATGGAGAGGAGTGCCGCGGTGGGCACGGTGGCCGATCCGGTGCTGGTCGACTCGCCGTCCTGGCGGTTCTCGACCGTCAGCGCGGTCTCCGTCCCGGCGGGAGCGCGCAGCGTCGCCGTGGCGTTCTCCTCGCGCTGGAAGCCGGCGTAGGCGACGCCCACCCCGTAGAAGCGGGCGAGATCGACGGTCAGCGACCCGGGGTCGACCCCGGCGTCGCGCGTGAGGAACACCGAGACGGCGGGAGGGCTGCCGGCCGTCTCCGTGCCGGGGACGGGTGCCGCGGCGGGGTCGGCCGCGGAGGTCGAGAGCAGCGTCCGTCCGGGCGCTGAGGCGCGCGGCGCCGTCGTGCCGGCCTCGGTGGTCGCGGTGCCGCGGGAGTTGCCGCCGCCGCCGCCACCACTCGAGCCGGAGCCCGAGCCCGAGCCTGTTCCGGTGGACGGGCTGCCACCACCGCCGGAAGCGGGAGCACCCCCTCCAGCGCTCGGCGCGGGTGCGGATGTCGCAGGGGATCCACCGCCGACAGTGGGCTGCGGCACCGGGCCGGTCGTCGACCCACCCTGACCCTCGGTCGGCTGGGGCTGCGAGGGCGGTGTCTCGACGGGCGGGGTCTCCTCCGGCGGGGTCTCGACGGGCGGGGTCTCCTCCGGCGGGGTCTCGACGGGCGGGGTCTCCTCCGGCGGGGTCTCGACGGGTGGAGTCTCCTCCGGCGGCGTCTCGACGGGCGGGTTCTCCTCCGGCGGCGTCTCGACGGGAGGCGTCTCCTCATCGGGATTCACCTGCGCCGGCTCGCTGGTCGTCGGAGAAGGGTCGGGCAGCGGCTCGGCCTGGGCCGAGGCGGGCAGCGCGAGCCCGGCGAGGAGCAGGGCGAGCGCGAGCGCGGACGCCGTGGAGCGGCGACGCTGCTGCAGCAGACGCTGTCGAGTCATGGAAGTTCCTCCCCCGCGAGACGCCGAACGCACCCCGAACGCGGGGAGCGAGCCTCCCCGTGAAGAGACTATGCGCGAACCGGCACCGCTCGACAGCAGTCCAGTCCCCCGTCCGAGGGGCCTTCTACAACATTCGCATCACGGCGGAAGCCCACCGATGCGCGGCGGTCAGGCGCGCTCGAGCAGGGCTCGGCGCAGGCGATCCGGCTCGACGCGCCAGTAGGTGTGCACGCGTCCGTCGATCAGGACGACCGGGATCTCCTCGACGAACTGCTCGTGCAGCTCGGCGTCGTCGAGGATCGAGGCCTCGGCGAGTGAGACGCTCGGAGCTCCGGGCACGTCCGCGAGCTCGGCGAGGACCTGCTGCACGACGGCGCGGGCGTCGTCGCAGAGATGGCAGCCGGGCTTGCCCACGAGAGTCAGTGCCACATCCACATGACCACTGTAGCCGCCGCCACCGCGCGGGACCCGGGGCGGATCGACCCCCGGAACGCAGACGAGCGCCCGACCCCAGAGGGGCGGACGCTCGAAGGGTGAAGAGGCGCGAGCCTACTTCTTGTTGCGACGCTGGTGACGAGTCTTGCGAAGCAGCTTGCGGTGCTTCTTCTTCGCCATACGCTTGCGACGCTTCTTGATGACAGAACCCACGAAGACCTCACAACGTTCAGGGGGTCGACCGCCCGACGGACGGCCGCTTACGAAAAACTGGCTCCCGCGAGCTTACACGACGCGGCCCCCACGAGAATCCGCGCCGTCGCGCCACCCCTGGCGGCGACCGACGCGGCCTCACTTGCGGATGCGCAGCGCCTCCGCGACCTTCGTCGCTCCCTCGCTCACGCCGCGCTGGATGTCCTGCACCACCGCGCTGACCTGGTGCGTCCGGTCGGCGAGCGCCCGCCCGAGCGACTCGGCCCGGGCGGCCGCGGCCGCGTCGAGCACGGCGGCGCCCTCGTCGGCCTCGTCCGCCGCGCCGAACGGCAGCAGCCAGTCCTCGACGGCGACGAGCGGCCCGTACTGCAGTGCGTAGATGCGGTGCTGCCCGCTCTCGCGGACGGTGACGAGCCCCGCCTCGCGCAGCACCTTGAGGTGCTTCGACACCGTCGGCTGGCTGAGCTCGAGCTTCGCGACGATGCGCGAGACGCTCATGCCGCCGGCGCCGCCGGCACCCTCGACCCGCTGCTCCAGGAGGAGCGAGAGGATGTCGCGGCGGGTGCCGTCCGCGATCACCGCGAAGATGTCAGCCATCCCCCCAGGGTAGTCAGCGCCCTCCGCCGCGGGCAGGGTGTCGCCCGTGCGTATGCCGCGCGGTGCATGGCGCCCGGGCGCCCCGGGAGCCGACCGGTGAGCGGGTAGCATGGCCGCGATCGAGTGGAGGGCCCGCCGTGGTGGTTCGGCAGCAGTTCCGCAGCCCCGTGGGCGTCTCGCCGGCCTCGCCGTGGTCGAGCTTCGCCCGGGCCCGCGACCTCGTCGACGACTTCGCCGGCCGCTCGCCGTCGCGCTTCGCGATCATGATCTTCTCGGGCCTGATCCTCGTCTTCACCCTGCTCTTCTCGCTGCCGGTGTCGAGCACGACCGGCACCGTCACTCCGCTGCACGACGCCTTCTTCACCGCGATGTCGGTGATCTGCGTCACCGGCCTCGCCACGGTCGACATGGCGACGCACTGGTCCGCGTTCGGGCACTCGATCGTCTTCATCGGCGTGAACATCGGCGCCCTCGGCGTGCTGACGCTCGCCTCGATCATGGGCCTGGCGATCTCGCGCCGACTGGGGCTCCGCGCGAAGCTGATGGCCGCGAGCGACTCGAACCCGCTCCGCATCCACTCCGGCCCCGTGGCCGAGGGCCAGGCCGTGCGTCTCGGCGAGATCGGCGGCCTGCTCGCGACGGTCGCCATCAGCGCCGCGGTGATCGAGATCGTGGTCGCCCTGCTCCTCTTCCCGCGGATGCTGATCGACGGGATCCCGATCGGCGAGGCGATCTGGCACTCCTTCTACTACTCCGCGATGGCGTTCACGAACACCGGCTTCGCGCCGAACGCCGCCGGCCTCACGCCGTTCGAGGACGACTACTGGTTCCTCGGGATCCTGATGATCGGCGTCTTCCTCGGCTCCATCGGCTTCCCGGTGATCTACGCCTTCTCGCGCGGCTGGCGGCGCCCGCGCAAGTGGTCGGTGCACGTCAAGCTCACGCTGGTCACCTCGCTGATCCTGCTCGTCGCGGGCGCGGTGCTCTACATCGTGCTCGAGTTCGACAATCCGACGACCTTCGGCACCCTCGACGCCGGCGACACCGTCTTCCAGTCCTTCTTCCTCTCGACGATGACGCGCTCGGGCGGCTTCTCGACCATCTCGATCCCGGACCTCAACGGCTCCAGCCTGCTCGTCACCGACATGCTGATGTTCATCGGCGGCGGCTCGGCCTCGACGGCCGGCGGCATCAAGGTGACGACGCTCGCGATCCTCTTCCTCGCGGCGTTCGCCGAGGCGCGCGGCAACAACGACATGGAGGCGTTCGGCCGCCGGATCCCCAACGACGTGCTGCGCCTCGCGGTCTCCGTCGTGCTCTGGGGAGCCACCACCGTCGCCGTCTCGTCGGTCCTGATCCTGCACATCACCAAGGCGCCGCTCGACCACGTCCTCTTCGACGTGATCTCGGCGTTCGCGACCTCCGGCCTGTCGACCGGGCTCACCGCCGAGCTGCCGACCTCCGGCGTCTACGTGCTGGCGCTGACGATGTTCATGGGCCGCGTTGGTACCGTGACTCTCGCTGCCGCGCTCGCCGCGAGCCAGCGCAGGCAGTTGTTCAGACGACCGGAAGAGAGGCCCATCGTTGGTTGACCGCATCAGGTACGACGCCCCGGTGCTGGTGATCGGCCTCGGTCGCTTCGGCGCTGCGACGGCCGGCCAGCTCGACCGGCTCGACCGCGAGGTGCTCGCGATCGACGCGGACGCCGGGCTCGTGCAGAAGTGGTCGGAGCGGGTCACCCACGCGGTCCAGGCCGACGCCCGCTCGCTCGACGCCCTCGCCCAGATCGGCGCGCAGGACTTCCAGGTCGCCGTCGTCGCCGTCGGCTCCTCGATCGAGGCGTCGGTGCTGATCACAGCGAACCTCGTCGACCTCAAGATCCCGCAGATCTGGGCCAAGGCGATCTCGCGCTCGCACGGCAAGATCCTCGAGCGGATCGGCGCGAACCACGTGATCTACCCGGAGGCCGAGGCGGGCGAGCGCGTCGCGCACCTGGTCTCGGGCCGGATGCTCGACTTCATCGAGTTCGACGACGACTTCGTGCTCGCCAAGATGTACCCGCCGAAGCCGATCCGCGGCCTGACCCTCACCGAGTCGGGCGTGCGCCGCAAGCACCGCGTCACCGTCGTCGGCGTGAAGAGCCCGGGCAAGCCCTTCACCTACGCGACCGAGCAGACCGTCGTCTCCAACCACGACCTCATCGTCGTCAGCGGCACCCCCACCGACATCGAGCGCTTCGCGGCCCTCGGCTCCTGACCCCCCTCCACGAGATGCCACTTGGGTACGGCCCGCACGGCGTGTCGCGTACTGAAGTGGCATCTCGCGGAGGGGCGGGGGGCGTCAGGAGGCGGCGAGCTCGCGGGCGCGGGCCAGGGCCGCGTCCGTCGCGCGGGTGAAGAGGGCGGCGAGGTCCGCCTCCTGCAGCACGGCGATCGCGCGCTCGGTCGTGCCGTTCGGGCTGGTGACCCGGCGGCGCAGCTCGGCCGGCTCCTCGCCGGAGTGCACCAGCAGCTCGGCGGCACCCCGGAAGGTGCCGGTGACCATCGTCGCCGCCTGCTCGGGCGTGAAGCCCTTGGCGAGCGCCGCGGCGGTCAGCTCCTCGACCAGGAGGAAGACGTAGGCCGGCCCCGATCCCGAGATCGTCGACAGCGCGTCGAGCTGCGACTCCGGCACCTCCACCACCTCGCCGACGGTCTCGAACAGCCGGCGGACCAGCGCCAGGTCGTCCTCGCTCGAGCGAGTGCCGGCGCTCAGACCGGTGACCGCGCGGCCCACGACGGCCGGGGTGTTCGGCATCGAGCGGAGCACGGACACCGACGCGGGCAGGTGCGCCTCGAACGTCGCGACCGTCACCCCCGCCGCGACGCTGACCACGATCGTCCCGGGGGCGAGCGCGACGGCGATCTCGTCGAGCAGCGCGGGCACCATGTGCGGCTTCACGGCCACCAGCACCACGGCGGCGCCCTCGACCGCGCGGCGGTTCGCCTCCGGCTCGTCGGCGGTCGCGAACGCGGTCACCACCGGGTGGCCGCTCCAGCGCGCCGCCTTCTCCGCGTCGCGGTTGGTCACGCGGACACCGCCCTGCACCTCCACGCCGGGGGCGAGCAGTCCGCTGAGGATCGCGCCCCCCATCGAGCCGAGCCCGAGGACGGCGATGGACGGGAGCTGCACGGGTGCGTCGGTCATCCGCCCATCGTACGAAGGCGATCTCCGCGCAAGGGGCACGACTCGGTCGACGGCGGGAGCCTGCTGCCCGGCGCCCGCCTCCTAGGATGGGCCGACCACCCCCGAGCACCAGCACCCCGACGAGTCACCCCGAGGAGACCCCGTGAGCGCATCCGGAGGCGGTTCCGCCATCATCGCGGCGCTCGCCGCGAACCTCGGCATCGCGCTGACCAAGCTCGTCGCCTGGTTCTTCTCGGGCTCGGCCTCGATGCTGGCCGAGGGCGTGCACTCGCTCGCCGACTCCGGCAACCAGCTGCTGCTGCTGCTCGGCGGCCGCAAGTCGCGCAAGGCCGCCGACGAGGAGCACCCGTTCGGCTACGGCCGCGAGCGCTACGTCTACGCCTTCGTCGTCGCGATCATCCTCTTCTCCGTCGGCGGCGTCTTCTCGATCTACGAGGGCGTCGAGAAGATCGCCGAGCCGCACGAGCTCGATAACGCCTGGCTGCCGATCCTGGTCCTCGTGGTCTCGATCTGCCTCGAGGGCTACTCGCTGCGCACCGGGGTCAAGGAGTCGAACAAGGTCCGCGGGCAGCAGTCCTGGCTGCAGTTCATCCGCCGGGCGAAGGCGCCGGAGCTGCCGGTCGTGCTGCTCGAGGACGTCGCCGCGCTCACCGGCCTCGTCTTCGCGCTGCTGGGCGTCGGCCTCTCGGTGATCACCGGGAACACCGTCTTCGACGCGATCGGCACCATCATGATCGGCACGCTGCTGGTCGTCGTCGCGATCGTCCTCGGCGTCGAGACCAAGAGCCTGCTGGTCGGCGAGGGCGCGACCCCGGCCGACACCGCGGCGATCCGCGCGGCCATCGAGGCCGGTCCGGACGTCGAGCGCGTCATCCACATGAAGACCCTCTACCTCGGTCCGGACGAGATCCTCGTCGCCGCCAAGCTCGCCTTCCCCGCCGCCGAGACGATGGCCGAGCTGGCCGCGGGGATCGACGCGACGGAGAAGCGCATCCGCGACGCGGTCCCGGCCGCCCGCGTCATCTACCTCGAACCCGACGTCGACCGCGGGGCGCAGCCGCCCTCGGCCGAGCCGACCGCCGCCGCCGGGAGCGCCGGCTGATGCGCCGGGTCCTCGCGATCGTCAACGAGCGCGGCGCCGGACTCGGCGCCCTCGAGCCGATGCTGCGCGACCGGGGCTTCGACGTGGACGCGGTCGCCGGCACCGACCTCGACTCCGTCGACATCCTCGCGCCCGACCTCGTCGTCACCCTCGGCTCGAGCGCCGGCGTCTACGAGACCGCGCGGCACCCCTTCATCTCGCCCGAGATCGCCCTGCTGCAGGACCGGCTGCACCACCGCCGACCGACTCTCGGCGTCTGCTTCGGCGCGCAGCTGATCGCCGCCGCGCTCGGCGAGGAGGTCCGCCCCGGCCCGACCCGCGAGGTCGGCTTCCGCGGCATCGTCGCGACCGAGGCGGGGCTCCGCTCGCCGCTGCGCCACCTCGCCGAGGTCCCGGTGATGCAGTGGCACAGCGACACCTTCGACCTGCCGGCGGGGACGACCCTGCTCGTCTCCTCCCCGGCCTACGCCGTCGAGGCCTTCGCGATCGACGGGTGGCTGCTCGGAGTGCAGTTCCATCCCGAGCTCACCGGCGAGCTGGCCGCGCGCTGGCTCGAGGGCGACGCCGAGTACGCCGCGGGAGCGGGCTACGGGCACGAGCAGCTCGACGACGATGTGCGCGAGGGCCGCTTCGAGCGGATGCGGACGGCGACGGAGGCGGCGCTCGGCGAATGGGTCGGCGCACAGGGCTGAGTCGCGTGCTCCGGAGTCTCGCGCTCCGGGCCGCTCAGCGCTTCGCCGCGAAGAAGTCGAGCAGCAGCCGCGCACCCTCGTCGGCGCGCAGCCCCGGGTACACCTCGACCACGTGGTGCAGCCGTCGGTCGCGGAGCAGATCGTGCACCGAGCCGGCCGCCCCCGCCTTCTCGTCCCACGCCCCGAAGACGACGCGCTCGAGCCGGGAGGCGAGGATCGCCCCCGCGCACATCGCGCACGGCTCGAGGGTGACCACGAGGGTGCAGCCCGCGAGCTGCCAGTCTCCGCGGGTCGCAGCGGCCTCCCGCAGTGCGACGACCTCGGCGTGCGCCGTCGGATCCGTGCGCAGTTCGCGCTCGTTGCGGCCGCGCCCGATCACCGCGCCGTCGGAGTCGACGACCACCGCACCGACCGGCACGTCGCCCCATCCGGCGGCCCGGCGGGCCTCGTCGAGCGCGAGCCTCATCCAGGCGTCCGCCTCGGGAGGGAGGGGGAGGTCGCTCTCGCGCATCGCGCCCCCTCGTCCGGCTCCGGCCGGCTCCGACCGGCAAGTAGATTGAGCTTATGCGCGTCCACGTAGCCGACCACCCGCTGATCACGCACAAGCTCACCGTGCTGCGCGACAAGCGCACCCCCTCCCCCACCTTCCGGCAGCTCGCCGAGGAGCTGATGACCCTGCTCGCCTACGAGGCGACCCGTGGCGTCCGCACCCGCACCGTCACCATCGAGACGCCGGTCACCACGACCACCGGTCTCGCGCTGAGCGACCCGCAGCCGCTGGTCGTGCCGATCCTGCGCGCGGGCCTCGGGATGCTGGAGGGCATGGTCAAGCTCATCCCCACCGCCGAGGTGGGCTTCCTGGGCATGGCACGCAACGAGGAGACCCTCGAGCCGACCACCTACGCCGAGCGCCTGCCCGACGACCTGTCCAACCGCCAGTGCTTCGTGCTCGACCCGATGCTCGCGACCGGCGGCTCGCTGATCGCCGCCATCCAGTTCCTCTTCGACCGCGGCGCCGAGGACGTCACGGCGGTCTGCCTGCTCGCCGCGCCCGAGGGCCTCGCGGCCGTGGAGAAGGCCTTTGTCGGCAAGGACGTGACGATCGTCCTCGGCTCGCTCGACGAGAAGCTCAACGAGCTCGGCTACATCGTCCCCGGCCTCGGCGACGCGGGCGACCGCCTCTACGGGCTCGCCGGCTGATGCCGTTCCGGGCGCCCGCCGCGGCGCCCGGAGCGCGCCAGTGTGCGCGGATCTGTTGACGGGGTCCGCCACCATCCGCTTTACTTTCGACCATGACTGACAACGCGCACGCCCTGACCTCCCTTGAGGCCATCGGGGATGCCGGCATGATGATGGCCGGCGGCCTCGTCCTGCGCTGTCGAATGTGCGCCTGAGGAATCACCCTCGCCGGTTCTCCGCACAGCCTCCGCCCCCGATCGCACTGATCGAGCCGATCCCCTGATCGGCCGGGCGTCGCAGGCGCGGTGAACCCCTGGATGCCCCGCATCCGCCCCTGCCGGCCCGCACCTCGTGCACCGGCTCTCGCGCGCACACCCGGATCCGCTCCCCGGACACTCGTCCCGGATCCGACCAGCCCAAGGATTCGTCATGTCCCTCCTCCACGCCCGTCCCGTCTCCACTCCCGCCGCCGCCGACGCCGACGCCCCCCGCCTCCAGGCCGCCCCCGAGGCGGCACCCGCCGCTCCCCGCCTCCGCGCCGTGCCCCAGGGCACCGAGGCCCGCGGCTTCGCCCTCTACGTCGGCATCGACGAGGCCAAGGCCCGCGCCGCCGGCATCGACCTCGGCCGCCTGGTCGAGGAGCTCAAGCGCGTCACCGCCGAGTTCGCTCCCGACGCCGAGACCTACGCCTCCGTCGCCCTCGCCCCGCAGGGCGCCGGCGGCCGCGACGTCGACGTCGTCCGCCTCGCCCTCCAGGACCCGGCCGCCGTCGCCCGCCGCCGCTCCGAGACCGAGCCCGACCTCGACCGCGCCCCCGGCGGCGTCGTCATCGACATCTCGCGCAAGCGCGTCATCCTCGACGACGAGACCACCGCCCTCACCTACAAGGAGTTCGAGCTGCTGCAGTACCTCGTCCTCCGAGAGGGCCGCACCATCGAGCGCGCCGAGCTGATCTCCTCGCTCTGGGGAGCCGCCGACGACGACGCCCCCAACGAGCGCACCATCGACGTCCACGTCCGCCGCCTCCGCGCCAAGCTCGGCCGCTACGAGGACATCGTCCGCACCGTCCGCGGCGTCGGCTACCGCTTCGACCGCCATGCCGACGTCGCCATCCGCTACGCCTCCACCCCTAGCCCCGACCTGTTTTGAAGTGCTGCGCGAGCGCGAGCGCTCGCTCCGCCGCGGTCGGCTCCGCGGGTGGTCGCGTCTCATAGAGCGTCCTACCCACGGCTCGTGAGAAACGCTGGCACGCGTTTCTCACCGAACGCCTCGTAGAGGGCGGCTGGTCGTTCGGCCCGAGTCGGACGAGGGGTCGGCGGCACCACATGCTGGTCGAGTAGCCGCGGCACGCGGCGTATCGAGACCCACGCCTCTGCGGTGGGGGGATCTCGATACGCCCGCGGAGCGGGCTACTCGATCAGCATGAATAGGACAGCGGCGCTTCGCGCGTCTGCAAGCGGCAGCGCTCCGCATGCCGGCGGGTCCCGCGCTCGGTTGACGGAGGCCGCGCGATCATGCTGGTCGAGTAGGCGCGGGACGCGGCGTATCGAGACCCCGCCTCCGGGACGACGCGGGGTCACAGCGAAAGCTCAGGAAATCGGTCCTTGCGGCGTTATCGATCCGTTATATAGTTCAAGTGCGTCGACCGTTTGCTGTGGCGGGAAGCGCAAGAAGTGATTGCAGGACACTCTTGGTGCAAGGGAATGAAGGCCGGCCGCTCGCCTCAGCGGCCGGCCTTCTGTCGTTCCCGGACTGAGCACCGCCTCCGCGCGACACCCTCCGACCGGCCCCGCGCCCCGGGCGCCGGACGACCGTCGAGACGCCGTATCCTGAACGGAACACAAGGAGGATGCGTGAGCTCGAGACGTGCGGTCGCCGCGTGGGAGTCGCTGTTCCGAGCGCAGGTGCACGTGATGCGGGCGCTGAGCACCGACTTCCCGTCGAAGGAGATCTCGCTCAACGAGTACGACGTCCTCTTCAACCTCACGCTCCAGCCCGAGCGCCGGGCCCGGCTCCGGGACCTGAACAAGCACGTCCTCCTGACGCAGCCGAGCGTCAGCCGCCTGATCGACCGCCTGGTCGCCCGCGGCTGCGTGACCAAGAGCGAGGACCCGACCGACGCCCGCGGCACGGTCATCCAGATCACCGACGAGGGCTACGCGCTCTTCCGGCGGGTGGCGATGACGCACATGCAGACGATCTCGGACCACGTGGGAGCGGCGCTCGACGACGACGAGCTGGACCAGCTGACCGCCCTCTGCGACAAGCTGCGCGAGCGCGTCGCCTCGGCCTGAGCGCCCCCGCCCTCCGCTAGCACGCCCCGCCGCCACGCGGCCAGCACTTCGCGCGGGCGCCGGACTCGCGGATCATGGAGGCACCATGAGCAGCTCCTCCCCCACCCTCGTCTGGCTCCGCGACGACCTGCGTCTCGCCGACAATCCGGCACTCCGGGCCGCGATCGACCGCGGCGGCCCCGTCGCCGTCTGCTACGTGCTCGACGAGGAGTCCGACGGCATCCGACCGCTCGGCGGCGCGGCGCGCTGGTGGCTGCACGGCAGCCTGCTCGCGCTCGCGGGCGACCTCGAGGAGGCCGGTGCGTCCCTGATCCTGCGCCGCGGGCCGGCCGAGGCCGTCGTCCTGCAGCTGGCCGAGGAGCTCGGCGCCGGCGCTGTGCACTGGAACCGCCGCTACGGCAAGGCGGAGCGGACCGTCGACGCCGCGATCAAGGAGGCGCTGCGCGACCGGGACGTCGAGGCGGAGAGCCACCAGGGCTCGCTGCTCTTCGAGCCATGGACCGTGCAGACCGGCGGCGGCACCCCCTACTCCGTCTACACGCCGTTCGCGCGCGCCTGTCGCAACCGGGACACCCCGCGCGCACCGCTGCCGCGACCGCGCGAGATCGACGGGATCGCCACCGAGGCGGCCTCCGACGTCCTCGACGACTGGCAGCTGCTGCCGACCAGCCCCGACTGGGCCGGCGGGCTCCGCGAGCGCTGGGTGCCGGGCGAGAAGGCGGCGGCGAAGCGGCTGCGCGCGTTCCTCGCCGAGCAGCTCGACGACTACGCCGACGACCGGAACCTGCCGGCGCGCGACGCCACCTCGAACCTGTCGCCGCACCTGCGCTGGGGCGAGATCAGCCCGTTCCAGGTCTGGCACGCCCTGGAGGAGGCGCATGCGAAGGGGCAGCACCGCGGTGAGGGCAGCGACCGCTTCCTCGCCGAGGTGCTCTGGCGCGAGTTCTGCTACCACCTGCTCTTCCACTGGCCCGACCTCGCGACCGCCAACTTCGACTCCCGCTTCGACTCCTTCCCCTGGGGCCACCCCGGCGAGAACAGGATCGACGCCTGGCACCAGGGCCGCACCGGCTTCCCGCTCGTCGACGCGGGGATGCGCGAGCTGTGGAAGACCGGCTACATGCACAACCGGGTCCGGATGGTCACCGCCTCGTTCCTGATCAAGAACCTGCTGGTCGACTGGCGGGTGGGCGAGGACTGGTTCTGGGACACCCTCGTGGACGCGGACCCGGCGAGCAACGCCGCCAACTGGCAGTGGGTCGCGGGGTCCGGCGCCGACGCGTCACCGTTCTTCCGCGTCTTCAACCCGGTGACGCAGTCGAAGAAGTTCGACCCCGAGGGCGGCTATCTGCGCGAGTACGTGCCGGAGCTGGCCGAGCTCGACCGCACCGTGATCCACGAGCCGTGGACGCTCGGCGACACGCTGACGCCGGAGGCGGACGGCTACCCCGCGCCGATCCTCGACCTCAAGGAGACGCGGGCGCACGCCCTGGACGCGTTCGCGGTGATCAAGAGCGCGAAGCGCGACATCTCGCGCCCCGACGACGACGACTGACGACGCCGCACCCCGCCGCTAGATGTACATGGCGGGGTCGATCCAGAAGGCCGGATCCGCCAGCGCGTCCTCGGCCCGGCCCAGCGCGCGCAGGTCGCGGGCGGGGATCCCGACCAGCACGGCGTGGTCCGGGGCGTCCTTCACCACGACCGCGTTCGCGCCGACGCTCACGTCCGAGCCGAGCACGATCGGCCCGAGGATCACGGCCCCCGCGCCGACGACCACGCGGTCGCCGAGCGTCGGGTGGCGCCGCTCGCGCTTCGCCGACTTCCCGCCGAGCGTGACCGAGTGGTAGAGCATGCAGTCGTCGCCGATCCGCGCCGTCTCGCCGATCACCACGCCCATGCCGTGGTCGATGAAGAGCCGGCGGCCGATCGTCGCGCCGGGGTGGATCTCCACCCCGGTCGCGGCACGGGCCGCCTGCGCGAGCAGCCGCGCAGGCAGGCGTGCGCCGCGCCGCCACCACCGGTGCGCGAGGCGGTGCACCCAGACCGCGTGCAGCCCGGGGTAGGCGAGCACCACCTCCGCCGCGCTGCGGGCCGCGGGGTCGCGCAGGCGCGCGGCCGCCACGTCCTCGCGGAGGCGTGCGAGGGCGGTGGGACGTCCGGCCGCCCCGCGGCGGAGTCCGGCGGCGCTCAGCTGCGGAGGTCCTCGTAGAGGACGGTCGAGATGTACCGCTCGCCGAAGTCGCAGACGATGGCGACGATGGTCTTCCCCGTGTTCTCGGGGCGCTTCGCGACCTCGAGCGCCGCCCACATGATCGAGCCGGAGGAGATGCCGCCGAGGATGCCCTCCTGCGCGGCCATCTCGCGTGCCACGCGCACCGAGTCGTCGAGGGTGACGTCGATGATCTCGTCGTAGACGTCGCGATCGAGGTTGGCGGGCACGAAGTTCGCGCCGATCCCCTGGATCTTGTGCGGACCGGCCGTGCCCTGCGTGAGGAGCGGCGAGTCGATCGGCTCGACGCCGATGATCTGCACGCCGGGCTTGCGCTCCTTGAGGACCTGGCCGACGCCGGTGATGGTGCCGCCCGTGCCGATGCCGGCGACGAAGACGTCGACCTCGCCGTCGGTGTCCGCCCAGATCTCCTCGGCGGTGGTGCGGCGGTGCACCTCGGGGTTGGCGGCGTTCTCGAACTGGCGGGCGAGCACGGCGCCGGGCGTCTCGGCGACGATCGCCTGCGCCCGCTCGACCGCGCCGCGCATGCCCTCGGAGCCGGGGGTCAGCACGATCTCGGCGCCGTAGGCGCGCAGCAGGACCCGGCGCTCGGTCGACATCGTCTCGGGCATCGTCAGGATCACCTTGTAGCCGCGGGCAGCGCCGACCATGGCCAGCGCGATGCCGGTGTTGCCGCTCGTGCCCTCGACGATGGTGCCGCCGGGCGGCAGCTCCCCCGACGCCTCGGCGGCGTCGACGATCGCGACGCCGATGCGGTCCTTCACGCTGTTCGCGGGGTTGTAGAACTCGAGCTTGGCCAGGACGACGGCACTGTCCGCTCCGTCGAGGCGGTTGATGCGGACGAGCGGGGTCCTGCCGACGAGCTGCGTCACGTCGTCGTGGATGCGTGCCATGGTGTGTGCTTTCTGCCGGGGCCGACCGCCCCGGGGCCCCGGGACGACTGGTGGTGCGGTGATGCCGACGCTCCCCTCGCGGGGACGCACCCTCCACGATACGGAAGCGGCGTGCCCGGAGGCGTCTTCCGTCGGTCATGCGCGCCGGATTCCCACCTCCGCCCGGCCGTCCCCGTCGGGGTCGCGGACGGCTCGTCACAGGTGCATCTCGTCCTCTCGGAGGACCCCCTCCTCCCGGGCGCGTCGCGTACCATGACCGAGGGGGATCGCACGACCGGCGCGACGACCCGCCACCCTGCATTCGCGCGGCATCACCGCGCCGGAAGGACCTCCCGCTCCATGGCTCTCCCCACCGCATCCCGCAGCTCCGCTCGACCGCTGGGGATGTCGTTGCGGGCAGTGCTGGGCTTCATCGGGATGAGCGCCGTGGCGGGGGTCCTGATCACCGTCGGCGTCACTCCGGCGCTCGCGCTGACGGGCCTCGCGACGAGCAACACGATCGGGATGTTCCAGAACCTGCCCGGCTACCTCGACGCCGGCCAGCTGATGCAGCGGACCAACATCTACGCGGGCGACGGCACGACGCTCCTCGCCTCCGTCTACAACCAGAACCGCGTCGAGGTCGGCTGGGACGAGGTCGCCCAGACCGCGAAGGACGCCGCGGTCGCCGGTGAGGACCCGCGCTTCTACGAGCACGGCGGCATCGACCTGCAGGGCACGCTCCGCGCGCTCGCGGTCACGCTGACCGGCGACGACCTGCAGGGCGGCTCCTCCATCACGCAGCAGTACGTCAAGAACGTGCTCGTGCAGAAGGCCGAGTCGATCACCGACGAGGCCGAGCGCGACGCCGCCTACAAGCTCGCGACCGACCCGACGCCCGAGCGCAAGCTCAAGGAGATGCGCCTCGCGATCGGCCTCGAGAAGGAGACGTCGAAGGACGACATCCTGCTCGGCTACCTCAACATCGCGCTCTTCGGCGGCACGGTCTACGGCATCGAGGCCGCGGCCAACTACTACTACGGCATCCCCGCCAGCCAGCTCTCGACCTCGCAGGCCGCGTCGCTGCTGGCGATCGTCAACAACCCGTCGAAGTTCCGCTTCGACGACCCGACGGACGAGGCCAACGGCGCCGCGAACGGGTACGCCGCGACCAAGGAGCGCCGCGACTACATCCTCACCGAGGAGCTGAAGTACTCGAAGATCAGCCAGGAGGTCTACGACGCGGCGATCGCCGAGCCGATCACGCCGAACATCACGGAGCCCTCCACCGGCTGCGCCACCGCCGGCGACGCGGCGTACTTCTGCGAGTACGTGCTCAACGTCCTGCGCAACGACGAGGCGTTCGGCGCCGACGACGACGAGCGCTACCAGCGGATCCGCCAGGGCGGCTTCGACATCGTCACCACCCTCGACCTCGACATCCAGCAGGTCTCGCAGGCCGCGATCAACGCCTACATCCCGTCCTACGACTCCCGCTTCCAGGTCGGTGCCACCGCCGCCTCGATCCAGGCCGGCACCGGCCGCGTGCTGTCGATGGTGCAGAACACGAAGTACAGCCAGGACGAGGAGTTCCTCGCCGCGAACCCCGGCTTCAGCGCGATCAACCTCAACGTCGACGTCGCGATGGGCGGCACCGCCGGCGTGCAGACCGGTTCGACCTACAAGGTCTTCACCCTCGCGCAGTGGCTGCAGGCGGGGCACACGCTGAACGAGTCCTTCCCCTCGCCGACCTCGGGGTTCCGCGCTTATCCGCAGAAGTGCAACGTCGCGAACGACGGGCTGTTCACCGAGCGATTCGCTCCGCGGAACGACGTCGCCTCCGAGGACGCCTCGTCGATGACCGCCGTCCAGGCCACGGCGAACTCGATCAACACCGGCTTCATGGGCATGGCCAACCAGCTCGACCTCTGCGACATCCGCACGACAGCAGAGTCCTTCGGGATCCACCGCGCCAACGGCAACGAACTGGAGAACGGAGCCGCGTCGGTCCTCGGCACGAACGAGATCGCTCCGCTGACCGTGGCCAACGCCTACGCCGGCATCGCCAACGACGGGTCGACCTGCGCCGCGATCGTCATCGACCGGATCACGGACAGCACCGGTGCGGCCGTCGCGCCGCCCACCTCGTCCTGCACGCAGTCCGTCACCCCCGAGGTGGCGCGGGGCATGCAGTACGCGATGCAGCGCGTCATCACCTCCGGTACCGCCACCGCCTCGGATCCGCGCGACGGCATCGAGCACATCGGCAAGACGGGCACGACCGACGAGGCGGCGGACGTCTGGACCGCCGGCGCCAGCCGTGCCGCGTCGCTCGCCGTCTGGGTCGGCAGCATCAAGGGCTTCGACGACGGATCCAAGCAGAACCTCCGCACGACCAGGCTCACCGGCGAGAAGGGCACGATCAGGGCCGCGGACGCGCGCCACGCGATCTGGAAGCCGATCATGACGGCGCTCGATCAGAAGTACGGCGGCGACGACTTCATCGACCCGCCCGCCTCGATGCTCGCGTCCTCGCCGCGGTCTGCGACGCTGACCGAGGTGCCGGACGTGACCGGGCTCACGGTCGCCGCGGCCACCGCCACGCTCACCGCCGCCGGCTTCTCCGTCGGCGTCACCGAGCCCGTCGACTCCGCGAGGATCCCGGAGGGGTCCGTCGTCTCGACGACTCCCAGCGCGGACGAGACCGTCCTGCGGGGAGCCGTCATCCCCCTGCAGGTGAGCACCGGCAAGGCGCCGAAGAACCCCAGCGACATCTCCGACGTCAACGGCACCCTGCTCACCACCGCCTCCGAATGACGGCACCGGTCAGCCGCATCTGACGGCGGGCACCCCGCCTGCCGCCTCTCGCGCCGGGAACGACGTCCTCGCGGCCGGCGCGGGCATGCGGTCGTCCATCGAGCCGGTGTCAGCGGCCGACCCCCGTGGTCGGGCGTGTTCCGCGCCGCGCAGGAGGAGTCCGGGCGCGCCTGGGCGGGGATGTCGGGAGCGTCGCCTAGGGTGCTGGTGCACCGAGAGGATCCATCCTGAAGCGTCCGAACGTCCCCGTCTTCCAGCCCCGTCGCACCGTCCACGGGGCTCTCGGCGCGCTGTTCGGATTCGTGATCGTCAGCGTGCTGGCCGGGCTGCTCGCGACCGTCGTCGTGGCGCCGGCCTTCGCGCTCACCGGGGCCGCCACCTCGAGCACGATCTCGGCGTTCCAGTCGCTGCCGAGCTACCTCGAGGTCGGCGAGCTGATGCAGAAGACGGACGTCTACGCGGGCGACCCCGACGACCCGACGCTCCTCGCCTCCTTCTACGACCAGAACCGCATCGAGGTCACCGCCGACCAGATCGCGGCGCCGGTCTTCGACGCCCTGGTCTCGAGCGAGGACCCGCGCTACTACGAGCACGGCGGCATCGACCTGCAGGGCACCCTGCGCGCCGTGGCCAGCACCTACCTCCTCGACGCGGCGCCGCAGGGCGGCTCCTCGATCACGCAGCAGTACGTCAAGAACGTCCTCGTGCAGAAGGCCGAGTCGATCAGCGACGAGAGCGAGCGGGAGGCGGCCTACACCGAGGCGACCGCGACGACGCCCGAGCGCAAGCTCAAGGAGATGCGGCTCGCGATCGGGGTGGAGAAGGAGTACTCGAAGGACGAGATCCTCCTCGGCTACCTCAACATCGCGCTCTTCGGCGGCACCGTCTACGGCATCGAGGCCGCGGCCGAGTACTACTACGGCGTCCACGCCGCCGACCTCTCGGTCGGGCAGTCCGCCGCGCTGCTGGCGATCGTCAACAACCCGGAGAAGTTCCGCTTCGACCGCCCGGACGATCCCGACAACGGCGAGGCGAACGGCTACGCGCTGACCACGAGCCGGCGCGACTACATCCTCGACCGGATGCTCGAGTACGGGAAGATCGACGCCGCGACCCGTGACGCCGCGCAGGCGGCGCCGATCGAGCCTGTCATCACTCCCCCGTCGACCGGCTGCCAGACCGCGGGCAGCGCCGCGTACTTCTGCGACTACGTCTCGCACGTGCTGCGCGACGACCCCGCCCTCGGCGACACCGCCGACGAGCGCTACGCGGCGCTCAAGCGCGGCGGGCTCAAGGTCTACACCACGATCGACCTCGGGCTGCAGGAGACCGCGCAGGCGCTGATGGACGCGCAGATCCCCGCCTCGGACCCGCGCTTCGACGTCGGCGCGACCGCCGTCGCGGTGCAGACGGGGACGGGGAAGGTGCTGACGATGGTGCAGAACAAGCGCTACAGCCAGGACCCGGACGTCATCGCGAGCGGGCCGGAGTACTCGGCGATCAACCTGAACGTCGACGCGGACATGGGCGGTGGCAACGGCTTCCAGCCCGGTTCCGGCTACAAGGTCTTCACCCTCGCGGAGTGGCTGAGGTCCGGGCACACGCTGCTCGAGCAGTTCGACTCGAAGCGGAAGAACTGGACCGGCTTCACGGACAGCTGCGAGGGGAGGCAGGACTACGCCTCCTACAACCCGAAGAACGCCGGCGACGGCGGCTATTCCGACACGCAGACCGCGCTGAACTCGACGATCTGGTCCTTGAACACGGGCTACACCGGCATGTCGCACCTGCTCGACCTCTGCAGGATCCGCACGACCGCCGAGTCGTTCGGCATCCACCGGGCGGACGGCGGTGAGCTGAGCCAGTCGGCCGCGTCGGTCATCGGCACGAACGAGGTCGCGCCGATGACGATGGCCGTCGCCTACGCGGCGATCGCGGACGACGGGACGCGCTGCACCCCCGTCGTGATCACCGAGATCACCGGTCCGGACGGCGTCTCGATCCCGCCGAGCGAGTCGGAGTGCACGCGGGCGGTCTCGTCGTCGGTCGCCCGGGCGATGCAGTACGCGATGCTCAGGGTGACCGCGGAGGGCACCGGCACGCAGGCCGACCCGAAGGACGGCGTCCAGCACATCACCAAGACCGGGACCTCGGACAACTCCGCCGACACCTGGGCGCTCGGCGCCTCGAGCTCCGTCTCGCTCGCCGTCTGGGTGGGCAGCATCAAGGCGCAGGACAGCGGCTCGCGGGTGAACCTGGAGTCGATCGACTTCGCGAGCGGCTGGGCGCCGAGCGCGCGCCACCGGATCTGGAAGCCGCTGATGACCGAGATCGACTCGCTCTACGGCGGGTCGGACTTCGCCGCCGCCGATCCGGCGATGATCGCAGCGCCGCAAGTCGTCGTGCCCGATCTCTCGGGCCGCAGCAGCGACAGCGCGACCCGGACGCTCACCGACGCCGGCTTCACGGTCGGGTCGATCACGCAGGTGGACTCGACCCAGCCGCAGGGGGCGGTGGCCGGCACCGTTCCCGCGGCCGGCACGACGGTCGACAAGGGCTCCCTCGTCGGCGTCACCCTCAGCACCGGCACTCCGCCCCCGGACGCCTCGCTCCCGCCCGCCTCGCCCGCGCCCGCCGCCGCGCCGCCCACCGGCTGAGACCCACCGGCCGCCACCACCTCGACGAGGAGCGGACCCGCGACACGCCGTCGCGACGGAGGGAACCGTTCCGCCCGATCGGACATCTCTGAGCATGACCGCTTCCTCACCGCCTCGAGAAGCCGGAGTGTCGTGGGCGACCGCGCTCTCGGGTGACCCCGACGACTTCGGCCGCCTCTACGACGCCTTCCGGCAGCGCGTGTTCTGGCACGCGCTCCGCCACACCCGCGCCCTGCACGACGCCGAGGACGTGACGGCGCTCGTCTTCCTGGAGGCCTGGCGCCGCCGGGCGTCCGTCCGGCTCGTCGACGGGTCGCCGCTCCCCTGGCTGCTCGCCACGACGAACAACGTCGCCCGGAACGCCGGACGGTCGGCACGCCGGCACCGGCTGGCTCTCGGGCGCCTGCCCGAGCCGGAGCACCAGGACGACTTCTCCGGCGACTCCGACCGGCGGATCGACGACGAGCCGCGACGCGAGGCGATCCGCCTGGCGTTCGGAGCTCTCGGCCTCCGCGACCAGGACGTGCTGTCGCTGTGCGTCATCGCCGAGATGCCCGTCGCCGACGCCGCCGCGGTGCTCGGCGTCCCCGAGGGAACGGTCAAGTCCCGGCTCTCCCGGGCCAAGGGGAAGCTCGCAGGGCTGATCTCCGATCTCACCGCCGACGCAGCCACCGATGGAGGTGCACGATGAACGACAAGCCCGTGATCGATCCGGAGCGCGACCGCGCCTTCCGTCGCATGATCGTCGAGAACGCCCGTGCCGACCGGGCTCGGCGGCCGCTGCGCCACCGCGCCTCCTTCCTCGTCGGCCTCGTGACGGCGGCCGTGCTGCTCTCCGGCGGCGGGGTGGCGGTCGCCCTGACCGGCGCGTTCGACCCTCCGGAGCCGGCGCCCGTCGAGACGGCGACGCCGGAGCCCGTCCCGACACCGACACCGACCGCGACGCCCACGGCCACCGCCACCGCCGCGCCCGTTCCGGCGCCGACCCCCGTGCCGACGGAGACCGCGGCGACCGCCGACCTGTCCGCCTGGATGATCGGGTTCGACGGCATCGGGCCGATCGCGTTCGGCGGGAGCAGCGAGTCCGCCTCCGCCGCCCTCGACACGACCGCTCTCGTGCCGTACGACTTCGGGATCGAGGAGTGCCGCTCCGATCGGCGGGGTTCCGCGGAGAACCCCCAGGCCTGGATCATGGCGGTCTCCGACGAGCCGGGCAGGGTCACCCTCCTGAACGTCTTCGGCTACGGGGTCGACGCGACGCGGGCAGCCGCCGCGTTCCCGCGCACGGCGGAGGGGATCGGGATCGGCTCGACCGAGCAGGAGCTCCTGGCGGCCTACCCGGGGATCACCCCGGCGGATCCGGTCGCCGGTGACGACCTCTACGCGCTGAGCGACGGCTCCGGGCGGACCCTCTGGTTCCGGATCGCCGCCGACCAGGGGACCGTGGTGGACATCACGCTGAACGAGCAGCCGGTGCTGACGATCGGCGGCTGCGGGGCGTGAGGCCGGTGGCGGTGCGGCTCGAGGTCGGAGCCGCACCGCCGCCGGGGCGCCGGAGCGGCGTCCCGGCGGCGGTGCGGCTCTCAGTGGTGGAAGCGGTGCACGACCGCGTGGCCCCTGCCGCGGCCGATCAGCCAGCGGTTGACCGGGGTGGTGACCACGAAGGCCAGGGCGAGCGAGCCGGCGAGGGAGCCCCAGAAGAGGCCGGTCGCGAGTCCCGCGTCCATCGCGCCGGGGATCGCCAGCATCGCCGTGTTGTCGATGACCTCCATCATGGCGATCGAGACGGTGTCGGCCGCGAGGGCGATGCCGACGGCGGCGCGCCAGGAGACCCCCGCGCGGAGCACGCCGCGCATCGTCAGGGCGTAGCCGAAGGCGAAGGCGAGCACGATGGAGAGCAGGACGGTGCCGAGGTTGTGCAGCCCGAGCGCGGTGCCGAGCACCATGCCGAGGACCTCGCCGATGGCGCAGCCGGTGAGGCAGTGCAGAGTCGCCGTGGCGGCGGTCCGCCAGGACGTTGCGGCGGAGGCGGAGTGGCTGCTGTGGTCGTGCGCGGCGTCGGTCATCGGTGCTCCCTCGGTGTCGGTCACCGTGGTTCAACATACCCCCGGGGGGTATATTCCCGAGGCGGGCGATTCCCTGCGACCGAGGGGGTCAGAGCTGGACGGCGGCGGCCGGCAGGAGGCCGAACTCGACCAGCTCGGCGTCGGTGAGGAGGCGGCTGCGGATCATGAAGCGCTTGCCCTCGGGCGCCTCGACGCTGAAGCCGCTCCCCCGCCCGTCGACCAGGTCGACGGTGAGGTGGGTGTGCTTCCAGTACTCGAACTGGGTTCGCGACATGTAGAACTCGATCGGCTCGAGGCCGTCGACGTGCAGCGTCTCGACGAGCACGTCGGACGCCCCCGTGCGGAACATCCCGACCGGGAAGCACATCGGCGAGCTGCCGTCGCAGCAGCCGCCGGACTGGTGGAACATCAGCGGGCCGTGCAGCTCGCTCATCCTCCGCAGCATGCCGGCTGCCGTCTCGGTCACGTCGACGCGCGTGCTGTCCATGGGCGGTGTCCTCTCGGGTGTGTGTGTGTCTGCGGGTGGGTCTCGATACGCCCGCTGCGCGGGCTACTCGACCAGCATGTCCGCGTGGAGTGCGAGGCGGAGCGAGGGGTGCGTGCTGCCGCAACTGCGGGAGGACGTGGGTCTCGATACGCCCGCTCCGCGGGCTACTCGACCAGCATGTCCGGCAAGGGAGAGCGCGGAGCGCGAATCCGCGTGCCAGCGGATTCGCGTAGCGCGACGCTCCCCGCTCCACTCAGCGCAACCACCTCGGTCAGCCGACCGCGGCGGTGATGACGAGCGGAGCGAGGAATCGCCGCAGGAGAGCACGGCGCGTGCCAGCGGATTCGCGTAGCGCGACGCTCCCCGCTCCACTCAGCGCGACCACCTCGGAAAGCCGACCGCGGCGGTGATGACGAGCGGAGCGAGGAATCGCCGCACAGCGGCTCAAAAAAAGCCCATCGGCCCTTCCGCGTAGCTGACGAGGAGGTTCTTCGTCTGCTGGTAGTGGTCGAGCATCATCTTGTGGTTCTCGCGGCCGATGCCGGACTGCTTGTAGCCGCCGAACGCTGCGTGCGCCGGGTACTGGTGGTAGGTGTTCGACCAGACGCGGCCGGCCTCGATGGCGCGGCCGGCGCGGTAGAGCTGGGCGCCGTTGCGGCTCCAGACTCCGGCACCGAGGCCGTAGAGGGTGTCGTTGGCGATGGCGATGCCGTCGTCGAAGTCCTCGAACGAGGTGAGGGCGAGGACGGGGCCGAAGATCTCCTCCTGGAAGATGCGCATGGAGTTGCGCCCTTCGAACACCGTCGGGTTGACGTAGTAGCCGCCGCTGAGCTCGCCGCCCAGGTCGGCGCGGTCGCCGCCGATGAGCAGCTTCGCGCCCTCCTGCTTGCCGATGTCCATGTAGGAGAGGATCTTCTCCAGCTGGTCGTTGGAGGCCTGGGCGCCGATCATCGTCGAGACGTCGAGCGGGTTGCCCTGCTTGATCCGGCCGACGCGCTCGAGTCCGTCGCCGACGAAGTCGTCGTAGATGGACTTCTGCACGAGAGCGCGGGAGGGGCAGGTGCAGACCTCGCCCTGGTTGAGGGCGAAGAACGAGAAGCCCTCGAGCGCCTTCTCGTAGAAGGAGTCGCGCTCGGCGGCCACGTCGGCGAAGAACACGTTGGGGCTCTTGCCGCCGAGCTCGAGCGTGACCGGGATGAGGTTCTCGCTCGCGTACTGCATGATCAGGCGGCCGGTGGTCGTCTCGCCGGTGAAGGCGATCTTGCGGATCCGCGGGTGCGAGGCGAGCGGGGCGCCGGCCTCGATGCCGAAGCCGTTGACGATGTTGAGCACGCCGGCGGGCAGCAGGTCGTGGATCAGGTCCATCAGGACGTGGATCGAGGCGGGGGTCTGCTCGGCCGGCTTGAGGACGATGCAGTTGCCGGCGGCGAGCGCGGGGGCGAGCTTCCAGACCGCCATCAGGATGGGGAAGTTCCAGGGGATGATCTGGCCGACCACGCCGAGCGGCTCGTGGAAGTGGTACGCGATGGTGTCGTGGTCGATCTCGGAGACGCCGCCCTCCTGGGCGCGCAGGGCGCCGGCGAAGTAGCGGAAGTGGTCGATCGCGAGGGGGATGTCGGCGGCGAGGGTCTCGCGCACCGGCTTGCCGTTCTCCCAGGTCTCGGCGACCGCGAGCAGCTCGAGGTTCGCCTCCATCCGGTCGGCGATGCGCAGCAGCACGTTGGAGCGCTCGGCGGGGCTGGTCTTGCCCCAGCTCGGGAACGCCTTCCAGCCGGCCTCGACCGCGCGGTCGATGTCCTCGGCGGTGCCGCGGGCGATCTCGCAGAACGGCTTGCCGGTGATCGGGGTGATGTTCTCGAAGTACTGGCCCTTCGCGGGGGCGACGTACTCGCCTCCGATGAAGTGGTCGTAGCGCGAGCGGAACGAGGCGACGGATCCCTCCGTGCCCGGGTTGGCGTAGACCGTGGACTCCGGTTCCTTCGGTGCCTGGTCGGCTACCGGGTCGGCGTACAGCGTCATGTGGACCTCCATCGACGTCGTTGTCGGGTGAGTGCGGGGTGTCGCGCTCGATCCGACCGTACGTCGCGGGAGGTTGCACGCCGTTGCACGGCCGCGCGGCGCCGGAGGCGGCGGCCGGGTGCGGGTCAGCGCTGCTCGGCCTCGAGCTCCTCGAGGTGCGCGACGATGCCGGCGCGGCGGGGCGAGCGGCGCGGCAGGATCCGCAGCAGCTCGGCCCAGACCTCCGCGTCGTCGTGGCCGTCCGGCCCGTGCGCGTAGGCGAGCAGCGTCTCGGCGGCGGCGCTGGTGAGCACCGTGGCGCGCACCCGGGCGCGCAGCTCGTCGGCGATCGCGCGGACACCCGGGGCCTCGGAGCCGGGCAGCGGGGCGCCCGCATAGGCGTCGAGGGCGAGCCGGTGCGCGCCGCGGTCGAGCAGGCCGACCACCTGGCGCGCGTCGAGGTCGACCGGGCTGGCGAGGCGGTACGGGCGCGAGAGCGGCACCAGCCGCGGGAGGCGCGGCTCGAGGATCCGGCGCAGGCGCACCATCTCGGCGCGCACGGTGACCACCGCGTCCTCCCGCCCGTAGAGCAGCTGGGCGAGCGCCTCGGCGGACAGTCCCGCGCGGTGCCAGGCGAGGAGGGTGAGGATCTCGGCGTGCCGGGTGGAGAGCTCGAGCTCGACGCCGTCGGCGGTGACGACGCCGGTCTCGCGGCCGAGGACGCGCAGGCTCGGCGCGCGGGCCGCCGCGGGCCGGGGTGGCGAGCGGCGGGGCTGCGCGCGGCGGGGGCGCTGCAGCCGCTGCACCATCAGCTGGCTCTCGACGGCCGCCGCGGTCGCCTCCATCAGCGGGAGAGTCTGCGGGGCGACGACCTCGGCGCCGCCGGTGATGTCGATCACGCCGAGGATCTCGTGGGTCTCGGGGTCGTGGATCGGCACCGCCGTGCAGCTCCACGGGTGGACGAGCGAGGCGAAGTGCTCGGCGCCGTGGATCTGCACGCCGTGGTCGAGGACGAGGGCGGTGCCGGGGGCGGAGGTGCCGACGTCGGGCTCGGCCCAGGCGGCGCCCTCGACGAAGAGCATCCGCTCGGCGGAGCTCTTCAGCGCCTGGTCGCCGTCGATCCAGAGCAGCCGCCCCAGCGCGTCGCCGACCGCGACGAGCACGCCGCTGTCCTCGTCGGCGTCGCGGACCAGGAGGCGCCGGATGACGGGCAGCACCGAGGCGAGCGGGTGGCCCATCCGGTAGTCGCGCAGCTCGTCGCTCGAGAAGGACAGCGGCGCGGTGAGGCGCTCGGGATCGAGGCGGTGGCGGCGCGCCCGCTCCCAGGAGGCCTCGACCAGCGGGCGGCGGCGACCGCTGCCGGGCAGGGCGAGCCAGGGGTTGGTCATCTCATCCGCCCCCTCGTCGTCGATCGGTGAGGCGCTCGGGCGCCGCGGCAGGGCAGAGGCTACTCCGCGAGGCTCGACGGCGCCTCAGGCGCGACGACCTCGGGCCTCCTGCGGCGCGCACTCCCCCGGCGCGCGGGCAGAGCCAGGAGCAGCACGGCGAGCACCAGGACGGCGATGCCTACGACCGCGTCGGGCGTCAGCCGCTCGCCGAGCAGGGCGACGCCGAGGAGGGTCGCGGTGGCGGGCTCGACGAGGGTGAGCGTCGAGACCGTGGCGGCGGGCAGGAGGCGGAGGCCGCGGGCGAAGAAGGTGTAGGCGACCGCGACGGTCACCACGCCGAGCCAGAGCACGGCGGGAAGGGACCCGGCGAGGCGCCCGGGGTCGCCCGCCAGGAGGATCGGCAGCGCGAGCAGCGCGGCGGTGCCGAACTGGGCGCCCATCGCGGCTGCCGGGCTGAAGCCGCGCTCGAGCAGCAGCTTGCCGCAGACGGCGTAGAGCGCGTAGGCGGCGCCCGCTCCGGCCGAGCCGGCCAGACCCGGCACGGAGACTCCGCCCGCGGCGCCACCGGTGAGCAGGCCGGCGAGCAGCACGACGCCGACCGCCGCGAGCGCCGTCGAGACGAACCAGCGCGGGCTCGGGGCGGTGCGCAGGACGAGCCACTCGAGCAGTCCGGTGAAGGCGGGGGCGGAGCCGAGCGCGACGATCGTGCCGACCGCGACGCCGTTCTCGGCGGTGCCGGTGAAGAAGGCGGGCTGGTAGGCGGCGACGCCGGCCGCACCGAGGAGCACGAGCAGCACCGTCGAGACGCGCGGCCTCCGGGCGGCGCGGCGGGGAGCGCGCGCCGTCTCGACGCCGAGCAGGGCGGCCAGCAGCGCCCCGCCGAGCACGATCCGGGCGGCGCCGAGCAGCAGCGGATCGACGCCCTCCGCGCCGAGCGACTGCGCCGTGCCGGTGGTGCCGAAGCAGACCGCGGCGAGGAGGATCGCGGCGACCGCGGACCCGCGAGACCCCATCTCCGCCCCGTCCCGCGGCCGGGCGGCGCGCGGGCTCCAGTCTGGCAGCGGCGGACCTTCCGCCGTTCAGGTTCCGGGCCCGGGATGGCGGTACGGTCGAGGCGAAGGCGGGTGGAGCATGGGCATCGCGGAACCGTTCGACGTGGAGAGCTATCGGCGCAGCGCGCACGGCAGCCTCCACGACCACTTCTCGATCCGCGAGTTCGAGGAGGCGCCGCTGGATCGCGAGGCGATCGTCGCGTCCGCCTACCTCCGTGCTCTCGAGCACGCGGCCGTCGTGCGGGTGCTGCCGCTCGCGCGGGCGCACCCCGATCCGCGGGTGCGGTCGTTCGCGACGACCTGGGCCGCCGAGCGGCACCGGATCGCCGATGCGCTCGGCGAGGTGCTGGCGGCCTCGCCGCGAATCCGCGGCGTCGAGACCGGACCGGCCGAGCCCGTGGTCCGGAGCCGGGTGCTGCGCGACCGCTCGTCCCGGCTGCTCGCGGGGCCCATCGCCCTCGCGCTGGCGGTCGACGCGCAGATCGCGCTGCACGCCTACCGCCGCCTGGCGCGGTTGTCGCTGCACCCCGAGATGGAGCGCCTCGCCGAGACCGTCGCCGCGATCCTCGAGCGGCACGCGGACTTCTTCGGCGAGCTCGCGGCGGACAGGATCGGCCGGCCGCTGCGCCGCCGGATCGTCGCCGCCGCCGTGCTCGCCGCCCTGCGCCTGCCGGTCGGCGAGGCGGCGCTGCCCGAGGAGCTGGCCCGCGAGGGACGCGAGCTGGTCTTCGGCCGCGACGACGGCGGACTCGACGGGATCGACGCGGGCGTCGTCGCGCTCTACGCGCTGCCCTGCACGGCAGCACGGCGACTGCTGCGGCCGCATCGGACGCTGCCGCTGCGCGCGGCGGTGCAGGCGGGGCGATTCGGGGCCGATGTGGTCGCGGGAGTGCGGGAGCTGCGGTCGCTGGTCGCGGACTGAGCGGGCGGCGACCCGGAGAGCCGCGCTGTGCGAGGACGCCCTCCGCGCTACGCGGATTCCCGCTGGACGAGGCTCACGGGCAGGATCCGCTGCCGGTCGACCTCGCGTCCCTGCAGGACGGCGACGACGGTCTCGGCGGCGATGCGGCCCATCTCCGCGAGGGGCTGTCGGATCGTCGTGATCGGCGGGTCCGTCGTGGTCGCGATGACGACGTCGTCGAAGCCCACGACCGAGACGTCCGTCGGGACGCGCCGCCCGGCGGCCCGGAGGACGTGGATCGCGCCGTGCGCCATCAGGTCGGAGGAGGCGAAGATCCCGTCGAGATCGGGGTAGCGCTGCAGGAGGCGCACCATCGCGGTCACGCCGCTCTCGACCGTGAACGCACCGTGCGCGAGGGGCGCGTAGTCGATGCCCAGGTGCTCCAGTTCGTCGCGCCAGCCGCGCAGCCGCTCACGGGCGGGCTTCATGTCATGGGGGCCCGCGATGATGCCGAGTCGCCGACGGCCGGACTCGGCCAGCACTCGCGCGGCGAGCCTCCCTCCCCCGTAGTTGTCCGCATCGATCACGAGGGCGTCGTCCGCGAGGGCGACCCGCGGTCGTCCCACCCAGGCGATCGGGGCCGGAGAGTCCGCCAGCTCCTGGGTCACCTGGGTCATCTCGTTCTGCAGGATCACGACGGCCCCGTCGACCGCGCGCGTGCGGAGGAGCCGGGCGACCCGGCCCCTGTCGTCGTAGTCCGCGGGCAGCAGGACCGGCTGGATTCCCTGCGCGTGCAGGCTCGCCGCGGCGCCCTTCAGGACCGCCGTGAGGATCGTCCCGGGCAGGCGGTCGAGATCCTCGAAGGCGACGATCAGCGCGATCGAGCCCGCGCGTCCCCCGCGCAGCATGCGGGCGGCGCCGTTCGCCTCGTAGCCCAGCTGCTTCGCGGCGCGCTCCACGGCGGCGGCCATGCCTGCGTCGACGTTGGTCCTGCCCGCGAGCACTCGCGCGGCGGTCGCGCGGGACACCCCCGCGATGCGCGCGACGTCCACCAGTGTCGGTTCAGCCATCGCCTGTCCTTCTGTCGAGGAGGAGCGACCGCCACGGCGTCGCGGGAGCGCCACGAGTCACCGTGCTGTGCTCCGAAGACACAGGATGTCAGAGTTCGGTCCACGCACTGCCAGCTGCGATCGGGGGCTTGCGGGCGCCGCGGGACGCGGTGCGCGTGATGCCGGAGTCCCGATCCGCCGAAACACCCGTGTCACCTGCCTGGGGTACGGTGACCGCCGGGGTTCGCGAGGAGACGCATGCACGGAGCAGGACGGCTGGCACGGCGCCTCGGCGTCGGCGCCCTCGCCGCGCTCGTGCTGGTGGTCGGCGCCGGGATCCCCGTCTACGTGCTGCCCCCGATCGATCCGGTGCCGGAGCACGCCGATGCTGTGCTCGTCCTCGGGCCGCCCACCCGTGCGCGCACGGAGCTCGGCCGCGACCTGGTCGAGGCGGGAGTGGCCGACACCCTGGTGATCTCGGTCTGGGCGTCGGATCTGGCCGCGGCTCCGGGCGAGAACGACGTCGTGGCCTGCGACGAGCCGGACATGGACGTGGTCTGCTTCACCGCCGACCCCGGGACGACTCAGGGCGAGGCGCGCGCCCTCGCCGACGACGCGCGGGCGGACCACTGGGACAGCGTCGTCGTCATCACGCAGACCCCGCACATCGCCCGGGCGCGCCTGCTGCTCGGCCGCTGCTTCGACGGTGAGCTCTCCATGGTGTCCTCCGGCGAGCCGTACACCTTCGGCGACTGGGCCTACGAGTACGTCTACCAGACCGGCGCGTTCGTGAAGGCGCTCGCGGACCCGGCCTGCTGACCGGACCCGCACCGACCGGACCCGTGCCGACCGGACCCGCGCCGACCCGGGCCGCTCAGCCCAGCAGCTCGCGCACGTCCTCCGCGGTGATGCCGCCGGTCGCCGCCGCACCGTCGTCGGACATGACGGCCGCGAACAGGGCGGCCTTCGCCTCCTTGAGCGCCATCACCTTCTCCTCGATGGTGTCCTTCGCGACGAGCCGGTAGACCATCACCGAGCGGGTCTGGCCGATGCGGTGGGCGCGGTCGACGGCCTGCGACTCCGTCGCCGGGTTCCACCACGGGTCGAGCAGGATGCAGTAGTCGGCCTCGGTGAGGTTGAGACCGAAGCCGCCCGCCTTCAGCGAGATGAGGAAGACGCCCGCCTCGCCGGAGCGGAAGCGGTCGATGACCTCGTCGCGCTTCTTGGTCGCGCCGTCGAGGTAGGCGTACTCGACGCCGGCCGCGTCCAGCCGGCCGCGCACCCGGCCGAGGAAGCGGGTGAACTGGCTGAAGACCAGCACCCGGTGCCCCTCGGCGAGCGCGTCGGCGAGGAGCTCGTCGAGCAGGTCGAGCTTGGTCGAGGGCACCGTGGCGTGCGCCTCGTCGACCAGGGCCGCGTCGAGCGCGACCTGGCGGAGCACGGTGAGGGCGCGGAAGATCGCGAACCGGTTCTTCTCGAAGTCGCCGATCAACCCGAGCACCCGCTGCCGCTCGCGGGCGAGGTAGGTGTCGTAGACCTTGCGCTGGCGGGTGCCGAGCTCGACCTCGATGGTCTGCTCCTGCTTGGGCGGCAACTCCGTGGCGACGAGCTCCTTGGTGCGGCGGAGCATCAGCGGGCGGATGCGGCGGCGCAGCTGGCTGAGGCGCTCGGTGTCGGCGTCGCGCTCGATCGGCTTCTGGTAGTACTCGGCGAAGCCGGCCGGCGAGGGGAAGAGGCCCGGAGCGACGATCGACAGCAGCGACCAGAGCTCCATCACGTTGTTCTCCATCGGCGTGCCCGTGATGGCGAGCTTGAACGGCACGTCGAGGCGCCGGGCGAGCTGGTGGGTGGCCGACTGGCGGTTCTTGACGAACTGCGCCTCGTCGAGCAGGAAGCCGGACCACTGGATCCCCGCGTAGGACTCGTAGTCGAGGCGGAAGAGGGCGTAGGAGGTGACGACCAGCTCGGCCTCGCCGATCATCGTCGACAGCGCCTTGCGCTTCTTCTTCGAGGTCTCGTCGATGCCGACCACGCGGAGGTCGGGGGCGAAGCGCTTGGCCTCGCCGACCCAGTTGGGCACGACGCTCGTCGGCGCGACGACGAGGAACGGGCGCGGCGAGGTGCCGGCGCTCGCGGCGGCCGCGCGCTGCTCCTGCATCACCCGGGTGACCAGCGCGAGCGACTGCACGGTCTTGCCGAGACCCATGTCGTCGGCGAGGACGCCGCCGAGCTGGTTGTCGTAGAGGAAGGAGAGCCAGTCGTAGCCGAGCTGCTGGTAGGGCCGCAGCTCGACGGCGAAGCCCTCGGGCAGGGCGCGGGACTCGAGGGCGCCGGTCGCGGTGAAGCCGGAGAGGCCCTCGACAGAGCGGCGCCAGGCCGCGGCCTGCGCCTCGACGACGCCGAGCTCGACCAGCTCGTCCCAGAGCGAGGACTGGAAGCGGCTGATCCGGAGCGTCTCGCTCGGGTCGTCGGAGAGCTCGCGCGCCTCGGCGATCAGCTCGCGGAGACGGCCGAAGCGCTCGTCGTCCAGCGCGAAGTAGACGCCGCTCGGCAGCACCATGTACTCGTCGCCGCGGGCCAGGGCGAGGAAGATCTCGGCGAGCGGGACCGCCTCGTCGTTGACCGTGACGGAGATCTCGAGGTTGAACCAGTCGCGGCTGTCCGGCTGCGCGACCGTCTGCACGGCGACGACCGGCGCGGTCTCCGCCTCGCGGTACTCGACGCGCTGGCCGATCTCCTCGATCTCGACGGTGCCGAGCTCGCGCAGGCGCTCGACCTCGCCGGTGAGGAAGCCGACGGTCTGCATGCCGCGCAGGTCGAAGGTGGGGCGGAGGCGGCGGCTCGAGGGCGAGACCAGGGCGGGGGTCGACTCCGGGTCGATGCCGGCGCCGCCGAGCGAGTCGAGGATCCGCTGCTCGGCCTCGGCATCGCGGTAGCCGGACTCGTCGTCCAGGCGGAGCGGGAGACGCTCGGCCTCGGTGCCGCGACCGCCCTCGATCCCGTAGCGCCACCACCAGGAGCCACGGAGTCCCGCGCCCTCGGTGTGCTCGAGGGTGAGGCCGAGCCGCGGCTCGGGGACGGGCGGCGCCTCGAAGGAGCCGTCGCGCGAGACGATGTCGAAGAGGCGGTGCAGGCGCTGGTAGTGCTCGGTGAGGAACGCCGACTCCTCCTGCTCCGGGATGCGGATCGGCTCGTTGCTCCAGAGGAAGGTGCGCGCGGAGGAGACCAGCGGCGCCGCGAACGGCACGAGCGTGACGGCCTTGCCGCGCAGCTCGTCGCCCTCGTCCCAGGTGTAGAGGCCGACGGCGGGGTCGCCGATGAAGCCGAAGTGCTCGGGCGCCGGGTGGTCGCCGATCGCGACGAGGGAGCGCAGCTCGAGGCCGGCGGGCGTGCGGGTGACGTCGATGGACGCGGTCGCGGTGGTGTCGAGGATCTTCAGCGGGGTCTGGTCGCGGTCGCCCATGACCAGGCCGATGCCGGCGCGGACGGCGCCGTGCAGGGCCGCCCAGATCGCCTCGCTCCGGCACTGGTCGAGGTAGAGCCAGGTGTCGGGCGAGTAGTAGCTCGAGGCGCTGTGCCCCGAGAGCAGGCCCTGCATCTCGCGGACGACGTCGATCTGGCGCTCGTCGTAGTCGTGGCTGTAGTGCAGGTAGCCGAGGTCGCGCCAGCTGGTGCCGGTGCGGACCCAGCGGTCGCGGTCGCCCATCCGCACCGGGCGGACGCCGAGGCGCGGGCGCGGCTCGGGCGGCGGCCGGTAGCTGTTGTAGCGGCCGGGCGGGCGGCGCACGGGCTCGCCGGGGAGGAGCTCGAACTGGAGGCCGAGCGGGATGCCGGAGTGCGAGCGCTCGGCGCCCGCGAGCAGCGGCGCGAGGGCGCTGCGCCACTCCGGGACCGCGTCGACGGCGGCCTCGCCGGGGAACGGGCCGCTCAGGGCGCCCTCGCGCTCGCGGCGCAGCGCCTCGATCAGCACCGCGGCGACGTGCTTGCACTCGTGCTTGACCGGGCAGCTGCAGGCGCCGCCGAGGAGGATCGAGTGGTCGCCCTCGTCGCGCAGCTGCACGCTCACGGCGTAGGGCGAGCGGCCGGAGCCGCGCACCTGGCCGAAGAGCCGGGTGCGCCCGCCGAACCACTGCAGCTCGGCGACGCGGCCCTCGTCGGCGTAGGCGACGCCCTTCTCGAGGGCGGCGGTGCCGACGAGTCCCCGGATGTCCTGCTCGCTGAAGGGTTCGCGGCCCTCGGCCCCGGGCGCGGCCGAGGAGGGCAGCACCTCTTCGGGGGGACTCTGGCGGGCCATGGACCTCACGCTCTCCGCGCACCGACCGGAGCGCATCCGTCCATTCAACCCGATTCCGGAGGCGCCGGGAGCCGCGGGGCGGGATCCGCGCCCTCCGCGCCCGCTCCTACGATGGACGGATGCCCCGCCTGTCGATCGTCTCGGCGCACACCTCGCCCCTCGAGCAGCCCTCGACCGGCGACGCCGGCGGGATGAACGTGTACCTCGCCGGGGTGCTGCCCGAGCTCGCGGCGCTCGGCTGGGAGGTCACCGTGCTCACCCGCGGCGAGGGCGTGCGGCGGCTCGCGCCGGGGGTCTCGGTGGTCGGCGTGCCGGTCGAGGCGGCGGACAAGTACGCGCTGGCCGCCTCCGCGCCGGCGTTCGCCGAGGCCGCCGAGGGTGCGGACGTCGTGCACTCGCACTACTGGGTGTCGGGGCTGGCGGGGGCGCTCACCGGCGCTCCGCACGTGCACTCGATGCACTCGAACTCGCTGGCGAAGAACGTGCGGCTGGTGCCGGGCGACGTGCGGGAGCCGGAGGAGCGGATCCGCGCCGAGCGCTCGGTGCTGGGCTCGGCCGACGCTGTGGTCGTCGCGGGGGCGTCGGAGCGGTCGGACGTCGTGGACGGCTACGGGGTGGATCCCGCACGCGTGCTGGTCGTGCCGCCGGGGGTGGATGCGCGGTTCTCGCCGGGGGACGGCGAGCGTGCGCGGGAGATCGTGCTGCTCGGGCGGGTGCAGCCGCTGAAGGGGCAGCTGCTGGCGGTGCAGTCGCTCGCGCGGATCCCGGCGGACGAGCGGCCGCTGCTGCGGTTGGCGGGCGGGCCGGCTCCGGGGCGCGAGGGGTACCTGGAGGAGGTGCGCGCGGCGGCGCAGGAGCTCGGCGTGGACGAGTGGGTGCGCTTCGAGGGCGTGGCAGACCGGGAGACGGCGGCGGCGCTGCTGCGCGGCGCGCGGCTCGCGCTGGTGCCCTCGGCGGCGGAGACGTTCGGGCTGATCGCGCTCGAGGCGGCGGCGAGTGCGACGCCGGTGCTCGCGCGGCGGACGACCGGGCTGGTCGACGCGGTGCGCGACGGCGAGAGCGGCGTGCTGATCGACTCCGGCGACCCGGCGGTGTGGGCGGCGGAGATCCGCCGGCTGCTCGCCGACGACGCCGAGCGCGCGCGCCTCGGCCGCGGCGGCGTGCAGTGGGCGGCGGCGCACACCTGGGCGGCCGCGGCGGCGCGCCTGGACGCGCTGTACCGCGGGCTGCTGCGGGGGCGCGCCGCCTCCTGCTGATCGAGCAGCCCTCGGAGAGGGCGTATCGAGATCCACTGTCATTCGGTGGGCGGGTCTCGATACGCCGCTGCGCGGCTACTCGACCAGCATGCAGGGGGCGGTCAGTCGGCGATGGCCGGGGTGCCCGGGTCGAAGTGGGCGCCGCGGGTGGAGCGGTACCAGGGGGCGAGGCGGTCGGGCGAGACGGCGACCATGGCCGCGCCGGTGAAGCCGGCGTCGTTGCCGAAGCGGGCGGAGACGATCTCGGTGCCGAGGTCGAGGAAGCGGGCGAACTCGTCGAAGACGTGCGCGGCCGCTCCGCCGATCACGAAGAGCTGCGGCGAGAGCAGCATCTCGAGGTGCCGGTAGTAGACGTTGAGGCGGCCCGCCCACTCCTCGAGGGTGATGCCCTCGCGGCGGACGGCGGAGAAGCCGACGCGCGGCTCGAAGTCGGGACCGTCGATGTGCACGTGGCCGAGCTCGGAGTTGGGGATGACCTCGCCCTCGTAGACCAGCGCGGTGCCGATCCCGGTGCCGAGCGTCGTGAGCAGGCAGAGGCCCTCGCGGTCGCGCATCGCGCCGAACTCGCGCTCGGCGACTCCCGCGGCGTCCGCGTCGTTGACGACGACGACGTCGACGCCGGTCGCCTCGGACAGCAGCGACTGCGCGTCGATCCCGACCCAGCGCTGCGAGACGTGGGTGGTCTGCCGCACGATGCCGCCGCGGACGATACCGGGGAAGCCGACGCCGACGGGCGTGCCGGCGATCGGCGAGACGTCGCGGACGATGCCTGCGATGGCCGCGGCGAAGTCCTCGGGCTCCTTGCCGACGGGGTTCGCGACGGCGAAGCGGCGGGCGGCGCGCTCGCCGGTGGTCACGTCGACGAGGGAGGCCTTGATCGAGGTGCCGCCGATGTCGACGCCGACGGCGAAGCGCGGGAGGAGGCCGTCCTGGGGCTGGGTCACGGATGCTCCGTCTGGGAAGTGGTGGCGAGGACTGACCTCGGGCTCGCGGGAACGCGCACGGCTCGCCGGATCACAGGATCCCGACGAGCATTGGACGAGTCTACGAGCCGGAGGTCCGAGCGGGCTCGGAGGTGGCGTCGAGGCCGTCCAGGAGGTAGGCGATCACCGGCTCGTAGAGGTGCACGGCGAGGCCGTCGTCGATCGGGACGACCACCTCGATCGAGCCCTGCGCCTCGGCGACGAAGACGGCGGGGTCGTTGCAGTCGGCGATGGCGATGGTCGGGAGGCCGCGCCGCCCGGAGGCGCCCGCCCAGCCGTGGTCGGCGACGACGAGGTCGGGGCGGATGCCGAGCGCCTCGAGCTCGTCGAGGAGGGCGTTCATCGGCTCGGCCGAGTGGGTGTGCTGGAGGCTGCCGCCGCGGTAGGCGCAGGTGACGCCGCCCGTGCACCAGAGCCGCTGGTGCTCGTCGGCCAGGGGGACCCGGATGCCGTCGGGGCGGGCGAACGGGAGGGCGTTCACGTCGACCACGCGGGCGCCCGCCGCCGTCGCGGCCGCGGCGAGCCGGCGGTAGACGTCCAGCAGGGTCGCGGGGTGCGCGGTGGCGAAGAGGATCAGCGCACCCTCGCGGACGGCGCGGGCGAAGCGGTCGCGGTAGGCGTCGAGTGCGGCGACGGTGAGCGCGGCGTCGATGCGGTCCTGGCCGTGCTCGAAGGCCGGGTCGGTGCTGATGCCGACCCGCTCCCCCATCAGGGCGAGCAGGCTCTCGACGTCCCAGTGCTCGGCGACGTCGACGCCGTAGAGGTGGGCGGGCTCGCGGGCGGCCAGGCGGCGGAGGTTGCCGAGGTTGCTCGCGCGGCCGGTGAGGACGGCGCCGGTGAGGAGCGACTCGTCGAGGATCGCGGCGAGGGCGGCGGCGGACAGCGGCATGCGGAGGGGCCTTCCGGTGGGGGTCCCTCGAGCGTAGTTCGAAACTCGTGCTTGACGAGTGATAGTCGCCGATATATCGTTACTACATCGCCGACAGATCGTGAGCACTCGCTCCGACGGGCGAGACGGATTTCGAGAGGAATCCCCTGACACGAGAAGAGACACCATGAACACCAGGAACTCCTTCCACGACCACAGCGACCGCTTCGACCGCTCGCACGGCGAGCACGACCGCGGCCGCGGCGGCCACGACCAGCCCGGCCGCCGCGAGCGCCGCGGCCCCGGCGGACACGGCCGCGGCTTCGGTCCCGGCTTCGGCTTCGGCCCGGGCTTCGGCGGCTTCGGCCCCGGCTTCGGCGGCCCCGGCTTCGGCCGCGGCGGCGGACGGGCCCGTCGCGGCGACGTCCGCGCCGCCCTGCTCTCCCTCCTCGCCGAGAAGTCCTCGAACGGCTACGGCCTGATCAAGGCCATCGCCGAGAAGACCAACGGCTCGTGGCGCCCCAGCCCCGGCTCGGTCTACCCCACGCTCCAGCAGCTCGTCGACGAGGGCCTCATCACGGCCGTCGGCGAGGGCCGCGGCACCGAGTACCAGCTCACCGACGCGGGTGGCACCTACGTGCGCGAGCACGCCGACGAGCTCGCCGCCGCCTGGGAGGCCACTCCCGGCGCGAGCGACTCGGACCGCGAGTTCGTCGAGAACATCGGCAAACTGATGGGCGTCGTCCAGCAGTTCCGCGGGGCCTCGGAGGCGCAGCGCGCCGCCGCGTCCGCGAAGCTCGACGAGACCCGCCGCGCGCTGTACCTGATCCTCGCCGACTGACGAGGCTCGGCTGCCCGATGCCGGTCGAGCGGCCCTGCCTCATGCTGGTCGAGCAGCCCCGCAGGGGCGTATCGAGACCCAGCGTGCTCAGCAGGGCGGGTCTGCAGACCCACCTCCGAACGGTGGTGGATCTCGATACGCCCGCTGCGCGAGCTACTCGATCAGCATGAAACGACCATCTGACGGCGGCCATCATGCTGGCCGAGCCGTCCCGCGGCATGCTGGTCGAGTAGCCCCGCAGGGGCGTATCGAGACCCGGCGTGCTCAGCAGGGCGGGTCTGCAGACCCGGTGTCACGACTGTGGTGGATCTCGATACGCCCGCTGCGCGGGCTACTCGATCAGCATGGAGAAGGCCACCGCATTCCGACGGACGCCCCTCGCGCACTCGCGCGGGGGGCGTTCGTCGCGTCAGCGGTAGGAGGCGGCCAGGCGGGCGAGGCCCTCGTCGAGGGTGACCGCGGGCGTCCACTGGAGGTCGGCGCGGGTCGCTCGCTGGTCGAACCAGTGCGCGGTCGAGAGCTGCTCGGCGAGGAAGCGGGTCATCGGCGGCTCGTCCTCCCCCGGGCGCACCGCCCAGACGCGCTCCACGAGCGAGCCGGCGGCGCGCGCGACACCCGCGGGCACCGACCAGCTCGGCGGCCGCACGCCGGCGGCGCGGCAGATCCCGGCGAGCAGCTCGGCCACCGGCCGAGGCTCGCCGTTGGTGACGACGTACGCGCGGCCGTGCACCGCCTCCGCCCGGCCGAGCGCGGCGACGATCGCCGAGGCGGCGTTGTCGATGTAGGTGGAGTCGATCAGCGCCTGGCCGTCGCCGAGCAGCGGCAGCCGGCCGGTGCGGGCGCGCTCGACGATCCGCGCCACCAGCTGCGTGTCGCCCGGCCCCCAGACCAGGTGCGGACGCACCGCGACCACGGCGAAGCCCGGCGCGTCCGCCGCGAGCGCGAGCAGCTCGGCCCGCGCCTTCGTGCGGGCGTAGTCGCCGCGGGCACGCTCGGGATCGGCGGGCTCGGCGCCCTCGCCGATGATCGACGCGCCGGCGTGCGCGACGGACGGCGACGACACCTGGACGAAGCTCCGGACGCCTGCGCGAGCGGCGGACGCGAGCAAATCCCGGGTCCCGTCGACGTTCACCCGGACGAAGTCGGCCGGATCGCCCGCGAGCGACACTTTCGCCGCGAGGTGCACCACTCCCTCGCAGCCCGCGACCGCGGCCTCGACGGCGCCCGAGTCCGCCAGCGAGCCGCGGACGTCCTCCACCCCGCTCACTCCCGAGGGACGGCGCTGGAACGTGCGGACCTCGTGTCCCGCCGCGACGAGCCCCGCCGCGACGGCGCCGCCGAGCAGCCCGCTCGCCCCGGTGACGAGGACCCTCACGGCGCGACCATCCGGCCGCCGGCGAGGATCGACTCCGCCCAGCGCGCGAGCGCGGCCCGGTCGATCTTGGAGTTGTGCCGGATGTCGGTCGGCAGTGCCGGCACGACGAGCACGGCCGCGACCGGTGCGCCGACGGATGCGCGGACCTCGGCGGCGAGCTCCTCGGACGCGAGCTGCGTGCGGGGGGCACCCTCGTGCCGCTCGACGACGGCGACCAGCTGCGCGACTCCGCCGGGCCCGACGCCGACGATCGCGGCGCGGGAGACCGCGGCGACGCGCGCCTCGATCCGCTGCTCCGGCCCGACGGGCGTGACGACGCCGTGGGCCGTGACGATCACGTGCGGCAGCCGGCCCTCGACCCAGAGGCGCCCGTCGGCGTCGATCCGGCCGACGTCGCCGGTGCGGTGCCAGCGCTCGCCCGGGACGGCGCCGCGGCGCGCGGCGCGGTCGGTGAGCCAGAGCCGCTCGTAGTGGTCCTCGACGTGGCCGGCCGAGACGACGATCTCGCCGGTGACGCCGACCAGCTCGGCCGGCTCGGGAGCGGCCTGCCCGTCGTCGTCGAGCGGAGCGATCCGGAGGCGGACGCCCGCGGCGGGAACGCCCACGCAGACTCCCCCGCGCGGATCGTCGTCCGCGGCGGCCGCGCGGATGCCCTCGAGCGACGCGTCGGTCAGCAGCAGGCCCTCCGTCATCCCGTAGGGCGTGCGGGCCGAGGCGTTCGGCATCAGCGCCTGGGCCTGCCCGAGCAGCCCCTCGGCGACGGGGGCTCCGGCCGAGAGGAAGGTGCGGACGCCGGCGAGCGCGCGGTGGTCGTCGGCGTCGAGGTCGCCCGCGGTGGCGACCACGTTGGCGAGCGCGGCGGGCGAGAGGAAGAGGACGGTCGCGTCGACCCGCGCCGCCGCCGCCGCCACGGCCCGCGCGGTGAGCGTGCGCGGGGAGGTGACGTCCATGTCCGGCGTCGCGGAGCGGGTGCCGAGCGCCGGGCCGAGCAGCGCGAACGGCGCGAAGCCGGCGACCAGTCCGGTCCCCGGTCCGATGCCGTACTGGCGGGCGAGGGCGTCGCGGACCCCGGCGAGCTGGCGGTGCGTGTAGACGACGCCCTTCGCGGGGCCGGTCGATCCGGAGGTGAAGAGGATCGCGGCGACGTCGTCGGCCGCGGGCGGCGCACCGAGCGCGTCGGCGGAGGCGTCGAGCTCCGCCCGCCCGAGCTCGATCAGCTGCCCGAGCGAGGTGTCCACACCGAGGGCGCGGGCGGAGGCGCGCGGCAGGGTCTGCGTCGAGACGCGGCCGCCCGGCCAGCCGAGCGAACGGGCGACGGCGAGCCCCGGCAGCGCGCCGACGACGAGGTCCGGCCAGGCACCGCGGACCGCGCGGGTCAGCCCGCGGAGGCCCAGGCCCGCGTCGGCGACGACCACGACGGCGCCGATCCGCAGGCAGGCGTAGAGCAGGGCGGTGAGGTCGGCGCCGGGCGGCACGAGCAGCGAGACGCGGTCGCCCGGGGCGACACCCGAGGCGCGGAGCCCCGCGGCCAGCTCGCGGACCCGCTGCGAGAGCAGCCGCCAGGACACGGAGCGCGGGCCGCCTCCCCCGGGCGGCGCCATCTCGACCAGCGCGAGCGAGTCGTCCTCGACCCGCTCGTCCAGGTGCCGCCAGAGCGGCTCGATCGGCACGGTCGGGCGCTGCACGTCGGGGGCCTGGACACCGGCGGTGACGTCGGCGAGCCAGGTGAGCACCGCGCCGGAGTAGTCGACGTCCTCCGCGAGCAGGTGACCGGTGCCCTCGAAGCGGTGCACCTGCGCGTGCGGGAGGCGGTCGACGAGGTCGTCCAGGTAGCGGTCCGAGAAGATCGGGTCCAGCGGGCCCCAGAGCAGCAGCGCGGGCGTCTCGAGGGCGCGGACGCCCGCGGCGATCCGCTCCAGCTCGGCGTGGCTCGGGTGCGCGGGGCCGACCGGGATGTCGGCGACGAACCCGCCGACCCCGCCCCGTCGCTCCGCCGAGCGGTAGGGCGCGCGGTAGCCGTCCTTGACCGCGGCCGGGATCGCCGGGTGCCCGAGGGCGAGCGTCGTCTCGAGGAACGCGGGCGTGCCGACGGTCGAGGCGCCGAGGACGCCGGAGGCGAGGGCGAGCCGCAGCGGCGCGGGGATCGGCGCGTCGGCCGGCTGATGGATCGCGGTGTTGAGCAGCATCGTGCCGCGCAGCAGCTCGGGGTGGTCGACCGCCCAGCCGAGCGAGACGACTCCGCCCCAGTCGTGGCCGAGGGTGACGACGTCGGTCAGGCCGAGGACGTCGGTGAGGTTCGACAGCTCGCGCACGCGGTCGGCGAGGGCGTGCAGCTCGCCGGTGCGCTCGGAGAAGCCCATCTCGAGCTGGTCGACGGCGACGACGCGCCAGGCCGGCTCGCCGCGGCGGGCGGCCGCGACGGTGGCGGCGGCGAGGGCGCGCCAGAGGTAGGACCAGGTCGGGTTGCCGTGCACGCAGAGGATCGTGCCGAGCGGCTCGACGCCGCCCAGCGCCTCGTGCGTGTCGAGCAGGTGCCAGCGGCGCGGGACGCCGTGCGCGTCGGGCGCGTCGACGAGGCGCGACCAGGACGGATCGAGGCCGTCCAGTCCCGCCGGCGGCAGCTCCGCCGCCGAGGTCGAGCCGAGTGCGCGGCGGATCCTGGCGGCCGGGTGCCGGCCGGCGGCGGCGCTCACCAGGCGATCTCGAGCATCGCGGTGTTGATGCCGGAGCCGACGCCCAGCAGCAGGACGCGGTGGCCCGGCTCGAGGGTCTTCGACTCCTGCGCGAGGGTGATCGGGATCGACGCGGGGCCGACGTTGCCGAGGGTCGGGTAGGTGGTGGGCACCAGCTCGGGGTCGATGCCGACGGCCTTCACGAAAGCGTTGGTGTGCACGTCCGACACCTGATGCATGATGTAGCGGTCCATCCCGCCCCAGCTCCAGTCGCGCTTCGCCTCCTTCCAGGCGGAGACGACGAGCTCCATGCCGCCCTTGAGCAGCGCCTTCGCGTCGGTGAACATCCCGTCGACGCTGCCGACGCAGAGCTCGTTGAACTGGGTGGCCGCGCGGGTGATGCCGCCGAGGATCCGGTGGCCCTTGGGGTGCTCGTCGGCCGGGCCGAGGATCGCGGCCGCGGCGCCGGACCCGAGGGTCAGGCTCGCGAACTCGCTCATGAAGTCCTTGCGCTTGATGCCCTCGCGGCTGAGGCGCTCGATGGTGTTGACCTGGATCTCGTCGGCATCCTCGCCGTCGATGATCATCGCGTACTTGATCTGGCCGGAGTCGATCAGCTGGGCCGCGAGCGTCATGCCGTTGACGAAGCCGAGGCAGGCGTTCGCGATGTCGAAGTTGATCGCGGAGGAGGGCAGGCCGAGCCCGTGGTGCAGGCGCACGGCGACCGAGGGCTCGAGGTGCTTGCGGGTGACCGAGGTGTTGATGATCAGCCCGATCTGGTCGGGCCGGATGCCGGCCTCGGCCAGCGCGCGCTTGCCCGCCTCGATCGCGGCGCCGTCGAAGCCCTGCTCGGGGCCCCAGTTGCGCCGCTCCTGCACGCCGGCGACGCGCTGGAGGAGTCCGGTGGGGAGTCGCAGCCGCTTCAGCGCCGGCGCCAGTCGCGCGTCGATCTCTTCCGACGTGGTCACCCGGGGGGCCATCGTGGTAGCGACGGACAGCAATGCGACGTTGCGGTGCGTGGTCGTTGCGTTTCCGTCCAACGGAACTCCCTATCGAGTTGTCGATCTCGGCATGTGCCCCCGTGATTTTACGCTGTCGTTCACCCGACGCTTGCTGGACGCGGGCTGGACGGCGGCGACATGCACACTCCGGGGGTCCGCTGCGCGCGCTGGCGCGGAATCGCGCGCGTTTTCGCGGAGGTGCTCCACGATGGCCACAGCCGACCCTCCGGTGTCAACCACCCGACGCTCGGGCACCTCCGGCTCGCGAAACCGACTTCGGCTCGCAGGAACAGCCGGATCCACGAGCCGAGGCCGGAATCGCGAGCCGGAGGTGTCGACGCAGCAGCAGGCGGCCGAGGTTCGGCTCGCGGAGACAGCCCCGGCCCGCCAGAACGGCTGGATTCCACGAGCCGGGGCCGAAACCGCGAGCCGGAGGTCCGGGTCACCGGCGTTCGGCTCGCGGAAACCGCCCAGGCTCGCCAGAGCAGCCGGATTCCACGAGCCGTGACCGAAAGTGCGAGCCGGAGGTCCGGGCCGCGGACGTTCGGCTCGCGGAAACCGCCCCGGCTCGCCAGAACACGCGGATTCCACGAGCCGTACCCGAAACCGCGAGCCGGAGGTCCGGGTCACCGGCATTCGGCTCGCGGAAACCGCCCCGGCTCACCAGAACACGCGGATTCCACGAGCCGTAACCGGAACTGCGAGCCGGAGGTCCGGGTCACCGGCATTCGGCTCGCCAGAACACGCGGATCCCACGAGCCGAGGCCGGAATCGCGAGCCGGAGGTGTCGGCGGAGGACCGGGCGGCCGAGATTCGGCTCGCGGGACCAGCTCCGGCTCGCCGGAACAGCCGGATTCCACGAGCCGTGACCGAAAGTGCGAGCCGGAGGTCCGAGCCGTCGACGCTCGGCTCGCGGAAACAGCCTCGGCTCGCCGGAATCGGCGGATCCCACGAGCCGAGGCCGGAATCGCGAGCCGGAGGTGTCGGCGGAGGAACGGGCGGCCGAGGTTCGGCTCGCGGAGACCGCCTCGGCTCGTCGGAGTCCGCCGGTCTCGCGAGCCGGAGCCGGTTTCGCGAGCCGGAGGTGCGGCCGGAAGTGCGGCCGGAGGTGCGGACGGAGGCGAGCAGGGAGGGAGGTGCGGACGACAGCCGCGGGGTGCGCGAGCGGGGTCAGGTGCCCATCGCCCAGGGCTCGCGGTCGCCGCGGAGGCGGGCGGCGAGCGCCATCGCCTGCTCGTCGGTGAGGGTGGCGACGTAGTCGACGACGCCGCGGGCGCGGCCGAGGCGCTGCAGAGACTCCGCGTCGACGCGCGGGCGGCCGCGCTCGCCGGCCGGCAGCCACTCGGGGCGGTCGGCGCGGAGGCGGAAGTAGCCGTCGGTCGCCAGCTCGATCAGGTCGAGCAGCTTCTGCGGGGCGCGCGGGCCGTCGCGCGGATCGTCGAGCCAGGCGTCGAGGTGGGTGACGAGCGTCCCGAGCACCTGCGACTGGCCGCGCTGGTAGGTCGCGAAGTCGGGCCGGTCGATGACGAAGCGGGTGTGCACGAACTTCAGCACCGCGACGTCGTGCCAGGCGTCGGGCAGGAGGGTCAGGTGCCCCGAGCGCACGTTCGGCTCGGCGAGCACGAGCACCGAGCGCTGCAGCCGGCCGATCCAGGAGGAGACGAACGACTCGATCGCCCGCTCGGTGCGGGTGGAGCCGTCGAACGGGACCGCGAGCAGGCCCTCGACGAGCTCGGTCGAGACCCGCTCGACGGAGGAGCGGAAGTGCTCGTCGCTGGCGATCCACGGGTCGCGGGCCACCAGCCGGCGCCGCAGCATCTCCAGCGAGTGGCCGGGGGCGCGCGCCCACAGCTCGTCGGCGTCGAGGGCGGCCAGCGCGTTCTGCTCGCGAAGGAAGGCGCGGAACTCCACGGCGACGGCCGCCTGCTGCAGCACGCCCGCGCGGTAGAAGTCGTCGAGGTCGTGCAGCGAGTACGCGATGTCGTCGGCGACGTCCATCACCGAGCACTCGAGGGTCTGCTGCCAGGGCGCGATCGCGGTGAAGCCGGTGCGGGAGTCGAGCAGGTCGTCGAGGTCGAGGGTGTAGGCCGAGAACTTGGGCGGAGCGGTCTCCCAGCGGCTGGCGGTCGAGCCACGCGGCAGCTCGGTCGGGTCGGCGGTCTCGAGGTCCGGCCGGCAGACCGTCCGACCCCACGGGTACTTGAGCACCGCCGCGCGCGAGGCGGCGGTGAGGTTCAGCCCCGCCTCGACCGTCTCGCAGACGTCGAGCTCGGAGAGGATCCGGAACGACTGCGCGTTGCCCTCGAAGCCCTCCTCGAGCCCGAGCTTCTCGCGGGCCAGGCGGTCGAGCGCCTGCTCGCCGAGGTGCCCGAACGGCGGGTGGCCGAGGTCGTGCGCGCTGGCCGCGGCCTGCACCACGACCGGGTCGCAGCCGCCGAGGCGCTCGACCAGCTCGCGCTGGGCGGTGTCGGTGGTGGTCAGCTGCATCGCGATCGCGCGGGCGACGGCGGTCACCTTGATGGAGTGGGTCAGCCGGTTGTGCACGACCTGGCCGACGCCGGAGGGCGAGATCACCTGCGTGACCGCGGAGAGCCGGGCGAAGTAGGGCGAGAAGCGGATCCGCTCCAGGTCGACCCGGTACTCCGGGAACTCCTCGCCGGTGGCGAAGCGATCGACGGGCTCCGGTGTGCGGCGGTCGCGGCGGGTGTCGTGCGCCCGGTCGTCCGTGCGCGGCCGGTCGTCCGAGTGCGGCGGGGCCGGTGTCGCGTCGTGCATGGGCCCACCCTACGGGCGGAGCTCCCCCGGATCCCCGCGGCCCGGCCCCTCGCGGCCGGGATCCTCGCGCTCCGGCTCCTCGCGCTCGAACCGCGCGCGCGGCGCCACCGCGATCAGCACGGCGGCGGCGACCACCGCGCCGAGCACGTACGCGGCGATGTCCAGCCAGGAGAAGGTGCTGCCGACGACGAGGCGCAGCGGCGGCCACAGCTCGACCAGGCGGGCGGCGGCCCCGATCGCCTGGAGCTGCTCCATCGCGATCGACCAGGCGAGGGCGATCCCCGCGGCGGTCACCGCCGGAATCCGCGGCAGCAGCACGCAGACCAGCAGGGCGACGAGCACGACGTAGAGGACGCTGCCGGCGAGGTCAGCGAAGAGGCCGGCCAGGAGGAAGCGCAGGGCGAGCCCGAGCGCGAGCGCGCCGAGAGCGGCGAGCGCGAACGGCAGCCGGGCCCTCATCGGGCGCCGTGCGCGCGGCGCACCCGGTCGAGGGCGAGGAGGAAGGTGCGGTCGTCGGCGACGGTCCAGCCGAGCGGCCCCGGCGTGGCGACCACGAGCGGCACCAGCACGCGGCGGCGCGCCCGCGCGGCGAGGGCGGCGGCGGAGGCGCGGGCCGCCTCGGAGACCAGGCCGCGGAAGCCCTGGCCCGCGGCGGCGCCCCGCTCCGGCCGTGCCGCCGTCACAGCGAGCACGACGGCGCGGACGCGGAAGGCGCCGTGCGCGACCGTGCCGACCTCGACCGAGAGGACGTCGCTCCAGTCCGCGATGGCCAGGGCGTCGGCACGCTCCCCGGCGAGCGCCGGTCCGTCCGGACCCAGGGTGACGACGCCCGTGGCGTCCGGTGCGACGGCGGCGGCCGGGGCCGCGATCCGCCGCAGCGCCCGGTCGAACTCGCGGCCGCGCAGCAGTGCGACCCCGTCGGCGACCGCCGCGAACTCGGCCAGCCGCCGCCGGTTCGCCGGGGACGTCTGCCGCAGCTGCGCGGCGAGCGCGCCCCGCGCCCGGCGGACCTCGGCCGGCGAGGTGATCAGTGCGGTCGGCTCGAAGCGGCGCCGCGGGGGCAGTGGATCGGAGGGCAGCGGATGCGCGGAGGCGTGCGGCGGCGGGGCGCCCCAGTCGGGCGTCGGTGCGGCGGCCATGTCCCCTCCCCCGGAGCACTCGGGACCGCGGCGCTCCTCCGTCGATTCTCCCGCCTTCCGCCTCCGCCTTGCCCGCGAGCGCGGACGGGCTTACGATGGGAGTACCCCCGGGGGGTATCCCTCCGCCGGGTCCCCCGCCCCACGCAAGGAGAACAGCATGACCGCGCACCTCGATCTCGGACTCACCGCCAAGGGAGCCGTCGGCGGGTCCGGGGGCGGCTGCGGGTCGGGCGGCGCCTGCGCCTGCGGCGGCCACGACTCCGCGCACGCGTCAGGGCAGGGCTCCGCCGCGGGCGGCGCCTCGGTGCAGAGCTTCGGCGTCGCCGGGATGACCTGCGAGCACTGCGTCCGCAGCGTCACCGAGGAGCTCGCCGCCTACCCCGAGGTCGACAGCGTCGACATCTCCCTCCTCCCCGACGGCGTCTCCACCGTCACCGTCGGCTCCTCCCGTCCGCTCGGCCGCGAGGAGATCGCGGCCGCCGTCGCCGACGCCGGGTACCGCCTTGCGCCCCTGGCCTGACGTGGCCGACGCAGCCGCGACCGGCCGCACGGAGACACCCGCCCAGCTCGAGCTCGCCATCGGCGGCATGACCTGCGCGTCCTGCGTCGCCAAGGTCGAGCGCCGCCTGGACGCCCTCCCCGGCGTCCGCGCGAGCGTCAACCTCGCCCTGGAGCGCGCCACGCTCGCGCTGCCCGAGGGCACCACGGCCGCCGACGCGATCGCCGCGGTCGAGGCCGCCGGTTACACGGCCACGGTCTCCGGAGCGGCGCCCGCGGCGGACGACGGCACGGACGGAGGCACGGACGACGGCGCCCCGTCCCGCGAGGAGGAGGCCGCCGAAGCCGAGCGCCGCGTCCTGCGCACCCGCCTCACGGTCTCGGCTCTGCTGGCCGCCCCGGTCGTGCTGCTGTCGATGATCCCCGCGCTGCAGTTCGCGAACTGGCAGTGGCTCTGCCTCACCCTCGCCGCGCCCGTCGCCGTCTGGGGCGCCTGGCCGTTCCACCGCACCGCCTGGCGGGCGCTGCGGCACGGGACGACCACGATGGACACCCTGATCAGCCTCGGCACCACCGCGGCCTTCGCCTGGTCGCTCTATGCCCTCTTCCTCGGCGACGCCGGCCGACCCGGGATGAGCATGCCGTTCGAGCTGCTCGGCACCCGCTCCGGCCACGACGAGATCTACCTCGAGGTCGCCGCCGCGGTTCCCGTGCTGGTGCTGGCCGGCCGCTGGCTCGAGGCCCGCTCCAAGCGCGACGCCGGCGCCGCGCTGCGCGCGCTGCTGAAGCTCGGCGCGAAGGAGGCGACCCGCGTCGCCGCCGACGGCTCCGAGGAGCGCGTCCCCGCCGCCGCCCTCGCGGTCGGCGACCGCCTGCGCGTGCGGCCCGGTGAGGTCGTCGCCGCCGACGGCACCGTCCTCGACGGCTCCAGTGCCGTCGACGCGAGCCTGCTGACCGGCGAGAGCGTGCCGGTCGAGGTCGGCCCCGGCTCCGTCGTCACCGGCGGCGTGCTCAACGCGCACGGCGTGCTCACCGTCCGGGTCGACCGCGTCGGCTCCGACACGACCCTCGCGCGGATGGGCCGCCTCGTCTCGCAGGCGCAGGCCGGCAAGGCGCGGGTGCAGCGCCTCGCCGACCGCGTCTCCGCCGTCTTCGTGCCGGTCGTCGTCCTGCTCGCGCTGGCGACCCTCGTCGGCTGGCTGCTCGCCGGGGCGGACCTCGCCGCCGCCGTCTCACCCGCCGTCGCCGTGCTGATCGTCGCCTGCCCCTGCGCGCTCGGCCTCGCCACACCGACCGCCGTCCTCGTCGGCACGGGCCGCGGCTCGCAGCTCGGCATCCTGATCCGCGGACCCGAGGTGCTCGAGACGAGCCGCCGCGTCGACACCGTCGTCCTCGACAAGACCGGCACGCTGACCACCGGCGCCTTCACCGTCGCGGCGGCGAGCGACGACGAGTCGCTCCGCCTGCTCGCGGCCGTCGAGCGCGGCTCCGAGCACCCCCTCGCCGCCGCGATCGTGCGCGGCGCGGAGGAGCGCGGGCTGAGCGTTCCCGAGGCGACCGGGTTCCGCGCGAGCGCCGGCTTCGGAGTCCGCGCGAGGATCGACGGCCGTCTCGTCGTCGCCGGGCGCCTGCGCTGGCTCGACGAGCAGTGGGGCTACGCACCCGGCGACCTCGCCGCCCGCGCCGAGCAGGCCGCGGCCGACGGCGGCACCGTCGTCGGGATCGGCTGGGAGGGCGAGCTGCGCGGCTTCGCCGTCCTCCGCGACGAGCCGCGGCCCGAGGCGGCGCGCACCGTCGCGTCGCTCCGCTCCCGGGGGCTCCGCGTGCTGATGCTGACCGGCGACAACCCGCGCGCGGCGTCGGCCGTCGCCGCCGCGGTCGGCCTCGACGAGGTGATCGCCGAGGTGCTGCCGGAGGAGAAGCTCGCGGTGATCGAGCGGCTGCGCTCCGAGGGCCGCACGGTCGCCTTCGTCGGCGACGGCGTGAACGACGCGGCCGCCCTCGCCGCCGCCGACCTCGGCATCGCGATGGGCGCCGGCTCCGACGCGGCGATCGAGGCGAGCGACGTCACCCTGGTCGGCGACGACCTCGCCCGCGTGCCCGACGCGCTCCGGCTCGGCCGGCGGACCCTGGGCATCATCCGGGGCAACCTGTTCTGGGCCTTCGCCTACAACGTGGCGGCGATCCCGCTCGCGATGGCCGGCCTGCTCGGCCCGCTGGTCGCGGGGGCCGCGATGGCGTTCTCCAGCGTCTTCGTGGTGCTGAACAGCCTCCGGCTGCGCTCGTTCCGCGCGGAGTGACGTGCACGGAGTGACGTGGTTGGCTGGGTCCATGCGCACCGAGACCCGCCAGGGCGTCCCCCTCCTCCTCGTCGACGACGACGGGCCCGCCCTCTCCACCTCGGAGGACGCGCTCGCGGTCATCGGCGAGATCTACGGCAGCGACGCCGAGACGATCGTCGTCCCGGTCGGCCGCCTCGATCCCGAGTTCTTCCGGCTCCGCTCCGGCATCGCCGGCGAGTTCGTGCAGCGATTCGTGATGTACGGCAAGCGGCTCGTGGTCGTCGGCGACATCACCGAGCAGGTCTCGGCCTCGAGCACCCTGCACGACTTCGTCGTCGAGTCGAACCGCGGCGACCACCTGTGGTTCGTCCCCGCGCTCGACGCGCTCGACGCCCGCCTCCGCGACTCCGCGACGGCCGAGGAGCCCGGCGCCGACGGCGGGGTGGAGCCGACCCCCGGCCCCGCGCTCTGATGCCGGACGGGCGACCCGCCGCGCCGACGCTGCGGCTCGAGGGCCCGGTGCGGCTGCTGCTGCTCGCCGACACCCACCTCCCCAAGCGCGCGAAGGCGCTGCCCGACGAGGTCTGGCGGGCGGTCGACGAGGCCGACCTGGTCGTGCACGCCGGCGACTGGGTGGACGAGGCGGCGCTCGACGCCCTCGAGTCCCGGGCCGCGCGTCTGCTCGGCGTCTGGGGCAACAACGATCCCGCCGGGCTCCGGGCGCGCCTCCCCGAGGTCGCCCGCGCGGAGATCGCCGGGCTCGACGTCCGCGTCGTGCACGAGACCGGCCCCGCGGCGGGCCGGGAGGCGCGCGCCGACGCCGCCCACGCCGGCGCCGACCTGCTCGTCTTCGGCCACAGCCACATCCCCTGGGACTCGCGGACCGCGGCCGGGATGCGGCTGCTCAACCCCGGCTCGCCGACCGACCGCCGCCGCCAGCCGGCCTGCACCTACCTCACCGCGGTCGCCGAGGACGGCGAGCTGCGCGACGTGCGCCTCGTCGCGCTCCCGGTCCGCGTCCCCGCCCGCTGACGGCGCGCCGTCCCGCCGCGCGAGCGATCCTTCCCGCTGCGCGAGCGCGGGGCTACGCTCGCCGCATGATCGAGGACACCGTTCCGCTCGTCAGCCACCGGGTCGGCGACGGCCCCGCCCTCGTCCTGCTGCACCCGGGCGGCACCGATTCGCGCTCGCTCGAGCCGCTGGTGGCGGAGCTGCAGGGCGACTACACGCTGCACCTGCCCGACCAGCGCGGGCACGGCCGGACGGCCGACACCGACGCTCCCCTGAGCTTCGCCGCGATGGCGCGCGACACGATCGCCCTGATCGAGTCGCTGCCCGGCGTCCCCGTGCACCTCCTCGGCCACAGCGACGGCGCGATCGTCGCCCTGCACGTCGCCCTCCGCCGACCCGACCTCGTGGCGAGCCTGGTCTTCTCCTCCGGCGTCTTCCACCGCGACGGCTGGCTGCCCGGCGTGCTCGACGGCGAGGCCCCCGACTTCCTGAGGGACGGCTACGCCGAGGTCTCGCCCGACGGCGCCGCGCACTGGGACACCGTCGTCGCGAAGCTCGACGCGCTGCACGCCACCGAGCCGGAGCTCACCACCGCGGATCTCCGCGGCCTCGCGGTGCCGACGCTCCTCCTCTTCGGCGACGACGACGAGATCCGCTTCGAGCACGTCCTGGCGATGTACGACGCGATCCCGGACGCCGAGCTGGCCGTCGTCCCGCGCGCCAGCCACGGCGTGATCGTGGAGAAGCCGGACCTCGTCGCCCGGCTGGTCCGCGACTTCCACGACCCCGGAAAGACCGACGGCTTCGCGCCGATCCGCCGCGCCTGAACGCCCGCCTTCGAGACCGCTCAGCCGCGGGACGACCGGTTCCGGCCGGCGGCGCAAGGGGGTCACAGCGGAATACGGTCGGCCTAAGCTCTCGGAGATGACCAGCTCACACGACCACCCCGATTCCGCGCACCTGCGTCCGGACGGTCTCGACGACGCCACCGTCGCTGCGCTGGGCAAGCTCTCCGAGGCGCTCGAGACCGTCGAGCACGCGCGCGGGCTCCTCTACGGCTTCCACCGGCTGACCGGCGCCGCGGACCTCGCGCTCGGCGAGGCGGTCGACGCCTTCCGCGAGGCGGGGCGCGACGCGGTGGCCGACACCCTGGAGAAGGAGCTGGTCGGCCGCAACGTCATCGAGGGCCGCTGGACGTTCCAGATCGTCGAGGACTACGACGACGGCTACTACGCCGCCTTCCGCGACCAGGAGCGCGCCGCGCGCGACGAGCTCGCCGCCGGCCGCCGCCACCTCTTCGAGTCCGAGATGAAGGAGGACCGTCGCTCGCACGGTCTCCGCCACCACGAGTCCCGGCCGGATCCCGAATGAACTCCGTGATCCGGATGCACGCCTCCCCGATGCGCGTGCGCGCCGTCACCCCCGGCTCCGAGCGGCGCGGGATGCCGACGCCGGCCGCCACAACGCGCCGCACCAGCCTCAGCATCGACGGCCGCCGCTTCCTGCTCGCCCTCTCCTTCGACACCGAGGAGCTGGAGAAGAAGCTCGTCGAGGCCGTGCGCGAGCGCGGCGGGATGGTCAGCTTCATCGTCGCGGGCGACCGCGAGGTCTGCGTGCTCGTCTCCCCCGGCGTCGCCGTCATCCTCGAGCACGAGGACGTGCCGGTCGACGAGTTCGAGCCGGACGACGCGGTGCAGTACGACGACGTCGAGTACCTGACCTAGGTCGCGGGCCGGCTCCTCCGCGGCTCCGCTCTTGCGCCGCTCCGCGCCCTCCGGTCTTCTCGTGTTCCATGTTATTGACACGAGTAAACCCGCGTGCTGAACTGGGTCCGCCGCGCCACCGATCGTCGTCGGCTCTAAGGAGAAATCATGACCTTCACCCTCGGAATCGTCGGCGCCGGCCAGTTCAGCCGCCACTTCGCCGATCTCTTCCACCGCCACCCCGGAGTCGGCGCGATCACCGTGACCGACGTCCTCGACGGCCGCGCGGAGACGCTCGTCGAGTCGGAGGGACTGGCCGGGACGCACGAGAGCTTCGAGGCGATGCTCGCCGATCCGGCGGTCGACGCCGTCGCCCTGTTCACGCAGCGCTGGACCCACGGACCCCTGGTCGCTCGGGCGCTCCGCGCGGGCAAGCACGTCTACTCCGCCGTCCCGATGGCGAGCGACGCCGACGAGATCGCGGAGATCATCGACCTCGTCTCCGCGACCGGCCTGACCTACATGATGGGCGAGACCAGCCAGTACAACCCGGCCACGGTCTTCGCGCGGCGCAAGCACGAGGAGGGCGCCTTCGGCCGGGTCTTCTACCTCGAGGGCGACTACCTCCACGACATGGACCACGGCTTCTACGACGCCTACCGCTACAGCGGCGGCGACGACTGGAAGTCGACCGCCAGCTACCCGCCGATGTGGTACCCGACCCACTCGATCGGCGGCGTGCTGGGGGCTGTGCCGATGCACGCGACCAGCGTGAGCTGCACGGGCATGCGCGACCACCTCGACGACGGGGTCTTCGACACCGACGTGAGCATGTTCGGCAACGACTTCTCGAACATGACGGCGCTGTTCGAGCTCGACGGCGGCGGCTCCATGCGCATCAACGAGTTCCGCCGGGTCGGCTACCCGTCCTTCCTCCGCGAGAGCCGCTTCCGCTTCTTCGGCACCACCGGCGTCTTCGAGCAGCTCGTGCAGACGAGCGTCTGGCAGACCGGCGAGGGCGTCGAGGACGTGACCGAGCAGCTCGCCACGACCGCGACGATGGCGGACGACGACCCGCGCCTCGAGAACGTCTCGCCCGCCCTGCGCGCCGCCTTCGTCAGCGGCCACGCACCGGTGCACGAGGAGGAGGCCGCACGCCTCCCCGGTGAGCTGGAGGGCGCGCCGAACGGGCACGAGGGCTCGCACCACTTCCTGGTGGACGACTTCGTCCGCGCCGTCTCGACCGGCACGCTGCCGACCGTGAACGCCTGGGTCGCCGCTCGGTACACCCTGCCCGGGCTCGTCGCGATGGAGTCCGCCCGGCAGAACGGGGCCCGACTGCCCATCCCCGACCACGGCGACGCCCCGGTCGCGGTCGGCGAGCCGCTCCCGGCGTCGGCACGGGTCTGACGCACGGAGCGGGGGGGGGCGCCGTGCCCGCCCCCCCCGCTCAGAGTGCCGGGTCCGGACTCCCGGCGAGGAACGGCTCGAAGGCGTCGGCACCGTCCGGGCCGACCCAGTCGTACTCGAGGACGTCGTCGCCCGCCGACCACCGCGACGGCGTCGGCGAGTGCAGCCAGTCCAGCGGAGCGACTCCCCCGGGCGTGCCGCCGTCCAGCGCCAGCCGCAGCGCCTGCGCGAGGTCGGCGTCGACGGCGTCGGTCCGCGTCGCGGGATCGACGGAGACGAAGAGCGCGGTCCCGCTGCGGGCGATGAGGTCGAGGAACCGGCGGTTCAGCGCCCAGTCGGTGGCGGTCGTGCTGGGCACGCAGTCCGCGTCGAGGGTGAAGAACGCGTCGTGCTGCGCGAGGCGGAACGCCAGCGCGTTGACGCCGACGCGGCGGGTGCGGTCCCAGTGCAGGCCGGAGGTGTCGTCGCCGACCCGCTGGGCGTGCACGAGCCCGGCGGCGAGGTGCCCGACGATGTTGCAGCCGAGCACGAGCGCCTCGCCGGCCGCCGCGCGCACCGTCGCGTAGAAGCGCACGAGCGCCTCGGCCGTGGTGACGGAGGGGTCGTGCAGCGCGGGCCCGGAGCCCGGCGCCGCGCCGAAGTCCGGTCCCCACGAGCCGAGGAGGTCGTAGGTCGAGAAGTCGTGCTTGATCAGCTCGAAGCCCCAGGCGCTGAGGCGGGCCGTGTCCTCCGCGACGAGCTCGAGGACGGCGGGCGAGCTGGGGTCGAGGGCGAGCGCCCCGTCCCGCCCGGCCCGCACTCCCTCGATCGGCTCCTCGCGCGTCAGGAGCGGCCGGAACCAGACCCCCGGCCGCACGCCCTCGGCGCGGACGGCCTCCGCCGCCTCGGCCATGTCGGGGAAGCGGTCCGGGCGACCCGCCCGCCAGGGACCCGGTGAGGCCGCGAGGCCGTCGGCCGTCCCGGCGGAGCTCCAGCCGTCGTCGACGACTCCGAACGGGCGCACCGCGTGGTCGCCGACGAGGTCCGCGATGGTGCGCGCGTCGCGGACGACGGCGGCGAGGCCGAAGTCGCGCCCGTAGGCGTAGTACCAGTTGTTCGCGCCGACCAGGGGCCCGCCCGTCGTGAGCGGCTGGGGGCAGAGCCGGCGGAGCAGCGACCGCTGGACGGCGAACGCGCCCTCCCTCCCGGAGACGACGTGCACGATCGCCGCGGTGAGCACGCGGTCGCCGGGGACGACCGCCGCGCCGCCGCTGCGCAGGTCGAGGGTCAGCGTGACTCCCCGCCGGTCGACCTGCCAGAAGGCGAGCGAGGCGCCGCCCACCTCGACGCCCCAGCCGTCGGTCGTGCCCGTGCGCGGGTGGTGCACGAGGGCCGTCCAGGGCAGGACCCGCTCGGCGCGGACGCCGCGCCACTCGAGCTCGCCGTAGGAGCGCTCCCACGCGTCCCCGAGCACCAGGCAGTCCTCGGGGATCGCCGCGGCCCAGCGCAGCCGCACCCGCGAGACGGCGGCGACGGCTCCGACCTCGACCCGCAGACCGCCGGAGCCGGTCTCGACGAGGTGGACGCGGACGCCCGAGCCTCGGACGTCGGCGAAGGCGCCGTCGGGGTCGATCTGCACGGCGATGCGTGCGGGATCCACGGGCGGAATCGTCATGATGCTCTCTCTCCGACCCGGCAGCACTGCTCGGAGCCGAGCCCGACTGTAGTTATGTAAGAACAATCATTCAACAGTTGAATTCTTCCCGGTTACTCGTGTAGCTTCCTTCGCAGCACGCTCCCCCGCACCGCGGAACGGGCGCCTCCTCACCTGCTCGGACAATGACGAAGGAGTCATCTCTTGCTGCTTTCACGACGGTCGAACGCGCGACGAACCTGGTGCGCACGATGACGGCTCTCCGCGAGGGGCGCACCCGCCAGGGCGCCGACGCGGTCCGGATCCGCCCGACGATGTCGCTCGGCCGGCGCCGGGCGCGCCGCTCCGAGCTGCTCGTCGCGCTCGCGTTCATCCTCCCGGCGGCCGTCGGCTTCGGAGCCTTCTACGTCGTCCCGACGATCCGCGGCATCTACCTCAGCTTCACGGACTACAACCTGATGAGCGCGCCGTCGTACATCGGCTTCGACAACTACCTCCGCCTGGCGAAGGACCCGCTGTTCTGGAACTCGGTCGGCGTCACCCTCGAGTACGTCCTGATCAACATCGTCGTCCAGACGGTCGTCGCGGTCGGCCTCGCCGTCCTGATGCACCGCCTCACCCAGTCCGTGGTGATCCGCGGGGCGATCCTGCTGCCCTTCCTGATCTCGAACGTCATCGCGGCGATGATCTGGTTCCTCCTGCTCGACTACCAGCTCGGCCTCGTCAACAGCGTCATCGAGAACCTCGGGCTCACCCGGATCCCGTTCTTCGCCGACTCGAACTGGGCGATCCCGACGATCGCGCTGGTCAACGTCTGGCGGCACATGGGCTACACCGCGCTGCTGGTCTTCGCCGGCCTGCAGCTCATCCCGAGCTACGTCTACGAGGCGGCCGCGATCGACGGCTCGAGCGAGTGGCGGTCGTTCTGGAAGATCACCCTGCCGCTGCTGCGGCCGGTGCTCGCGCTGGTCCTCGTGGTCACCGTGACCGGCTCGTTCCAGGTCTTCGACACGGTCGCCGTCACCACCCGGGGCGGCCCGGTCAACGCCACGAGGGTCATGCAGTACTACATCTACCAGGTCGGCTTCGGCGAGAACGACTTCGGCTACGCCAGTGCGATCTCGGTCGTCCTCCTCGTCATCCTCGCCGGCGTCGCGCTGATCCAGCTCCGGCTGCTGCGCGCCGACCAGTCCGACCTCGCGTAAGGAACGCCGATGTCCACTGCAGCTCCCGTCGCCCTCGATCCCGCCGCCGCCGCGTCCGCCGCGCCCGTCCCCGCGCGCACCCGACCGGCCCGCCGGCCCTCCCTCGGCCGCGTCATCGCCTGGATCGCGCTGATCCTCGCCCTCGTCGTCACCCTCTTCCCGTTCTTCTGGATGGTGCGCACCGCGTTCTCGACCGGGAACGCCCTCGCCAGCGACACGACCTCGCTGCTGCCCGTCGACTTCACCTGGGGCGCCTTCGCCCGCGTCCTGGGCTTCTCCACCCAGGAGCAGGCCCTCGCCGAGGGCGGGTCGGGCGCCTCCGTGAACTTCTGGCTCTACCTGCGCAACTCGGTCGCCTACGCGACCCTGGTCACCCTCGGCCAGCTGCTCTTCTGCTCCCTGGCCGCCTACGCCTTCGCGCGACTGCGCTGGCCCGGCCGCGACGCCGTCTTCTTCCTCTTCCTCACCGCGCTGATGGTCCCGCCGATCTTCACCGCTCTGCCCAACTTCGTCCTGATGCGCGATCTGGGGCTCCTCAACTCCTTCATCGGGCTCTCGCTGCCGACGCTGCTGATGACCCCCTTCGCGGTGTTCTTCCTCCGCCAGTTCTTCCTCGGCATCAGCCGCGAGATCGAGGAGGCGGCCGAGCTCGACGGCGCGGGCAAGCTGCGGATCTTCTTCCGCCTCATCGTGCCGATGAGCACGGCGCCGCTCGCGACCCTGGGCATCCTCACCTACATCAACACCTGGAACGACTACTTCTGGCCACTGCTCGCCGGCAACACCGAGGACAGCCGCGTGCTCACCGTGGCCCTGGGCGTCTTCCGCTCGCAGACCCCGGGCGGCAGCCCGGACTGGGCCGGACTGATGGCCGCGACCGTCGTCGCCGCCATCCCCGTCCTCCTCCTCTTCCTCGCCTTCGGCCGTCGCATCGTCGACTCCATCGGCTTCTCGGGCGTGAAGTGACCGCCCCTCCCTCTTCTCCGCCCCCTCCCCCTTCTCCGCCCCCTCCCTCTTCTCCGCCCCCTTCCCCTTCCCCTCTTTCCTCCCCTTCCCCTTCCTCCCTCTCCCCCTCCCTTCCCTCCCGTGCAATGAAGCAGCAGACAGGAACCAGCACCATGACCCGCATCCTCCGACGATCCGCCGCCGTCCTGGCCGGCACCACCGTCCTCACCCTCGGACTCACCGGCTGCGTCGGGGGCTCCGGCGGCGCAGCGAGCGGTGGCGGCGACAGCGCCGACATCGACACCAGCTCCGCCTCCGGCACCATCGACTACTGGCTCTGGGACAACAACCAGAAGGCCGCCTACCAGCAGTGCGCCGACGACTTCCACACCGCGAACCCGGACGTGAGCGTCACGATCTCGCAGTACTCCTGGGACGACTACTGGACGAAGCTCACCAACGGCTTCGTCGCCGGCACGGCCCCCGACGTGTTCACCGACCACCTCTCGAAGTTCGCGGACTTCGTGAACAACGGCCAGGTCGTCTCGCTCGACGGCGTCGTCGAGAAGGACGGCGTCGACGTCTCGCAGTACCAGAAGGGCCTCGCGGACCTCTGGGTCGGCGAGGACGGCGAGCGCTACGGGCTCCCGAAGGACTGGGACACCACCGCGATCTTCTACAACCAGGCCCTCGTCGAGGACGGCGGCTACACCGCCGACCAGATCGCCGGCCTGGACTGGAACCCGGACGACGGCGGCAGCTACGAGAAGGCCATCGCGCACCTCACCGTCGACGTGAACGGCGTCCGCGGCGACGAGGCCGGCTTCGACAAGACCCGCGTCGCCGTGTACGGCCTGGGCCTCGACGGCCAGTCCGGCGGCGGCAACGGCCAGACCCAGTGGTCGATGTACGCCGGCACCACCGGCTGGAGCTACACCGACAAGAACCCCTGGGGCACGAAGTACAACTACGACGACGAGCGCTTCCAGGCGACCATCGGCTGGATGGCGAAGGTCATCGACGAGGGCTACATGCCCTCCCTCGCGGCCGTCACCGGCAGCGACTCGACGCAGACCTTCGGCGCCGGCAAGTACGCGATGATCACCAACGGCTCGTGGAACATCAACTCCTTCTACGGCCTCAAGGACATCCAGGTCGGCACCGCGCCGACCCCGACCGGCCCCGACGGCACGCGCGCCACGATGTTCAACGGACTGGCCGACTCCATCTGGTCCGGCTCGGACAACAAGGCCGCCTCGGCCAAGTGGGTCGAGTACATGGCCTCCGCCGACTGCCAGGACGTCATCGGCGCGGCCGGCGTCGTCTTCCCGGCCATCCCCTCCGGCTCGGACGCGGCCCAGGCCGCCTTCGCGGAGCGCGGGATCGACGTCACGGCCTTCACCGGGCAGGTCGACGAGGGGACCACGTTCCTCTTCCCGATCTCCGACAACGCGGCGAAGATCAACGGCATCATGCAGCCGGCGGTCGACGCGGTGTTCGAGGGCCAGGCCGACCCGTCCTCCCTGTCGTCGGCGAACGATCAGGTGAACGCGCTGTTCCAGTAGCGCTTCGGCCAGACTGGCGGAGAGGGGGCGATCCTGTCCCCCTCTCCGCCGATCGTCGCTTACTCGAGGAGACCCCGTGCCGGACACCACCACCCCCCGCAAGCGCCCGACCCGCAACGACGTCGCGGAGCGGGCGCAGGTGAGCTCGGCCGTCGTCAGCTACGTGATGACGGGGGCGAAGCACGTCACTCCCGAGACGGCGAAGCGCGTGCGGACGGCGATGGAGGAGCTCGGCTACCGGCCGAACTCCACCGCTCGCGCCCTGCGCACCGGCCGGACGCACACCCTCGCCCTCATCGTCGCCGATGTGAGCAACCCGTTCTTCTCCGAGTACGCGCTGCAGCTCGAGATCGCGGCCACGGAGCGCGGCTACGCGCTGCTCATCGCCAACTCGCACGAGAGCCTCGAGACGGAGGTGCGGCTGCTCGACGAGATCGCGCAGCGCGGGGTCGACGGCGTGATGCTCTCGAGCGTCCGGCACGCGAGCGACCGCTCCTCCCTCGACTCGATCCCCGTCCCCGTGATGTGGATCGACGCCTTCCATCCCGCGGACGGCGCCGCCAGCGTCGGGGTCGACATCCGCCACAGCGCGCGCACCGTCGTCCAGCACCTCGCCGACGTGCACGGCTGCCGCTCCGTCGGCCTCGTCATCGGCGCGAGCTCGCAGGACACCACCGACCCGCGGGTGCTGGGCTGGGCCGAGGCGATCGAGGAGATCGGCCTGGAGCCCGGACCGGTGGTCACCACCACCTGGACCCGCGAGGGCGGGATCGAGGCGGCGCGGATGCTCCTGGACACCCCGAACCGGCCCGACGCCGTCTTCGCCGGCTCGGACCTCCTCGGCATCGGCGTCCTCCGCGGCGCGGCCGACCTCGGGCTCCGGGTCCCGGAGGACCTGCGGATCATCTCCTACGACGGCACCGCGGAGTCGGCGTTCAGCGTCCCGCGGCTCACCTCCTTCAAGCAGCCGGTCCGCGAGATGGCCCGCGCTGCGATCGACACCATCATCGACTTCACGCCCGACAAGGCGCACCACACGCTGTTCCGCGGGGAGCTGCTCCTCCGGGAGTCCTGCGGCTGCGCACCGGCTGCGCCCTGACCGGGCAGAACAGCCCTGACCGGGCAGAACAGCCCTGATCCGGGCAGAACAGGAACACTCACCGTGACACTCGCCACCCCCTCGACCGGAGTCGTCCTCCGCAGCGCCGGAGTCGCCCTCGTGCTGGACCTCAGCGACTCCCGGCTCCCGTCGGTCGCGCACTGGGGGGCGGACTGCGGGCCGCTCGATCGGGCGGCGTTCGACGCGCTGGTGCTCTCGGGCGTCGCCCCGGTCGGCCCGAACGACATCGACGAGCCGATCCGTCTCGCGGTGCTCCTCGAGCACTCCACCGGCTGGACCGGCCGGCCCGGCCTCAGCGGGTCCCGCGCGGGGGCGGCCTGGTCGCCGGCCTTCCGCACCACCAGCCTCGAGCTCGACGGCGCCGCCCTTGCGGCCGGCGAGATCGCGGACGCCGGCGCGGGCACGCTCGTCGTCTGCGCCCGGGACGACGTCGCCGCGCTCGGACTCGAGATCGTGATCGTCCTGGACCCCTCCGGCGTGCTGCGGATGCGGGCGGCGCTCACCAACCTCGGCGAGGACGGCTACCAGGTCGACGAGCTGCTGCTCAGCCTGCCCACCCCGCCCTCGGCGAGCGAGATCCTCGACTTCGCCGGCCGCTGGGGCAAGGAGCGCGTGCCGCAGCGCTCGGCCGTCACCATCGGCGCGCACCGCCGCGAGGGCCGGCACGGGCGGACGGGGGCGGACGCCGCCACCCTGCTCAGCGTCGGCGAGCCCGGCTTCGGCTTCGCCCGCGGCGAGGTCTGGGGCCTGCACACCGCGTGGTCCGGCAACCACGTCCACCAGGTCGAGCGCGTGCACACCGGCGTGCAGACCCTCGGCGGCGGCGAGCTGCTGCTGCCCGGCGAGATCCGGCTCGCCCACGGCGAGACCTACACCGGACCGTGGATCCACGCCGTCTACGGCGACGGACTCGACGAGGTCGCGCGGCGCTTCCACCGGCAGCTCCGCGCCCGGCCGGGCCACCCGCACTCGGCGCGGCCCGTCACGATCAACGTGTGGGAGGCCGTCTACTTCGACCACGACCTCGACGCGCTCGTCGAGCTGGCCGACCGCGCCGCGGACCTCGGGATCGAGCGCTTCGTGCTCGACGACGGCTGGTTCGGGAGCCGCCGGGACGACCACTCCGGCCTGGGCGACTGGACCGTCTCGAGCGACGTCTGGCCGGACGGACTGCACCCCCTGGTCGACCACGTGCGCTCCCTCGGCCTGCAGTTCGGGCTCTGGTTCGAGCCCGAGATGGTCAACCCGGACTCCGACCTCGCCCGGGCGCACCCTGAGTGGATCCTCTCGACCGGTGACCGGATGCCCCCCGAGTCGCGCTGGCAGCAGGTCCTCGACCTGGGCGATCCGGACTGCTTCGCGCACCTCCGCGACGCGATCCTCGCGATCCTCGACGAGTACGACATCGGCTACATCAAGTGGGACCACAACCGCGACCTCACCGACGCGGGCCGGCGCCCCGACGGCGCGCCGGGCGTGCACCGCCAGACGCTCGCGGTCTACCGGCTGATGGACGAGATCCGGGCCCTGCACCCGGGGCTCGAGATCGAGTCCTGCTCCTCGGGCGGAGCGCGGGTCGACCTGGAGATCCTGGAGCGGACCGACCGCGTCTGGGTCTCCGACAACAACGACCCGCTCGACCGTCAGCAGATGAACCGCTGGACCGGCCAGCTGCTGCCGCCGGAGCTGATGGGGACCCACATCGCGTCGGGCGCCTCGCACACGACGGGCCGCGTGCACGACCTGTCCTTCCGCGCTCTGACGGCGCTGTTCGGCCACCTCGGCGTCGAGTGGGACCTGCGCTCCGCCGGCGACGAGGAGCTCGAGGAGCTGCGCCAGTGGATCGCCCTGCACAAGCGGCTCCGGCCGCTGCTGCACGGCGGCGACCTCGTCCGCCTGGACCACCCGGACGAGACGATCGCGGTGCACGGTGTCGTCGCTCCCGACCGCTCGGCCGCCGTCTTCGCGTACGTCTCGCTGGCCCGCGCCGGCGTCGTCTCCCCCGGGCGGGTCCGCCTGCCCGGCCTCGATCCGGAGTCGGTGTACCGGGTCGCCCCCGTCGTCATCGGCGCGCGGGACGCCGCGGTCCGTGACGCGATCTGGTGGCCGCAGGACGGCGGGGCGTTCGAGCTGTCCGGCGCCCTGCTCGGCCGAGCGGGACTCGTCCCGCCGCTCCTGCACCCGGAGCGCGGGGTGCTCTACGAGGTGACCCGGGTCGGGAGCGTGCGGCCGCCCGCGAGCTGAGGCGGGTGACTCCCTTCGGACGGGCGCGGGCGGGGCGGGCGCTGTCAGCGCGGGCGCGGTAGGTTCGCTGCGATGAACACCTCGCGACGGGTCACTCGGCGCGACGTCGCCCGCCTGGCCGGCGTCAGCGACGCCGTCGTGACGTACACGCTCACCGGGACCGCGCCCGTCGCCGAGGCGACCGCGGCGCGGGTGCGGGCGGCGATCGCCGAGCTCGGCTACCGGCCGAACGCCACGGCGGCCGCCCTCCGGACCGGGACCTCGCGGACCATCGCGCTGCTCGCCCCGGTCGGCAGTCGGCGGGTGTTCACCAATCCGCTCTTCACCGAGCTGGCCAGCGCCGTCGAGGACGCGGCGCGCGCCCGAGGACTCGATCTGCTCGTGGTCACCTCGATCCCGGACGTCGACGCCCTGCACGCCCGCCTCCGCGATCTGACCGCGCGGCAGATCGCCGGGGTGCTCCTCCTGGCGGGCGGCCCCGTCGACCGGGGCTCGATCGACGCCTTCGGCGTGCCCTGGCTGCAGCTCAACAGCAGCGACGAGTCGGGGGCGAACGGCGTCGGCGTCGACCTGGAGGCCGGCGCGGCGGCGGTGACCCGCCACCTCCTCGAGACGGGTCGGCGCCGCATCGCCTTCGTCGGCGACGTCGAGCGGGACGACCGCGGCCGGTTCGAGGCCCGTCGGCGCGGCTGGGAGTCGGCGTGCCTCGACGCCGGGCGGGAGCCGGGTCCCGCACTCCGCAGCGACTACTCCCGCGAGGGCGGCTGGGCCGCCGGCCGGGTCCTGGCCGGTCTGTCGCCCCGGCCCGACGCCGTCTTCGCCGCCTCCGACCTGATCGGGATCGGCGTGCTCCGCGCGCTCCGTGACGCGGAGCTCCGGGTGCCGGACGACATCGCGGTCGCGAGCTTCGACGGCACCTGGGAGGGCGAGTACAGCGCACCGCCCCTCACCTCGCTGCGGCAGCCGCTCGAGGCGCTGGCCGAGGCCGCCCTCGACCGCCTGATCGGCGGCGTGACCGGCTCGACCCTCCTCGAGGGCACCCTCGTCGTGCGCGCCTCCTCGGGCTAGGCGGGACGCGCTCGGGCCGGTCGCAGGGGCTCGGACCGCACAGGCTCGGACCGCACAGGCTCGGACCGCACAGGCTCGGACCGCACGGGCTCGGACGGCACGGGCTCGGAGGCCTCACACGGCGCCCGTCGACGCCCAGAGGTGGAACGCCGCATGGGCGCGGTGCGGACGCCAGGCCTGCGAGGCCGCGTCCGCCGCCGCCGTGCCGATCCCGCCGAGGGCGCGGCGCAGCACGAGGTCGCCCGCGGGGAACGCGTCCGGGTCGCCGAGCAGCCGGAGGCCGAGGTAGTCGGCGGTCCACGGCCCGATGCCGGGGATCGCGAGCAGGAGCCGGCGCTGCTCGGGCAGGTCGCCCGCGCGATCGAGCACCAGACCGTCGGCGAAGGCCGCCGCGACGGCGCGGACGGTCGCGGCGCGGGCCCGCGTCACGCCGATCGCGGCGCGCAGCCCCTCGATCGGTCCGGCGAGGAGGGCCTCGGGCGTCGGGAACGAGCGGAGTCCCCCCTCGCCCTCGCGTCCGAACGCGGTGACGACGCGCCCGCCGAAGGTCCTCGCCGCCGCCACCGACACCTGCTGGCCGAGCACCGCCATCACCGCGGCCTCGAACGGCTCGGGATACTGCGTCGCCCGCAGGCCCGGCCGGGCGGCGACCATCGGGGCCAGCAGCGGATCGCGGGCGAGGGCGGCGCCGATCGCCTCGACGTCGGAGTCGAGGTCGAACCAGGCGCGGACCAGCGGGAGGACGGCGGGGTGGGTCGTCGTGACCCGGACGCCGGAAGCGGTCAGCTCGAGCGCGAGCGGCACCGGTCGCGACCCGACGGTGACGTGGCGCTCGAGGCGCCGACCGTCGTCGGAGACCCGCTCGACCCCGGGCAGTGAGTGGTGCAGGAGGAGGTTCGCGGCGCCGACGACGTCGAAGGGGCCGTTCGCGCCGAGGTCGACGGGGCGCGGGTCCACGGGTCGGGAGTCTGCGGCGCTGGGGTCGACGGCGTTCAGGGGAGGAGCACCACCTTGCCGCCGGCGCGGCCCGACTCCACCAGCGCGAGCGCCTCCACGGCAGAGGCGAGCGGGAAGGAGCGGCCGAGCACCACCTCGAGCTCACCCCGGCCGGCCCGCTCGAGCAGCGGCGCCCGGGCGGCGTCGCGGAGGGCCGTGCCGGGATCGGCGCCTTCGCCGCCGCCCAGCAGCAGGACGCCGAGCGCCGCGCCGCGCTCGAAGCCGGCGACGGTGGCGATCCGGGAGCGGTCGGCGACGAGCGCGACGGAGGCGTCGAGCGCCTCGTCGGTGCCGGCCGTGTCGAGCGCGACGTCGACGCCCTCGGGCGCCAGCGCGCGCACCCGCTCCACCAGCCCCTCCCCGTAGCGCACGGACTCGCCGCCGAAGCGCTCGACGATCGCGGCGCCCCGCTCGCTGGACGTGCCGACGGCACGCGCGCCGCGCTCGCGCACGAGCTGGACGAGGAGGCTGCCGACGGCGCCGCTCGCCCCGTGGATCAGGACGGTGTCGTCGGCGGAGACGTGCGTCGCCTCGAGCAGGTGCACCGCGGTCGTGCCGGTGAGCAGGAGCCCGGCCGCCTGCTCCCAGGCGAGGCCCGGCGGCTTCGGCAGGACCGAGGCGGCCGGCACCACCAGCTCCTCGGAGTAGCCGCCGGAGACCCGGAAGGCGACCACCTCGTCGCCGACCGCGACGGTGCCGAGGGGCCCGGCCGCGTCCTCCCCCACCGCGGTGACCACTCCGGCGACCTCGCTGCCGGGGCGGACGGGGGTGCGTCCGCGGCCGAAGAGACCGCGGAGGAGCTTCGCGTCCGCGGGATTGACGCCCGCGGCGCGCACGCGGATGCGCACCCGGCCGGGACCGGGCTCGCCGGGCTCGACCGTCACCGCGTGGAGGGCCTCGGGCCCGCCGAACTCGTCCGCCTGCATCGCCAGAACCACGGGGACCGCCTCTCGCACGGGCCCCGATCGCCGGCGACGATCAGGAGGGGTCCGGGCGCGCCCGACGCTAGCAGCAGCCTCCGACACCGGCCGGGGCCCGCGGCCGAGGCGGCCGGGGCCGGGGCCGATGGATGTCGGACATCTGAGAACGCGCGTTCCCTCTGCGCCTACGATGGAGAGATGACGCCGCCGACCCTCGAAGCAACGCCTCCCCGCGAGGCGATCCTCGCGGCCGCCGACCGCCTCTACTACGAGCGCGGGATCCAGTCGGTCGGGATGGACGCGCTGCGCACCGCCGCCGGCGTCTCGCTCAAGCGCCTCTACTCGGAGTTCCCGAGCAAGGAGTCGCTCGTTCTGGCCGTGCTGCAGGCCCGCCACGAGCAGTGGACCCTCGGCGTGCGCAGCCGGGTCGCCGCCGCGACCGGCGCCCGGCCGAAGCTCCTGGCGATCTACGACTTCCTCTTCGACTGGTTCTCCGAGGACTCCTTCCGCGGCTGCAGCTTCATCAACGCCTTCGGCGAGTTCGGCTCGTCCAACCCGGCGGTCGCGCAGCTGGCCCGGGAGCACAAGGACACCTTCCAGCGGTTCCTCGCCGTGCTGACCGAGGAGGTCGGCGGCGGCGCCGAGCTGGCCGCGCAGCTCGCCCTCCTCGCCGAGGGTGCGCAGACCACGGCCGCCATCTCGGGCACCCCCGAGCCCGCCCTGCACGCCCGCCGCGCCGCCGAGATCCTGATCGACGCCGCGACCCGCACGTCCTGACGCCGCGACACATCCCCTGCTGATCGAGCCGCCCGCAGGGCGTATCGAGACCCACCGTCATCAGCGAGGCCGATCTGCCGAGCCGTCCTTCTGACGCAAGTGGGTCTCGATACCCCCGCTGCGCGCGCTACTCGACCAGCAAGAGAGTGCCCATGCCGGCCGAGCACCCCGCAGGGCGGCCGGGCATGCTGGTCGGGTAGCCGCCTCCGGCGGCGTATCGAGACCCGCCATCACCGAGACATCCGGGAGCGAGTCTCCTCCACACACGCGATCCCACGGCGTTGTCCCCGGTCAGCCCCTGGTTCCGACCGGGCTGTCGGTGGTCCCTGCTTCAATACGCGTATGTCAGAAGATGAGAATGCAGCAGCACTCGCGGAGGTGCGCGACTGCTTCACCGACGCCGCCGCCACCGAGCGCGCCGCATCCCCGACGCGCCTGAGGGCCGCGGAACGGATGCACCGCGGCTGCCGCGTCGCGCTCACCGTCCCGGAATCCTTCGCCCGCGGCGCGACCCGCAGCGAGACCCGCGACCTCGTCGAGCGCTCCATCCGCGCCGAGCTCGCGGTCACGCTCGGCGTCTCCGAGCGAGACGTCTGCCGACGCCTCGAGACCGCGCAGATGCTGATGGAGCACCTGCCCCTCACCCGCGCCCTGCTCCGCGACGCCCGGATCCTCTGGGAGGCCGGCGAGGCCGTCTGCAGAACCGCGAGCAGCCTCCCCGAGGCCTCCCGCGCAGCACTCGACGAGCGCGCCGCCGACGCCGCCCCCACGATGACGACCACCCAGCTGCGCCGAGCACTCAGCCGCTGGCGCGAGGAACTCCACGAGCAGCCCCTCGCCGAGCGCCACGCTCGCGCCCGGGAGGACCGCGCGGTCTGGGTCACGCCGGACGTCGACGGGATGGCGACGCTCTGCCTTCACGCTCCTGCACCGGTCGTCTCCGGCGCCTACGACCGGCTGCGGCGCATCGCCCGCACCCTCCGCGACGACGGCGACCCCCGCACTCTCCAGCAGCTCAGCGCCGACGCCGCCGTCGATCTCCTCTGCGACGGCGACATAGCGGGAACGACCCCTGATCCTGATCATCGGCCGGACCCGACCTTCGTCCCCGGCATCCGCGCCGAGGTGCGGCTGACCCTCGCCGCGTCGACGGCCGTGGGCCTGGACGACGCTCCCGCGGACCTCGACGGCTACGGACCCGTGCCCGCACCGATCGCCCGAGAGCTGATCCGCACGGCCGCCTCCTTCACCCGGGTCCTGACCGATCCGGAGACCGGCGCGGTCGTCTCCGTCGGCCGCACCTACCGGATCCCGCCGCCGCAGATGCGCCTGCACCTCCAACTCCGCGATCAGACCTGCCGCTTCGCCGGCTGCACACGGCCCGCCGCCACCAGCGAGGCCGACCACACCCTCGAATGGCGCAACGGCGGCGAGACCTCCCTGGAGAACCTCGTCTCACTCTGCACCTCGCACCACCACATCCGGCACGGGGACCAGTGGACGTACGTCAGACACGACGACGAGGCGATCGTCTGGACGAGCCCGACGGGCCGGCGGATCAGCAACCGGCCACCGGCACTCCCCGGGCGTCCGCCCGACCCGCCCCCACGGCCGCACTTCGTCGATGTGCCCGCACCGTTCTGACGACGGTGGATCTCGATACGCCCGCTGCGCGGGCTACTCGATCAGCATGAACAGCGCGCGGGGGGCTACTCGACCAGCACGGCTGCGTGCGTCTCTTCCAAGGAGATCCACCGCGCCGGAGTGCTCACGCGGGATCCCGATGCGATCGCGCGGCGGGTGACCCGATCAGGGCCATCAGGCCTCGCCGCCGCCCGGCGGGCCGACGACGAGCAGCGCGGCGAAGACCGCGGCGACAGCGGCCAGCACCAGGGCGGCCGCGAGGACCGGGCGGCCGAGCGCCCAGCGCAGCAGCCGGCTCGGGAGCCTCCGGTCGCGCGAGTCGCCGCTCGCCTCACGGCGCCAGTCCCCCTCGAGGAGCCCCCGCCGCTCGAAGCCGCGCTCCAGCGGGATGGTCGTGTACGGCACCACGGCGCTGGCCAGCGCGAGCAGGGTCGCTCCCACGGTCCAGCGCTGGTTCACCGCGAGGACGAGTGCGGCCGCCCCGTAGGCGAGGAACGCGAAGCCGTGGATCGGGCCGGCCACGCTCACGGGCCAGTCGCCGACTCCGACGGCGTACTTGAGCAGCATGCCGACGAGCAGGAGCGTCCAGGTCACCGCCTCGAGGATCGACAGGATGCGGAAGAGGCGGCGCGGGCTCATGGGATCGGCTCCGTTCGGGTCCGCGGCGGTGCAGCGGACGGTCGGCGTCGGTCGACGGTCAGCGGGTCGACGGTCACCGGGAGACTACGACAGCGCCCCTGCCCACCACCTGGACGGGGCGGCACCGCGGGGACCAGACCTCGCCGTCGACGGGCCGGCCGAGGCGGCGCGTCGACCGAGGAAGCGCTGCCGGGGCGACAGGTCAGCCGAGACGGCCGAGCAGCGCGAGCGTCGAGGCGACGCCGACCGCGACCGCCGAGAGCGCCGCGATCGCCCCGTGCACGCCGCTGCGCAGCGGTGTGGCCCGCGGCTCGTCGCGCAGTCCGGACCACAGTCGGCGCGCGACCTCGTCGGCGCTCGGGCGGGCGGCGGGGTCGAGGCGGGTCATCTCGGTCAGCAGCCCGCGCCAGCGCTCGGGCACCGAGTCGGGGACGACCGGGGCGTGGTGCATCCTCTGCAGCGAGATCTCCAGGGTGGTGCCGGTGTAGGCGCGACGGCCGGAGACCGCCTCGAGCAGCACCAGGCCGAGGGAGTAGACGTCGGACGCCGGGCCGACCGTCCCGGAGCCGAGGCTCTCGGGGCTGAGGTACGCCGCAGTCCCGACCAGGACGTCCGAGCGGGTGAGCCGCGCGTCGTCGACGGCCCGGGCGATGCCGAAGTCGCTGAGCTTCGCCTCGTGCCGAGCACCGGCGGCGGCCACGGACCGCGTGCGGACCAGGACGTTCTCGGGCTTCACGTCCCGGTGCAGGACGTCCCGCGTGTGCAGGTGCGCCAGAGCGTCGGCGAGCTGAGCGCCGATCTCGGCGAGCAGCTGCTCGTCGCCGGAGGCGAACCAGCCGGCGGCAGGATCGGCCGGGTCGAAGTACTCGAGGACGAGGAAGGCGAGCGCGCCCTCGTCCGTCGCGATCTCGCCCTGGTCGAGGATCTCGACGATCGAGGAGTGGCGGGAGTCGATCAGCAGGCGCACCTCGCGCTCGCGCCGCGACCGCTCGTTCGGGGTGCCGGCGACCTCGCGGTAGATCTTCACGGCGACGGAGCGCGCCAGGTTGAGATCGCGCGCCCGGAAGACCGTCGCGCTGCCGCCCTCGCCGATGCGCTCGAGGAGGAGGTAGCGGTCGGCCAGAGTCGTGCCGAGGAGGGGATCCGAGAGCGGGAGGACCGGTGCGGTGTCGAGCATGCCGTCCTCCGTCCTCCTGATTTCGCTAGCTCGTCTAACTAGCTTGTCCATTCGTACCGTCTGGGGTCGCCGAGGACAAGCACCAGGACGGGGTTGTACATGACTAGATCTTCTTGCTACATGACTGTCTAAGCTGTGGTGCATGGACGAGGTCGCGCTGACTCGGCCGGCTGCCCTCCGGCACCCGGCCGCTCCGAGCGCGCCCGGGGCCGCCGAGGTCCTCGGCGCGATGCGCGCCTTCCGCACGGCCGAGAGCGCCATGCGCCGACGCACCCGCGGATCGATGGGCATGGGCGAGAACGATCTGCTCGCGGTCCAGTTCCTCATGCGCCGGCAGCAGGGCGGCCAGCACGTCAGTCCGAAGGACCTCGCCGCCTATCTCGGCATCTCCTCCGCCTCGACGACCGTCCTCATCGACCGCCTGGTCAAGAGCGGTCACGTCCTCCGCCAGCCGCACCCGAGCGACCGGCGCGCGATCCGGATCGTCGCCACCCCCACCTCCCACCGCGAGGTGCGCGAGACGCTCGACGACATGAACCAGCGGATGCTGGCCGCGGCCGAGCAGCTCTCCCCCGAGGAGGCGAGCGCGGTGGTCCGCTTCCTGCAGACCGTCCGCGAGATCGTCGAGATCCCCGGCGAGCAGGGCGACGTCCTCGAGGACGACGCCGACCACGAGCTGACCGTCGAGCGACGCCGCGCCTGAGCCGCTCGGCCCGGCCGCGCCCTCCGCGTTCTGTGCCGAGAACGCGTCCTCGGCGTTCGGCACTCGGGGCGCGCCCGGCATCACCGTCCGTTCATCCGGCACGGCTTGACATCGTTAGTCAAACTAGTAGACAGTCTTTCTAGCGACAGGGACAGGCTCCTGTCTTCGTGCGAACGGGAGAAGACCATGGGCAGCATCATGTACGGCACTCCTCCGGCGGCCATCGAGGTCGACGACCGGACTCTGGCCCATCTGCAGATCGTCATCATCAACAAGTTCCGCCGGGACGAGCGCTTCCTGCTCACCCTCGACGCCAGCCCGAACGCCGGGACCGGCCGCCGCGGCGTCTGGATGCACCCGACCATCCCGCTGCAGTTCGACTTCAAGGGCAGCCGCCAGCCGACGATCAACCCCGAGTGGATCGAGGCCCTGATGGAGCGCGCCAACAGCGGCGCCGGTCTGCGCATCGTCCCCGAGCCCGTCGGCGCGACCGCCGTGCCGCTGCGCCGCGCGGAGCCGGCCGCCTAGCGCACACCGCCTAGCGCGCCGCCTGACGCTCGCCGACTGGCGCCGGTCGCCTCTGAAGGACCGGCCGGCATCGACTTCGCCGATATCTGTCGGACTCTCCGAACTGCCTTGCAAGCGCTTGACATTTCGCGCCACGCCCAGGGCGCAGGCCTACACTTCGAGTGCGGTCCGGGTTCGTTCCGGCGGGCTCGACCCCGTGACCGCGCGCATGACCGGATGCCGGGTAGCGAGCTCCCCCTCTCGTGGGCCCGGCATCCGGGTGCGCGGCGCACCCGAAGCGCTCCCGCGAGGCCTGCCGACAGGAGTCGGCGCCATGATCGACACGACCACCGCCCCGCGCTCCAGCGCCGGGGCCCCCGGCACGGATCCCGATGACGTCCGGCCCGGCGACGAGTTCACCGCCGTCGTCTCCGACGAGCTCGAGTGGTGGCGCGTCGTCGCCGTGCTCGGCATCCGCGTGCTGGCGGAGCGCCTCGGCGTCGGCGACCGGCACAGCTTCACCCTCCGCTTCGTCCGCTACCGCCTGGCTGTCGCGGCCGAGGGCGGCGCCTAGGCGGCCCGTCCCGCCTGCACCGGGCGCCCGAGGCGGGCGAACATACGGTCGAACACCCGGCGGCGGTCGAACTGCAGGGCGTACTCGCGCGCCGCGACGGCCCGCTGCGCCCGGTCCTCCGCGGTCAGCTCGAGGACGACGTGGTCGAGCAGCGCGGCGATCGTGTCCGGAGCGTCGACCGGGGTGATGAACGCGTGCTCGCCGACCGCCTCGCCGATGCCGCCGGTCAGGGTCGTGATGACGGGTCCGCCGCCCGCGAGCATCTTCTCGGCGAGCGCGATGCCGAAGGTCTCGACGAACTCGGGGCGCGGCTTGCTCGGCAGCACGAACGCCGAGCAGCCGGCCATCAGGAAGGGCTTCTCCGCGTCGCCGACGTCGTCGAGGAAGCGGATGCGGTGCGCCAGCGGCGACGCGGCCGCAAGGCGCCTCAGCTCCGCCTCCTGCGGTCCGCGGCCGGCGATGACCAGCTCCCGATCCGTGTGCACGGCGCTGCGCTCGTAGCCGGCGATGAGGTCCTCGACGCCCTTCGCCTCCGTCAGCCGGGAGAGGAAGAGCACGTAGCCGTCGGTGCGGAGCCCGCGGGCGCGCACCACCTCGTCGACCACGGCCGGGTCGAGCCCGGTGTAGGCGTCGGAGTCGATCGCCGGGTAGGAGATCTCGATGCGCGCGCGGCACTGCTCGGCGAAGCGGGTGCCGTGCACCGCGTCGATCCGCTCGGCCTCCTCGACGATCAGGTCGCGGGTGTACTCGGAGACGGCGACGCAGTGGTCCTGCGAGAGGTACGAGGCGAAGATGTGCGCGGCGGCGCCGAGGCGGCCGTCCTCGACCGCCCGGCGGACGACGTTGGTGACGTCGGAGCCGACCGCCTCGGCGATCGTCGTGACGTCGACCGGGAGTCCGGTGCTCCAGGCGGCGCGCAGTGCGTCCGCCACCGCGAGGGTGTGCGGGCTGAGGTAGAGGGAGAGGCAGACGGTGGGCACGCCGTCGGTGAACAGCTCGACCAGGCGGCCGACCATGCCGGCGAGGAAGCGGCCGTCCGGCACCTTGTAGTCGCCGACGGGCTCCGGGCGCTCGACAATGATGCCGTCGCTGTAGGGGAGGACGGCGTCGAGCGGCTTGAGCGGGAGGCCGGCGGCCTGGAGCCGCTCGATCGGCCAGGTGACGATCCGCACCTCGTCGAAGCCGCGCTCCAGGGCGGTCTCGGCGAGGTTGCGGGCCTCGACCGAGTGCCCGCAGATCACCGGATCCGCGCGGACCACGATGACGAGTCGGTTCTGCACGGTGTGGGCGTGCGTGCTCTGGTCCATGGTGCTCCTTCAGGGGTGATCGGTGCGGGCGGGAGGGAGGCGGGCGGGGTGGAGGCGGTGGAGGCGGTAGGGGTGCTCAGTGCCGCGGGAACGACGGCGGGCGGTGCTCAGGGGCGCTCCCCCAGCCGGCCGGCTCGGGGCCGAGGTGCAGCGTCAGCTCGCCGCCGCGGTGCAGCTCGGCGGCGGTGATCCAGCTCGCTTCGAGCGGTGCGCCGTTCAGCTCCGCCGACTGCACGTACTGCACGGGGCCACCCGGCACCGGCTCGACGAAACCGGTCGTGCGCAGCTCGACGTCCGCCCCGCCGACCGCGATCGAGGCGCGCGCGAAGGCCGGCGCGTTGACCAGGAGCAGCCCCTGGCCGGCGACGGGGAAGAGCCCGAGGCTCGCCCAGACGTACCAGGAGCTCAGGCCACCGGAGTCGTCGTTGCCGGGCAGACCGCCGCGACCCGCGCCGAAGCGCTGGTGCAGCACCCCGTGCACGATCTCGGCCGTGCGGTCGGGCCGGCCCGCGTAGTGGTACGCCCAGGGCGCGTCCATGTCGGGCTCGTTGTTCAGCCCCTCGAAGCGGCCGAGGGCGGAGCCCGCGAGCATCTCCGCGCGGTCCGGGCGCAGTCCCGGCTGCACGACGGGCTCGGCGCCGTAGCCGAAGAACTCGTCCAGCTGCGCGACGAAGGCGTCGTCGCCGCCGCTGATCGCGATGCGGCCGGCCATGTCGTGCAGCAGGCGGAAGGAGTAGTTGTGCCGGGTGCCCTCGTAGTAGGTGGAGTCCTTGAGCAGGCCGGAGCGCAGGTCGTAGGCGTTCACCCACTGCGCCGCCCGCTCCTCGAGCTGGTCGGCGAGGAGGTGGTCGCCGACGTGCCGCGCCACGACGGCGGTGCACCAGTAGCCGTGCGCGAGGTCGAGGGTGTGGCTGATCGGGTGCGCCTCCCCCGCCGCCAGGAACTCCTCGCCGTAGGTGCGCTTGAGGTCCTCGCCCATGTGCACGAGGGCCGCCTCCCAGTCGATGCCGGGCAGGCCGAGGCGGCAGAGGTCGGCGAGGAAGGTGTGCGCGAGCGCGCTGCCCTGGCGGGAGAAGCGGTCGCTGCCCTTGGCCATCCGGTAGCCGATCGGGAAGTTGCCCTCCTCCTCGCAGATGGTGAGCAGCGCCGCGCCGATCTCGACGGCGCGCTCGGGCAGGAGCGCGGTGAGCAGCGGGAGCTGGGTGCGGTAGATGTCCCACATGGTGCTGAGGTCGAAGACGAACGGGCCGTCGCTCGGCCAGAACGGGCTCTCGTCCGGCGCCAGGCAGGGCTTGATCAGCGAGTGGTAGAGCGCCGTGGCGAAGACGGTCTCGCGCTCGGGCGAGGGAGTGTCCACGGCGATCGTGCGCAGGCGCTTCCGCCAGGTCTTGCGGGTGCGGTCGCGGCGCTGGTCGAAGCCGCCGGTCGTCGGCGGAACGTCGCGGTGCAGGTTCTCGCGGGCGCGCTCGGTGCCGCGGAGGGAGAAGCCCATCCGCAGCTCGACGGTCTGGCCGGCCGTGCTCGGCCCGGCCCACATCAGCCCGAACGGGCGCAGGGTCGTCGGGCGGATGTGGTCGAAGTCGAGCCGGGTGCCGCCCGGCATCAGCCGGCGGTCGTACCAGAGCATCTGCCGCCACTGCAGGGCGTCGCACTCGAGGTGGACGGCGAGCGGCGCGCCCTCCATCACGACCTCGCCGGCTGCGACGCCGGGCGAGATCGAGTGCAGCTGCGCGCGGAGCGGGATCGTCGCTCCGGACGGGATCGCGAGACCGCCGAGCGAGAGGTCGACGACCACGCGGGCGCTGCGGTGCTCGGGGAAGGTGTAGCGGTGCACGACCGAGGCGGGGCCGACGGTGAGCTCGGCGCGGATCCCGGAGGAGAGGGTCGCGGCGTAGTAGCCGGGCTCGGCGACCTCGTCCTCGATCGCCCAGCTGCGGCCGAGCTCGTCGAGCGGCTCGAGCATCGGCGTGACGCGGAGGTAGTTGTAGTACTTGCGGATCGCGCCGGTGCCGGACTGCTGGAAGTGCGTGAAGCCTGAGGCGACGAGGCCGTCCTGGATCGTCGGCGGGACGCCCTCGAGCGCAAGGTCGTAGCGGCCGTAGCCGGTCGGGTAGGCGCCGGAGTAGGAGCAGGCGGACACCATCCCGAGCGGGAAGGTCGCGCCCGGGTGCGTGTTGCCGATCTGCGGCTTCGGCGACCACCAGGTCGCAGCGAGCCCGGTCGCGTCCGGGAGCAGGGTCGCCTCGGTGCCGAGGAACGGGTCCACCCGCTCGATCACCGGGTGCCCACCCGTCCGTACTCCGCCGCCGCCATGCCGTGACGCTAGGCAGCCCGGGGGGACGCAGGGTGTCGCCCGGGTGTCGTGCGGACGACGGGTCGGCGACCGGACGGGGCCGCCGACCCGTCGCCGCGGGCCTAGGGGATCGGGCGGCTACGGGATCAGGCGCTCCGCGCGGTAGCGGTCGAACAGGGCCGTGAAGGAGTCGACGGTGCGGTGGTGCACGCCGAAGCCGGCCAGGCGCGACTTGCTGATGTCGGTGACGACCTCGATCTGCCGGCCGAGGTCGGCGTCGGTGTGCCACCAGGAGGCGACGCGCTCGAGGTCGGGCTCGATCAGGTCGTGCTCGCGGACGAGGCGCTGCCAGACCTCGTCGGCGCCGGCCATCTGCTGCTCGAGGGGCTGCGGCTCCTCGCCGGGGCCGACGGGCTCGACGCCGAAGTACTCGGCGATGCGCGCCCACATCCAGCGCCAGCGGAAGACGTCGCCGTTGACGACGTTGAAGGCCTCGTCGCGGCCCGCCTCGCTGGTCGACGCCCAGAGCATCTGCTCGGCGAGGACGGTGGAGTCGGTCATGTCGGTCAGGCCGTTCCACTGCGTGAGCGAGCCGGGGAAGACGAACGGCGTGCCCTGCGCGCGGTGGATCGACGCGGCGACGGCCAGCGTGAGGCCCATGTTCATCGCGTTGCCGACCGCGTGGCCGATCACGGTGTGCGAGCGGTGCACCGACCAGGTGAAGCCGTCGCGCTCGGCGGCGGCGAAGAGCTCGTCCTCCTGCGCGTAGTAGAAGTTGGGCGCGTCGAGGCGCTCCTCCTCCTCGTGGAACGGGGTGTCGGGCATCGCGCCCTGGCCGTAGGCCTCGAACGGGCCGAGGTAGTGCTTGAGCCCGGTGACCAGCGCGACGTGCTGGAGCGGCGCGTGCGAGAGCGCGGCGAGGAGGTCGCGGACCATGCCGCCGTTGACGGCGATGTTCTCCTCCTCCGTGGCCTGGCGCGACCAGGCGGTGAAGAAGACGTGGGTCGGCTTCTCGTCGGCGAGCACGCGCTCGAGGTCCTCGGCGGAGCGGAGGTCGGCGGAGAGCGGGGTGACGCCGGGGCGCTCGGCGATCGGCCGACGCGAGAGGGCGGTCACGGGCCAGCCGCGCTCGGTGAGCAGGTCGACGAGGGCGGAGCCGCCGATGCCGGTGGCGCCGACCACGAGGGCGCGCTGCTCGGGAGCGGGGACGGTGGACGGGTCTGCTGCGGAAGTCATCCCTGAGGACAACGCACGTCCCGGCCCGGCATTCCTGGACGGGTCAGCCGACGGCGGGCAGCGGCTCGCCGTGGCCGTCGAAGGAGAGCTCGACGCCGGCCTCGGCGCACTCGCGGGCGATCAGGTCGAGGGCGTTCCAGAAGGACGGATTCCGCACCGGCTTCCGGGCGAGGGTGCTCTGCAGTGCATACTTCGCCGAGCGCGCCGCGTCGACCGCGGTCGAGGTGGCGGACTCGTACTTCAGCGCGTCGAGGGCGGCCTCGAACGCCTCGCGGTTCGCCGTCGCGGGGTCCGCCGCGAAGACGTTCCACGACTCCTCGACCGGAGGGCAGAGGGCCGGGTCCTGCGTCTGCCCGGGGAGCGCGCAGCCGGTGAGGAGGAGGACGGGCGCGGCGAGGAGCACCGCCGCCGCTCTGCTTCTCCACCTCATCCGAGTGAGGGTACCGTCCGTCCGGGATCGCAGTGTCGGAGGCACGGGGTAGCGTCGGTGGGTGCGTGCTCCGTGGAAGATCCGTGAACCCGGGGCGCGGCTCCCCCGCGACGTGAAGGTCCTCGGGATCGTCGCGTTCTTCGTGATGCTCGGGTTCGGCGTCGTCGTGCCGGTGCTGCCGGTGTACGTGCGGAGCTTCGGGGTCGGCTACGTGGAGGTCGGGGCGGTGGTGTCGGCGTTCGCGCTGATGCGGCTGGTCGCGAATCCGTTCGTCGGGCCGCTGGTCGACCGGGTCGGCGAGCGCATCGTGCTGGCCGTCGGCATCGGGATCGTGGCGGTCTCCAGCGCGCTCGTCGGGCTGGCCGGCGACTACGCGCACCTGCTGCTGCTGCGCGGGGCGGGCGGGATCGGCTCCGCGATGTTCTCGGTCGCGGCGATGACGCTGCTGCTGCGGACGGCGGATCCGGAGCGACGGGGCCGGTCGATCGGCTTCTACCAGGGCGGGTTCCTGCTCGGCGGCATGGCGGGGCCGGCCGTCGGCGGCGTGCTGACGGCGATCTCGTTGACCGCTCCCTTCTTCTTCTACGCGGGCACGCTCGCGATCGCCGGGATCGTCGGGCTGGTGCTGCTGCAGCGGCCGGACCGGGACGCCGAGGCGGCGGTGACTGCGGTCGCCAAGCCGATGCGCGAGGTCGCGCGCGACCGGCGGTACCAGAGCGCGGTGCTCGCGAACTTCGCGCTCGGCTGGTCGGCGATGGGCGTCCGCGCGACGCTCGTGCCGGTGCTCGTCGTCGAGGGGCTGGGCGACGAGCCGGCCTGGACGGGCATCGCCTTCGCGATCGCGGCGGTGGTGCAGACGATCGCGCTGGCGCCGGCCGGGCGCTTCGTCGACACGGTCGGGCGGCGGCCCGCGCTGATCGGCGGGTTCGCCGTCGCGGCCGTCGCGATGCTGGCGATGCCGCTGGTGCACGAGCTGTGGCTGCTGATCGCGCTGCTCTGCGTGTACGGGGCGGCGGCGGCGTTCATGGGGACGGCGCCGGGCGCGCTCGTCGGCGATGCGGCGGGCGAGCGCGGCGGGAAGCCGGTGTCGTTCTTCCAGGCGGCGTCGGACCTCGGCGGGGTCGTCGGGCCGCTGCTGGCGGGGGCCCTCGCGGACGCGGCGTCGCCGACGGCGGCCTTCGCGTCGGCCTTCGTGCTGCTCGGGCTGACCGCGGTGGTCGGACTGCGCGTGCCGCGGCGCTGACCGCCGCACCATGCACTTCGGCACGCCGGTGAGACGTCCCGCACTGGTCGAGGCGTCCAGCAGCACCTGGACGCCTCGACCGTTCGAGGACGTCTCGGCGCGAGCGGGGTCAGGTGTTGCGGCCGCGGGCGTCGACGGGCCAGGTGGCGGTGGTGCCGTCGGCGCGGAGGACGCGGTAGTCGTCGGCGAGGTTGACGGCGACGCAGACGTGGTTGGGGGCGATGCGGATCCGGGTGCCGAGCGGCAGGTCGACCCCGGTGATCGTGGCGTGGTGCTCCGAGAGGACGGTGATGCGGGCCTCGGGGTGCTCGAGGAGGCGGCCGAAGCCGGTCGAGGCGGCGCCGCGGTCGGAGGAGAGCACCTTGCTGCCGGCGTCGGCGATCAGGTGGTCGTCGCGGCGGGCGACGATCGTCGCGAGGACCGTGACGGCGATCGACTCCGGGCCGATGGTGCCGATCTCCCACTGCTGCGCGTCGCCGAGGGCGGAGACGCCCGGGCGCAGCTCGGTGAGGACGCCCGCGTCGGCGAACTCGAGGGACGGGGTCGAGCCTCCGCTGATCACGCGGGCCGGGACTCCGGCGTCGGCGAGCGAGGCCGCGGCGGCGCTGAGCGCGGCGGCCTCGTCGCGGGCCGCGGCCCGGCGGCCGTCGAGGGCGTAGCTGTGACCGGGGAAGGTGAAGACGCCGACCACGTCGAGCCCGGCCTCCGCCGCGGCGGCGGCCACCGCGCCGGCCTCCTGCGGCGGCACTCCGCTGCGGTGGTGGCCGGAGTCGACCTCGACGACGACCTCGAGGCCGGCGGGGATCGCCGCGGCGAGCCGGCGCGCCGACTCCGCGGAGTCGACGCCGACCCGGACCCGCGCCCGCTCGAGCACGCCGCGCAGCCGGGCCGCGCGCTCGGCGTCGAGCCAGAGCGGGTAGGCGATGAAGAGGTCCTCGACACCGCCGGCCGCGAACACCTCGGCCTCCGACACGGTCGCGACGGTGAGGCCGACCGCGCCGGCCGCCAGCTGCCGCCGGGCGATCTCGATCGACTTGTGGGTCTTGGCGTGCGGGCGCAGCGCGACGCCCCGATCGCGGGCCGAGCGGGCGGTGGCCGCGATGTTGCGGTCGAGGACCGCCTCGTCGAGCACGAGCGCGGGCGTGGGGACGCTGTCCGGGATGCGAGGCACGGGGCGATCCTAGGACGGCTCTCCTCTACGGTGAAGGGGACGACGAGCGGCGGGGGCGGCGACTCGACCGAGCCGCAGACCCGAAGGAGTGCCGCATGCGCGAGCAGGACGCCCGATCCCACCACGAGGAGTCCTCGGCGCGCGCGGCCTCCTTCGGTCAGGGCATGCTGACGGCGACGTACGCGCTCCGGCACGAGAAGGGGCTCGACGTCGTGTTCCTGCTCCGCGGCACCGGCCACGACTTCCTGATCGGCATGGGCGCCGCCTCGGACGACTTCCGCTCCGTCCTCTCCATCGGCCTCGACAGCCGCGACGGCGTGCTCCGCCCCACCGCGAGCCACACGATCGACGGCCGCCGCCGCGGGGTCCCGGCGCGGGTGGTCTTCCGCAGCGACGGAGCCCTGGTCGTCGAGGCGAGCCCGCTGCCGCTGCGCGACCGGCCCGCGTCGCTGAAGTGCTGGTCGTTCGTCCGCTCGGGCGAGGACGAGCACTACTCCGACGTCGTCGGCTTCGTCGCGCCCTCGCTCGCCGCTCTGCCGCCCGTGCCGCTGAAGACGCGGCCACGGGCGCACAGGCCCTAGGGTGTGGTCAGGCCGGTCCGCCGCCGGTCGCCCGCGCCCGACGGAAGGCCGAGCTCCATGGATCCCGACGACTCCCCGACCCTCGAGCAGGCGCCGCCGCAGCGGCGGATCGTCACCACCCGCACCGGCGCCGTGGTCGCGGTCGGCGTGCTCGGCGCGGTGATGCGCACCGAGGGTGCGATCTACGGCACGGTGCTCTCGATCACGCTGATCGCGGTCGGCTGGGACAAGGACACCGACCTCGACGTCCTGCTGTTCCTGCTCGGCTCGGTGACGGTCTTCTGGGTCGCGCACCTCTACTCCGGGACGATCGCGCGCCTGCCCGAGTCGGATCCGACTCCGCGCACGGTGCTCGCCGCCGTGCGGGACACCGCCCGGCACTCGATCGGGATGATCGCCGCGATGGTCGTGCCGGCGCTGCTGCTCGCGCTCGGTCCGCTCGGGGTGCTGGACGAGTGGACGGCGTACTACCTCGCGCTCGGAGCGGGTGTCGTGATCCTCGCGGCGCTCGGCTACCTGATGTCGGCGCGGCGCGGCAGCTCGTGGAAGCGTCGGGTGCTCAGCACGCTCGTGACGACGCTGCTCGGGTTCGTCGTGGTGTGGCTCAGCACGCTGGTGCACTGAGCTGCAGGTGCACTGAGCTGCTGGTGCACGGAACTGCTGGTGCACGGAACCCTCGACGGGCGACGGGCGCGGCTGCCAGGCTGACGGGATGACCTCTCAGCCCTCCGCGCTCCGCCCCTTCGGCCCGTCCGGCGCCCTGGTGACCCGGCTCACCCTCGGCACCTCCTGGAACCCCGACCGCGTCGGCTCGCTCGACACGGTGCCCGCGCTCGAGCGCGTGCTCGACTCCGGCGCCAGCCGCCCCGTCTCGGTGATCGACACCTCCAACGAGTACGCGCTCGGGCACAGCGAGCGGCTGATCGGCGAGGCGCTGCGGGCGCGCGGCGGGGTCCCGGAGGGGATCACCGTCGTCACGAAGCTCGACCGCGACCCGGAGACCGGCAGCTACTCGGCCGAGCGGATGCGCCGCAGCCTCGACGAGAGCCGCGAGCGCCTGGGCATGGACGTGCTGCCGCTGCTCTACCTGCACGACCCGGAGCGGATCTCCTACGACGAGGCCTTCGCCGAGGACGGCCCGGTTCGCGCGCTCGTCGCGATGAAGGATGCGGGGGTCGCGCTCTCGATCGGCATCTCGGGCGGGCCCGCGCCGATGCTGCGCCACTACGTCGACACCGGGCTCTTCGACGCGGTGATCACGCACAACCGGTTCACGCTGGTCGACCGCTCCTCCGAGGAGCTGATCGACGCCTCCGTCGCGCGCGGCGTCGTCGTGGTGAACGCGGCGGTCTACGGCGGCGGGGCGCTCGCGCGCTGGCCCGAGCCGGTCCGCAGCTACGCCTACGCGCCGGCGCCGCAGGAGATCGTCGACGCGGTCGCCGCGATGGGCGAGGCCTGCGAGCGGGCGGGCGTGCCGCTCGCCGCCGCCGCGCTGCAGTTCTCGACACGCGACCCGCGGGTGACGACGACGGTGGTCGGCGCGACGAGCGCCGAGCACTACGACGCGTTCGTCGCCGACGACGCGCTCGACATCCCGGACGCGCTGTTCGAGGAGCTGGAGTCGCTCGCGCCGCCGAGCTCGGTCTGGCAGGAGGCGCCCGGGGCGACCTGGCCGCGCTGAGCGGGGCGGCGGCAGGGCGCCGTCGGGCATACCCGGGCCGCTCCGTCGGTTGGCCCTGAGATGACCGACGCACCTGGCACCACCACCGACTCCCCCGCCCTCTTCCAGCCGCTGACCCTCCGCTCCCGCACGGCGCGCAACCGCGTCTGGGCCGCGCCGATGTGCCAGTACTCGGTGGAGGCGCAGGACGGCGTGCCGACGCCGTGGCACCTCGTGCACCTCGGCTCGCTCGCGCGCGGCGGGGCGGGGGTCGTGATCGTCGAGGCGACCGGCGTCGTGCCGGAAGGACGGATCAGCCCCTGGGACACCGGGCTCTGGAACGACGAGCAGCAGGCGGCCTGGGCCCCGATCGTCGACTTCGTGCACGGGCAGGGCGCCCTCGCCGGCATCCAGCTCGCGCACGCGGGCCGCAAGGCGTCGACCTACCGCGAGTGGAGCGGGCACGGCTCCGTCCCCGTCGATGAGGGCGGCTGGGAGACGGTCGCCCCCTCCGCCGTCGCGTTCGAGGGCTACGCGGTGCCGCGGTCGCTCGACGTCGAGGAGCTCCCGGGCCTCGTCGAGGCGTTCCGCGCCTCCGCCCGCCGTGCCGTGAACGCGGGCTTCGACGTGATCGAGCTGCACGCGGCGCACGGCTACCTGCTGCACCAGTTCCTCTCGCCGCTCTCGAACCACCGCGAGGACGCCTACGGCGGATCGCTGGAGAACCGCGCGCGGCTCCTGCTCGAGGTCGTCCGCGCGGTGCGGGCCGAGATCGGCGAGCTGCCGCTGCTGGTGCGCTTCTCCGCCACCGACTGGGCCGAGGGCGGCTGGACGCTCGAGGAGACGATCCGGGTCTCGGAGTGGGCGCGCGACGAGGGCGTCGACCTCTTCGACGTCTCGACCGGCGGGCTCGTGAAGGGCACCGACATCCCGGTGGCGCCGCTCTACCAGGTGCCGTTCGCGCGCGAGGTGGGCCGGGCGACCGGCGCTCCCGTCGGGGCGGTCGGGCTGATCACGACGGCGGAGCAGGCCGAGGGAGTGGTGGCCGGCGGCGACGCGGACGTGGTGCTGCTGGCGCGCGAGCTGCTGCGCGACCCGCACGCGCCGTCGCGGATGGCGCGCGAGCTGGGGGCCCCGCTCGGGCTGGTGCCGCCGCAGTACGCACGGGCCTGGCGCTGAGACGACGAAGGGCCGGGGGCGTCACCGCCTCCGGCCCTTCACATCGTTCTGCTACTTCTCGTCGGCCTCGCCCTCGGAGTCGCTCGGGGCGTCCTCCTCGGGGTTGAAGTGCGAGTCGCCCGAGACGCCCAGGGCGATCCCGTCCTCGGAGTCGGGGATGGTGCCCTCGGTGCCGAGGCCGCCGTCCTCAGGAGTGCCGGTGTCCGGGGTGCTGTCGTCCGACATCGGGCTCAGGCCTCGACGTCGCCGCGCCAGGCGCCGTCCGGCGAGCCCTTGGACTCGATGTACTCCTTGAAGTTCTTGAGATCCTTCTTGACCGCGTGGCTGCCGGCGCCGACGAGCGAGCCGACGGTCTCGAGGAAGCCCTCGGGCTCCCAGTCGAGCTGCACGGTGACGCGGGTCTCGGTGTCCGAGAGCTTGTGGAAGGTGACGACGCCGGCGTGGTCGGTCTCGCCGCCGGTGCTGTTCCAGGCGACGCGCTCGTCGGGGTGCTGCTCGGTGATGTTGGCCTCGAACTCGCGCTCGACGGGGCCGACCTTCACCTTCCAGACGGTGAGGACGTCGGTGACCTGCTGGATGGACTCGACCTCGTCGAGGAACTTGGGGAACTCCTCGAACTGGGTCCACTGGTTGTACGCGACGGACACGGGGACGTTGACGTCGACGGTCTCGATGATCTGCGACACGGTAGTGCTCCTTGATGTCTCACTCGGTGTGCGGCAGGCCGCTGCTGCGGTCGCCTCCCTCGACGGTAGAGGCGAGCCACCTGGGAGTTCAGGTGGTTGCGGCTGGACGCAGACGTGGTACAACCCGGGAGCGGGCGGTGGACCTCGAGACGCCCGCTCCGCGGGCTACTCGATCGACATGAGGCGCGGACCGCTCCGCATCATGCTGGTCGAGCAGCCGCGCAGCGGCGTATCGAGACCCGCGGGTCAGTCGTCGGTGCCGGCGTAGCGGTAGGCGGTGAACGTCGGCGTGCCGGTCGTCGCGTAGAGGCCGAGGACGCGGCCGGTGAAGGAGGTGGCGGTCTCGGCGGTGAAGGAGCGGCCGTCGATGCGGGCGAGGGTGCGGGAGACGCCGCCGGCCTCCGCGCGGAGGACGAGGAAGTCGCTCGTCATCTGGCCGGGGCCGAAGCCGACGCCGCCGTCGCGCTCGGACTCGAGCATCAGCGTCACCGGTCCCTCGGGCAGCTCGGCGGTCCACTCCTGCTCGAAGGAGGGGATCACGGCGCGGGCGGTGATGCGCGTGCCGGAGCCGGTGGACTCCGCCTCGACGGACGCGAAGGTCGTCTCGTCGTAGCGGACGGCGAGCCCGCCGACGCCGGCCGAGACGTCGGCGACGACCGAGGCCTGCATGGTCTGGGTGAGCTGGCGGCGGCCGATGAACGTGGGCTGCGGGTGGCGCAGGGTGCGCCCCTCCCCCAGCAGCGACAGCCGGCCGTCCTCGACGGTCGCGAGCGCGGTCGGGAGGCGGCGCACGCCGATCCAGCCCGCGTCGAGCGGCCCGGAGAAGTCGACGTCGTCGCGCAGCGGACCGCGCGGCGAGAGCGCGACGGGCTCGGCGACCGGCCAGCCGTCCACCCAGGTCACCCGGGTGACGAAGGTCTCGCGGCCGAGCGCCGAGAAGGCGCGGGTCGCCCCGCGCGGGCGGACACCGAGCAGGACGATCAGCGTCGAGCCGTCGGGGCCCTCCACCAGGTCGCCGTGGCCGGTGTTCTGCACCGGGCGGGTGGTGCCGCGGGCGGTGAGGAACGGGTTGCCGGGCGCGGTCTCGAACGGGCCGGTCGGGGCGTCGCTCCGGGCGATCGAGACGCCGTGGCCGCGCTCCGTGCCGCCCTCGGCGATGAGGAGGTACCAGACGTCCCGGCCGTCGACCGAGCGCCGGTACAGGTGCGGCGCCTCCGGGAAGCCGCCGCCGGTGCCCGACCAGAGCGAGCGCGGCTCCTCCAGGATGCGGCCGGCCGCGAGGTCGACCCGCACCTGCTGGATGCCGAGGTGCGCGCCGGCCTCCTCGCCGCTCAGGATCAGGCCGGAGTAGGTGACGTACGCGGTGCCGTCCTCGTCCCAGGCGAGGTCCGGGTCGATGCCCTGCAGCGGACCGCCGTCGGCGTCGGTCAGGACGGTGCCGTCGCTCCACTCGCCGGCCGGGTCGGTCGCGGTGAAGACGACGGTGCCGACTCCCGCGGGGACCGAGACGATCACGTGGAAGAGGCCGTCGTGGTGGCGGATCGTCGGCGCCCAGACGCCGAGGCCGGTGGGCACCTCCTCCACACCGATCTGCTCGGCGCGGGTCGCGACGTTGCCGACGCGCTCCCAGGTCTCGAAGTCGGTGCTGCGGTACACGGGGATGCCGGGCAGGTACTCGAACGTCGAGGTGACCAGGTAGAAGACGCCGTCGACGCGGACGACGCTGGGGTCGGGGTTGAAGCCGGGGATCAGCGGGTTGGGGAAGGGCGCGCCGACCCCGCCCTGCGCGACTCCACCCGGCACGACAGCCGCGCTCATGCGCGCAGCTCCAGCTCGGTCACCAGCGGGACGTCCTCGAGCGAGGTGCCGAGGCGGATCGTGAACGCTCCGGCCTCGTACTCCCAGCCGTCGTTCCAGGTGGCGAGCAGGCGGGTCGGCACGGTCACGGCGATCTGCGCGCTCGCGCCCGCCTCGAGCGTCGCGCTCTTGAAGCCGACGAGCCAGCGCACCGGGCGCTCGACGGCGGAGTCGCGGCGCTCGGCGTAGGCCTGCAGCACGACCTTGCCGGCACGCTCGCCGGTGTTCACGACGTCGACGAGGAGCGCGACGTCCTCGCCGCCGCGGACGGGCTCGGGCGCCCCGACCGAGACGAGCTCGAACGAGGTGTAGCCGAGGCCGTGGCCGAAGACGTAGGCCGGCTCGACCTCGCTGCGCAGCCAGGCGCGGTAGCCGATGTGGATGCCCTCGTCGTAGTGCAGCTCGCCGTCGGTCGGCAGCGTGGAGAGGACGGGGACGTCCTCGATCGCGACCGGCCAGGTGGTGGGCAGGCGTCCGCCGGGCTCGACGCGGCCGAGCAGGACGTCGGCGACCGCGTCGCCCATCTCCTGGCCGCCGAAGTAGCCGACCAGCACGGCCGCGACCTCGTCGCGCCACGGCAGCAGGACGGGGGCGCCGGCGTTGACGACCACGACGGTGCGCGGGTTGACGGCGGCCACGGCGCGCACGAGCGCGTCCTGCTGGCCGGGCAGGTCGAGCGAGCTGCGGTCGTAGCCCTCGGACTCGACCGCGGAGTTGGTGCCGACGACCACGAGGGCGACGTCGGCGTCGCGGGCGAGCGCCACTGCCTCCGCGATCAGCTCGTCGGCGGGGGTGGCGTCGGGCTCGAGGCCGTAGGTGAAGCCGAGCGCGCCCTCGAGGTCGCCCTCGGCGTGCACGATGTCGTACTCGATCCGGATGTCGACGGGAGTGCCGGCCGTGACGGTCAGCGGCGCGGAGACCGACGGCGGCGCGAGCAGCGCGGCGCCGAGGTCGGAGCCGACGGCGGCGAGGGTCTCCTCGAGGAAGAGCGCGCCGTCGACGTAGACGCGGGCAGTGCCGGCGACGGCGAAGCCCAGGCGGACGGTCGCGTCGGCGGCCAGGGTGAGGATCGTCGAGAACTCGACGCGGGCCGACGCGGCGATCGGGGCGGTGCCGCCGAACCAGACCAGCGAGGTGGCGCGGCGGTCCTCGACGAACAGCTCCGCGCCGTCCTCCGCGAGGAAGCGGACGCGCTGGCCGGGCTCGCCGGTGACCGGGTTGGTGATCGTCTCGAGGACGAGCGGGGCGACGCCGTCCTGCACGACCGCGCCGAGCGCGTAGTCGACGCGGGCCTGCGGCAGGGCGGCGCGGACGCCGTCGAGCGGAGTGACGACCTTCTCGGGCAGGACCGTCGCGGATCCGCCGCCCTGGGTGCGCGCCTCGCGGGCGTTGTGGCCGATCACGGCGACGGAGGTGAGCGCCGAGGCGTCCCAGGGCAGCTCGCCCTCGTTGCGCAGCAGGACGCTGCCGGCCGCGGCGGCCTCGCGGGCGAAGGCGCGGCCGTCCTCGACGAGGACCGGCTCGGCGACGGCGGGCGCGAAGCCCTCGAGTGCGCCGACGCGGGCGGCGAGGCGGAGGATGCGGCGGACCTTGCGGTCGACGACGGACTCCTCGATCGAGCCGTCGCGGACGGCGGCGACCAGCGCCGCGCCCCACGGGCCGTCGGGGCCGGGCATCACGAGGTCCTGCGCCGCGCGGGCGCTGTCGACGGTGCGGACCGCGGTCCAGTCGCTGATGACGACGCCGTCGAAGCCCCACTCGCTGTTCAGCGGGGTCTCCAGCAGGTCGCTCTCGGTGGCGGTGGTGCCGTTGATCGAGTTGTAGGAGCTCATCACGAGCCAGGCGCGGGTCTCGACGATCGCGCGCTCGAAGGCGAGCAGGTAGAGCTCGCGGAGGGCGCGGTCGCCGACCCGGACGTCGACGGTGAAGCGGTCGGTCTCGGAGTCGTTGGCGATGTAGTGCTTGGGAGTGGCGCCGACGCCGTTCTCCTGCACGCCGGCCACGTAGGCGGCGGCGAGATCGGCCGTGAGCACCGGGTCCTCGCTGAAGCCCTCGAAGTGGCGGCCGCCGAGCGGGGAGCGGTGCAGGTTGATGGTCGGGCCGAGGACGACGTCGACGTCCTTGCGGCGCGCCTCGACCGCGGCGGCGGCGCCGTAGCGGCGGGCGATCGAGCGGTCCCAGGAGGAGGACAGCGCGGTGGCGGAGGGCAGGTTGAGCGAGGGCGAGCGCTCGTCCCAGACCTCACCGCGGACACCCGACGGGCCGTCGGAGACGAGCATGCGGCGCAGGCCGATCCTCTCGATCGGCCAGGTGGTCCAGAAGTCGCGGCCGGTGAGCAGCTGCACCTTCTCCTCGAGGTCGAGGCGCCCGATCAGCTCGGTGAGCAGGGCGTCGGCGTCGGGTCCCTCGGCCGGGATGCGGGGAGCAGTGGAGGTGTCGGTCACGGTGACTCTTTCTCTCTCGGGAGGCGACGTCGTCGTCCCTCAAAACCTAGCAGTAGTGGGTTTCTGACGGTGCACCCCGCCCGACCCCCCTCCGCGAGATGCCACTTATGACGCGATCGCGCGGCGTGTCGCGCTCATAAGTGGCATCTCGCGGGAAGGGGAGGGACGGGGGCGCGTCCAGGGGGCGGGCGTGGGCGGGCGTCAGGGGTGGGCGGCCACGAAGGCGCGGCGCTCCTCGCGGCGGGTGGCCTGGCGGACCGGGTCGGCGACCGGGGCGGCCAGGAAGAGGCGCTGGGTGTAGGCGTGCTCCGGGCGGGAGGTGACCTGGTCGCCGTCGCCCCACTCCACGATCTCGCCGTGGTACATCACGGCGACGCGGTGCGAGAGGTGCCGCACGACGGCGAGGTCGTGCGAGACGAAGAGGTACGCGACTCCGGTGCGCTCCTGGATCTCGGTGAAGAGGTCGAGGACGCGCGCCTGGGTGGAGAGGTCCAGCGCCGAGACGGGCTCGTCGCAGACGATCAGCCGCGGCTCGAGGGCGAGCGCCCGGGCGATCGCGATCCGCTGGCGCTGACCGCCGGAGAACTCGCGCGGCAGGCGGTCGGCCGCGGACTGCGGCAGCCCGACCTGGTCGAGCAGCTCGCGCACCCGCGTCGAGGCGACCTTCGCGTCGACCTTCCGCACGGTGAGCGGCTCGACCAGGATCTGCTCGATCGTCAGCGACGGGTTGAGCGAGGTGTAAGGGTCCTGGAAGACGACCTGGATCTCGGAGGAGAGCCCGCGGCGCTGGCGCCGGTCGAGGTGCGCGATGTCGCGCCCGTTGTAGAGGATCTCGCCGCCGGTGACCGGGGCGAGCCCCAGCACCGCGCGGCCGAGCGTGGTCTTGCCCGAGCCGGACTCGCCGACCAGGCCGACCGTCTCGCCGGGGCGGATGTCGAGCGAGACGCCCTTCAGCGCCTGGAACGGCTTGGCACGGAAGCCCTTGCCCGGGTACTCGACGACGACGTCCTTGACGTCCAGCAGCAGCTCGGAGGGTGCGGCGGGTGCGGCGCTCATCGGCTCGACTCCTTCACGGCGGTGGTGGCGACGAGCGGACCGCGGGCGGGCCCCTCCTCGAGGATCGCGTCGAACAGGGCGCGGGTGTAGGGGTGACGCGGGTCGGCGAAGATCGAGCGCACGGGCCCGGTCTCGACGATCCGGCCGTCGCGCATGACCGAGACGCGGTCGCACAGGTCGGCGACGACGCCGAAGTTGTGCGTGACGAGGATCATGCCCATGTTCAGCTCCGACTGCAGCTCGCGGAGCAGATCGAGCACCTCGGCCTGCACCGTGACGTCGAGCGCGGTGGTCGGCTCGTCGGCGATCAGCAGGTCGGGGTCGCAGGAGACGGCGCCGGCGATCAGCACGCGCTGGGCCATGCCGCCGGAGACCTCGTGCGGGTAGGCGTCGAAGGTGCGCTGCGGGTTGGGGATGCCGACCCGGGCGAGCAGGCCGAGCGCCCGCTCCTTCGCCGCCGCCTTGGAGAGGCCGAGGCAGATCCGCATCGGCTGCACGAGCTGCGTGCCGATGGTGAAGGACGGGTCGAGGTTCGACATCGGCTCCTGCGGGATGTACGCGATGCGCTTGCCGCGGAGCTTGGTCATCTCCTTCTCCGACAGGTGCGCGAGGTCCTTGCCGTCGAAGACGATCGAGCCGCCGGTGATCCGGCCGCCCTCGGGCAGCAGGCGCAGCACCGACCACGCGGTCTGCGTCTTGCCCGAGCCGGACTCGCCGATCAGGCCGTGGATCTCGCCGCGGCGGACCGCGAGCGAGACGTCGTGGACGACCGTCTTCACCGAGCCGTCGTTCTGGCCGTAGCCGACCGAGAGGTTCGTGACGCGGAGGATCTCCTCGGCACTGCGGGCGCCGGCCTCCTCCTCGTGCACGACGGTCTTGGGCGCCGCGGCGTCCTCGTCGAGCATCGTCTGGATGCCGATGGTGGAGAGGCTGGTCGGCACCGTCGCGGGCGCCGAGGCCGACTTGCGCTTCTTCGAGCGCTTGGCTCCGGAGGCGCTGCGCTCGAGCTCGTCGCGCATCGCGTTGCCCAGCAGGGTCAGCGCGATGGAGGTGAGCGCGATCGCGAGGCTCGGCCAGAGCATCAGGATCGGGGCGTTGAAGACGTTGGAGAAGCCGTCGTTGAGCATCGAGCCCCAGGTGGGGATCGACAGGTCGCCGAGGCCGAGGAACTCCAGTCCCGCCTGGATCGCGATCGCGATGCCGGCGACCAGCGAGGCCTGGATGATGACGGGAGCGCGGACGACGGTGAGGATGTGCCGGGCGATGATCCGGCCGTTGCTGAGTCCGGAGACCCGGGCCGCGTCGACGAAGAGCTCGCCGCGCACCGCGGTGACGGAGGCGTAGACCAGGCGGTGGAAGGCCGGCGAGAGCAGCACGCCGAAGATGGCCATCGAGAGCCACATCGACGGGCCGATGACGGCGCGGGCCGCCAGCAGGACGACGAAGCCGGGCAGCGCCATCACGAGGCCGGAGGTCCAGGCCGAGACGGAGTCGAACCAGCCGCCGAAGTAGCCGGCCAGCAGTCCGCTGGTGACGCCGATCACGACGGCGACCGCGAGCGCGACCAGGGCGCCGGCGAGGCTGAACTGGGTGCCGAAGAGCAGTCGCGAGAGGACGTCGCGGCCGGCGCTGTCGGCGCCGAGCAGGTGCGCGGCGCCGGGCTCGGCGAGCACGTCCTGCAGCGAGGCGCGGTTCGGGTCGGCCGGGGCGAGCAGCGGCGCGAAGATCCCGGAGAGGACGACGATCGCGAGGAAGACCAGCGAGACGAGCCCGACCGGGTTGTGCAGCAGGCGGCGGAAGAGGTGCGTGCGGGCGGCGCGCTCCTCCACTCCGACCGACGGGGTGCTGGCGGGCAGCGGAGTCGTGGCGGTCATGAGAGTCGCACCTTCGGGTTGAGCCAGCCCTGGAGCAGGTCGATGAGCAGGTTGACGATGACGACGATGATCGCGGTGACGAGCACGAGGCCCATCACCAGCGGGATGTCGCCCTGGGTGGTCGCGGTGACCGCGACCTGGCCGAGACCGGGGATCGCGAAGATCTGCTCGACGATGACGGCGCCGCCGAGGAGGCCGATGAACTGCACGGCGAGGACGGCGAGCGCGGGGCCGCCGGCGTTCCGCAGCACGTGCTGGAAGACGATCCGGTTGGCCGGGAGGCCGCGCGAGCGCAGGGTCCGGACGTAGTCCTGGCGGAGCGCGTCGATGACCGAGCCGCGGACCTGCTGGGCGACGCCGGCGATGCCGCCGATCGCGAGGGCGATGATCGGCAGGGTGACCGTGGCGATCCAGCCCGAGAACGAGTCGGTGAGGTTGACGTAGCCGGTGGGCTTGAACCAGCGGAGGTTGATCGCGAAGACGGTGACGAGGCCCAGCGCGATGAGGAAGCCGGGGATCGCGAAGCCGAGGATCGACACCAGCTGCACGAGCTTGTCGGCCCAGCCGCGGCGGACCGCGGCCCAGACGCCGAGCACGACCGCGACGATCGCGGAGATGATCGTGGCGCCGATGACCAGGGAGAGCGTGACGGTGACGCGGGTGGAGATGGCGGTGGTGACCGCCTGCCCGGTGAACCAGGAGCTGCCGAGGTCGCCGGTGACGGCGTGGCCGAGCCAGCCGAGGTACTGCGACCAGATCGGCTGGTCGAGGCCGAGCTGCGCGGCGCGCTGGGCGACCGCCTCCGGCGTCGCGTTCTGCCCGAGGATGCGGCGGGCGATGTCGCCGCCGCCGAGATAGAGGAGTGCGTAGGCGACGACGGAGATCAGCACCACGAGGATGATCCCCGAGACGACGCGTCGCAGGATGAACCTGGTCATCAGTGGTCCTTCGAACGGAGGAGGGCGCGGGCCTGATCAGCGGATCGGTGACTCGCGGAGAAGAGGGAGCGGGCGGGTCGACCGGAGCCGACCCGCCCGCCGATCCGGATCAGGCCGGGGTGATGTTCCAGAGGTACGGGTAGGCGTTGCCCGTCTGGGTCTCGACCTTGGTGTTCGCGTCGGTCACGAAGCTCGACTGCTGGCGGTACCAGGGGGCGAACCAGGCGTTCTCGACCGTGTAGGCGTTGACGGCCTGGACGGCGGCGGCGTAGCCGGACTCGTCCGCGGTGCGGACGGCCTCGATCAGCGTCTCGAGCTCGGGGTCGGCGTTCTTGAAGGGGTTGAAGATCGCGTTGGGGCTGAGCTCGAAGTTGATCAGGGCCCAGTCGGGGTCCTGCTGCAGCGTGAGCCAGGTCGCGGCGTACTTCGGGGCGAGGACGTCGGCGATGAAGTTGTTGCCGGCGTCGGTGTAGGTGACGGTGATGCCGACCTCGGAGAGCTGCTGCTGGATCAGCGTGAAGGTCGAGGAGCCGACGAGCGAGCTCGAGGGCATGTTCAGCTCGAAGCCGTCCGGGTAGCCGGCCTCGGTGAGCAGCTCCTTGGCCTTCTCGGGGTCGTAGGGGTAGTCGTCGTCGAGCGACTCGTCGTAGCCCTCGGAGGAGGTCGGGAAGATCTGCGTGGTCGGGGTGCCGTAGCCCTGGCCGATGGCCTTCAGCAGCGACTCCTTGTCGAACGCGTAGTTGATGGCCTGGCGGACGCGGACGTCCTTCAGGGCCGGCGCGATGGTGCCGTCGCGGTCGAGCAGCAGCAGACCGGTCCAGTTGAGCTCGAAGGCGTTGACGGTGAAGCCCGACGCCTCGATCTCCTTGAGGTCGTTGTTGTCGACCGTGTTGGCCGCGTTGACCTGACCGCCCTTGATCGCGTTCACCAGAGCGGTGGAGTCGCTGTAGACGTTGATGTTCAGGTTGTCGTAGTGGACCGAGTCCTCGTCCCAGTAGCCGTCGCGCTTGGTGAAGGCGTAGGAGGTGCCGATGACGGTCTTGGCCGCGTCGAGCTCGTAGGGGCCGGAGCCGACCGGGACGGTCTGGATGTCGGCGGACTCGAAGGCGGAGGGCGCCTCGACGAGGCCGGCGTTCTGGGTCAGGTAGAAGAGGAACGTCGGGTTGGCCTGCTTGAGGGTCACCGTGACGGTCGAGGCGTCGGTCGCGACCGCGTCGGCGAGGTCGGCCATCTTGTTCGTGTCGGGCGAGTTGCCGTCGCGGAAGCGGATCAGGTTCTGCGCGACGGCGTCGGCGTCGAGCGTCGATCCGTCGGAGAAGGTCACGCCGTCGCGGATCTTCAGGGTGAGGACGGTGTTGTCCTCGTTGTAGGTCCACTCGGAGGCGAGGCCCTCGGTGATGGTGCCGTCGGGCTCGGCCCGCAGCACGCTGTCGTAGACGGCCTGCATGTAGGGCGACTCGTTGGCCCAGTACGAGTCCGCCGCGGCGAACGTCGACAGGGTCTGGATCGCGCCGAGCGTGAGCGTCTCGCTCGAGCCGCCGGAGGCGCCGCCGCCGGAGTCGGCCGCGCAGCTGGTCAGGCCGACCATCGTGGTGACGGCGATCGCAGCGGCCGCCAGCCTCTTCCATCGGAACATCTTCGGTCTCCAGGTTCTCCCGGTTCTCCCATGAACCGGTGCCGAGGAAGCTAACACGAAAAACAGACGACCCCTAGGTTTTTGAGAGAAAAACTTCGGGCCGTTAGGTTTTCGTGATTCTCGTGACCGTTCACATCCGGGACCGCCTCTGGAACTGCGCTCTGACGGGGGCGTCTCCGAAAGCCGAATCCGCCCTGGGTTTTTGACTAAGAAACCTCAAAGGGTTAGGTTTCTCGCACCGGAGGCTCCGTGCCCCCTCGCAACGATGCGCCTGGAGGCACTTCATGGCACTCCCCACCTCTCCCCCGCGGCGACCGCGCGGGCAGTACGCCAAGACCGCCGCCCGGCGCGCCGAGATCGTGGCCGCGGGCCTGGAGGTCTTCTCCGCGAGCGGCTACCACGCCGCATCGCTGCGCGAGATCGCCGAGAAGGTCGGGCTCAGCCAGGCCGGCGTGCTGCACCACTTCGCCAACAAGTGGGAGCTGCTCTCCGCGGTGCTCACCCTCCGCGACGACCACTCGATCGTCCGGGTGCCCAGCGGCGACGCCGTGCCCGGGATCGACACCGTCCGCGCGCTGATCGACCTGGTCGCCTACAACACCGAGATCCCCGGCCTCGTCGAGCTGCAGTGCGTGCTCTCGGCGGAGGCGACCCACGCCGACCACCCGGCGCACGCGTACTTCGCGAACCGCTACCGCTTCATCGTCGACCTGTTCACCGGCGCGTTCGGCGACATGCTGACCCGCGGGCAGCTCGTGCCGGGCGTGGATCCGCGCAGCGCCGCGATCCGCGTCATCGCGACCATGGACGGGCTGCAGGTGCAGTGGCTGCTGCAGCGCGACGCCCTCGACATGCAGTCCGAGTTCCGGCGCACCGTGCAGACCCTGACCACCGTGGAGGTGTGACCGTGGGCTTCTCCCGCGAATCGACCCTGGCCGCCGTCCTCGACCACGCGGAGGCGGGCGACGTCGTGCGCCGCTTCGTCCCGGGTGTCGTCAACTCGCCGCTGCTGGTGCAGCTGCGCTCCGCGCCCGTCGGGCTGGTCGTCGGGATGGATCCGCTGCTGAAGGCGGATCCCGAGCGAGAGGCCTCGTTCTGGGCAGCGCTCGACGCGGTCGACGACTCCGGGGTCGCGGCGCCGCGTCCGGAGCGGGTGGCCGTGCTGCCGCGCACGGACTACGAGGGCGAGGACGTGGCTGTCGCGTCCGCGGTGGTGCGACCGGTCGCTCCGGGCACCGTGTGGGCGCCGGCCGAGGTCGTCGTCGACGGGCCCTCGCACGGCAATCCGTTCGTGGACGTCGAGTTCTCGGCGGAGTTCTCGCTCGGCGACGAGACGGTGCGGGCCGGTGGCTTCTACGACGGCGACGGGGTGTACCGGGTCCGGTTCCTGCCTCCTGCCGCCGGGGTCTGGAGCGTGACCACAGCCTCCACCGCGCGCTCGCTCGACGGGCTCACCGCCTCCGTGACCGTCGAGGCCGCCCTGCCCGGCGCGCACGGGCCGGTGCGGGTCGCCGACACCTTCCACTTCGCGCACGAGGACGGCACCCGGCACCTGCCGCTCGGCACGACCGCCTACGCCTGGACGCACCAGAGCGAGGCGCTGCAGGAGGCGACCCTCGCGACGCTCGCGGACGCGCCGTTCACCAAGGTGCGGCACTGCGTCTTCCCGAAGGCCTACCTGTACAACACGAACGAGCCGGAGCTGTACCCGTTCGAGCGCGACGGCGACGGCTGGGACTTCGACCGGCCGGTGCCCGCGTTCTTCCGCCGGCTGGAGGAGCGGGTCGCGGATCTCGACGCGCTCGGCATCCAGGCCGACGTGATCCTCTTCCACGCCTACGACCGCTGGGGCTTCTCGGACATGGGCCGCGCGGCCGACGACCTCGTCACGCGTTACGTGGTCCGGCGCCTGGCCGCCTCGCCGAACGTCTGGTGGTCGCTCGCCAACGAGTACGACCTGCTCTGGTCGAAGAGCGTCGACGACTGGGAGCGCCTCGCCGCGCTCGTCGTCGCCGAGGACCCGGTGGGCCACCTGCTCTCGATCCACAACTGCTTCGGCTTCTACGACTACTCCCGGCCGTGGATCACGCACGCGAGCGTGCAGCGGATCGACGTGTACCGCACCGCCGAGAACACCGACGCCTGGCGCGAGCAGTGGGGCAAGCCGGTCGTGATCGACGAGTGCGCCTACGAGGGCGACATCGACCAGGGCTGGGGCAACATCACCGGTGAGGAGATGGTCCGGCGCTTCTGGGAGGGGGCGGTCCGCGGCGGCTACGTCGGCCACGGCGAGACGTACCTCAACGACCGCGAGGAGCTGTGGTGGTCGAAGGGCGGCGAGCTCGTCGGCGACAGCCCGGCGCGGATCGCCTTCCTGCGGCGCATCACCGCCGAGATGCCGGACGGGCGGATCGACCCGCTGCCCTCGGACTGGGACGCGCCCTGGGGCGGGGGCGGCGGCGTGCAGCTGGTCTACTTCGGCTTCAACCGGCCGCGGTTCCGGCAGATCGTGCGCGACCCCTCCGACTCCTGGATCGTGGAGGTGATCGACACCTGGGGGATGACGGTCTCGCGGGTGCCGGGGGTGTTCTCCGGGTCGTTCCGGGTGGAGCTGCCGGCGCGGCAGTTCATGGCCGTGCGGCTGACGCGGGTGGTGTCGTGAGCGGGGGCGCTGGCGGCGCCGTCGGCGGGGTCGCGGGCGGGGTGCCGCCGCGGGTGCGGGTGATCTCGGACAACGACTACTCCGGCGACCCGGACGGGCTGGTGCAGCTCGCGCAGCACGCGCTGTCGGAGTCGGTCGAGCTGGCGCTGGTCGTCGGCTCGCGGCTGCGGCCGGGCGACCCGTTCGATCCCTCCGACCGGACCGCGGACAACGCGGCCGCGGCGGCGCGCGAGGTGCTCGCGCTCTGCGGGCGCCCGGACGTGCCGGTGGTGGCGGGGTCGAACGCTCCGGATGCCGATGTGTCGGAGGCGGCGCGTGCGATCGTGGCGGAGGCGCTGCGGGACGACCCGCGGCCGCTGTACCTCTGCGCGGGCGCCGGCCTGACGGAGGTGGCGGCTGCGCTGCGCCTCGAGCCGTCGATCGCCGCCAGGATGACCCTGGTCTGGATCGGCGGACCCGAGCACCCGGGCCTGGCCGTCCCTCCGCCCGGCGCGATGCTGATCGAGTACAACCTGCTGATCGACGTGCCCGCCGCCGCCGAGGTCTTCGCGTCCTCGCTGCCGATCGAGCAGTTCCCGCGCGACGCCTACCGGCAGCCGCTGGCCTCCGTCGCCGAGCTGCGCGTGCGGATGCGCACCGCCGGCGAGCTCGGCCGGCACCTCTTCGACGCCCTCGACGGCGTCTTCCGGATGGGCGCCGCGCACGGCCTCAGCTTCGGCGAGACCTACGCCCTCGGTGACAGCCCGCTCGTCCTCGCGACCGCCCTGCTCTCCGCCTTCGAGCCCGACGCCTCCTCCAGCCGCACGGCGCGGGTCCCCCGCCCCTCGATCACCCCCGACGGCCAGTACGGCCCCCGCACCGGCGACGGCCCGGACCTCCGCGTCTACACCCACCTCGACACCCGCCTCCTCCTCGAGGACCTCTACGCGAAGCTCGCCCTCCGCGCCGTGGAGGCCTGACCGCGGGTGCGCGCTGCCGCCCGCGCAGCCGCGCTCCCCTGCTGGCCGAGTAGCCGCGAAGCGGCACCCCATGCTGGTCGAGTAGCCGCGCAGCGGCGTATCGAGACCCACGCCCGCCAGCGCGCTGGCCCCATGCCCCCGCCCGTGCCACGCCGGATCTACTTGGAAGAGACGCCCGCAGTCATGCTGGTCGAGTAGCCCCGCAGGGGCGTATCGAGACCCACCACCGCATGGAGGCCGGTCTCTTCCCCGCCCTGCGCTGGCGCCGAAGGCGCCCCCTCCGCTCGATACGCCCTCTCCGAGGGCTACTCGATCAACAAGAAGCGCCGCCGCGCGGGTCGCCGGGCGACGAGAGCATGCTGATCCAAGCGCCGCGCAGCGGCACCCCCGTGCTGATGGAAGAGCCGCGCAGCGGCACCCCCATGCTGGTCGAGTAGCCGCGCAGCGGCGTATCGAGACCCGCGCTCACCAGCGCGCCGGCGCAGGTCTCCGGCTGATCCGGCGCGCGGTTCGGCACCTTCTGCGGTTCTGAGCCTGCGGGACCAGCAGAAAGTGTCGAATCGGGACGACCGGCGCCCGCGATCCGGCGCGAACGGTCGTGCGCCGGCGCGGAGGACGACCGTTCGTGACGGATGGGCGGGGGGCCTCGCGGGTCAGTGCTGCGGGTCGCCGCCGAGCTGGCCGATGGGGGGCAGCGGGCCGCCGTCGTCGGCGCCGGTGCGGCGCCAGCGGGCGACGGCGTTGCCGAGGTGGTAGATCACGAGGGCCGCGGCCGCGCCGAGGACGATGCCGCCGAGCTCGAAGCCGCCGGAGCTGAAGGAGAAGCCGGCGATCGCGATGACGAGGGAGACGGCGGCCGTGTACTGGTTCACCGGGCGGGAGAAGTCGACGCGGTTGTCGATCCAGATCTTGATGCCGATCACGCCGATGAGGCCGTAGAGCGCGGTGGTCGCACCGCCCAGGACCCCCGCGGGGATCGAGTTGAAGACGGCGCCGACCTTGGGCGAGAGGCTGAGCAGCACGGCGGTGACGCCGGCCACCCAGTAGGCGGCGGTGGAGTAGACGCGGGTCGCGGCCATCACGCCGATGTTCTCGCCGTAGGTGGTGGTGCCCGAGCCGCCGAACGCGCCGGAGACGGTGGTCGCGATGCCGTCCGCGATCAGGGCGCGGCCGGTGTGCTGGTTGACCGAGGAGTCGGTCATCGTGGCGACGCCGCGGACGTGGCCGACGTTCTCGGCGATGAGCACGAGCACGACGGGCAGGAACATCGCGATGCCGGACCACGTGGATCCGGACGCGAAGTCGGGGAAGCTGAACGGCGGCAGGCCGACCCAGGCGGCGTCGGCGACGGCGGAGTAGTCGATCTCCTGGCGGATCAGCGCGACGACGTACCCGATGACGACGCCGACGAAGATCGAGACGCGGCCGAGGAAGCCGCGGAAGAAGACGCTGCCGAGGATGATCGCGGCGAGCGTGACCGTCGCGGTGACCGGCGCCTGCTGGAAGCTCGACCAGGCGGTCGGGGCGAGGTTGAAGCCGATCAGCGCCACGATGGCGCCGGAGACGACCGGGGGCATCAGGCGGTCGATCCAGCCGAGGCCGGCGAACTGCACGACGAAGCCGACGAGCGCGAGCAGCACGCCGACGGCGACGACTCCGGCGAGCGCCGATCCCGTCCCGCCGACCGCCGTCGCCGCGGTGACCGGGGCGATGAAGGCGAAGCTCGAGCCGAGGTAGCTGGGCAGCTTGTTGCGGGTGATCAGGAGGAACAGCAGCGTGCCGACGCCGGAGAAGAGAAGGGTCGTGGCGACGGGGAAGCCGGTGAGCACGGGCACGAGGAAGGTCGCGCCGAACATGGCGACGACGTGCTGGATCCCGATCGCGACGGTCGCGGGCCAGTTGAGCCGCTCGGCGGGGCCGACGACGGCTCCGGGCGCGACGGTGCGGCCGTCGCCGTGCAGGGACCAGATGGGCATGGGGCTCCTCGGCGGGAAGGGGGATGGGGGCGCTTCAGAGTAGCGAGGCGGCGGGCGGGCGGCGGCGGGCGGGCGGGCGGCGGCGGGCGGGCTGGCGGCGGCGGCCTGGCGGACCCCCGGCACGCGGAATCGGCTCCGGCACGCGGGAACCCCGCAGAACCACGAGCCGGAACCGGAATCGCGAGCCGAAGTTGGGCGGGGCGGCCGCTGGCGGACCTCCGGCTCGCGGAATCGGCTCCGGCACGCAGGAACCCCGCAGAACCACGAGCCCGAACCGGAATCGCGAGCCGGAGTTGGGCGGGGCGGCCGCTGGCGGACCTCCGGCTCGCGGAACCGGCTCCGGCACGCAGGAACCCCGCAGAACCACGAGCCCGAACGGGAATCGCGAGCCGAAGGTACTCGGCGCGGACGAAGGAGCACCCCCGGCACGCGGCAACGGCTCCGGCACGCGGGAACCCCGCAGAACCACGAGCCGAAGCCGGAACCGCGAGCCGAAGGTACTCGGCGCGGACGAAGGAGCACCTCCGGCACGCGGGAACCACTCCGGCACGCGGGAACTCCGCAGAACCACGTGCCGGAGCCGGAACCGCGAGCCGGAGGTGCGCCGAGCGGGCGGCGCCGCCCTCGCCGTGACGCAGCCGGGAGCCGGGTCGGCGCGCCGGTGAAAGAACGGCGGGCGTGCCGGACAGGAGGGAGCATGAGGCACATGCCAGCTCCCCTCGCGGGTCCCGACCGCTTCGCCGCGCTCGCCGGCGTGGTCGCCGACCCCGTCCGCCGCTACCTCTGGCGCCGCACCGACGAGGCCACGGCCGACGACGTGCTCGCCGCCACCCTCGCCGTGCTCTGGCGCCGCGTCGCCGACGTGCCGGAGGACGACCCGATCGCCTGGTCGATCGGCGTCGCCCGGCTGCAGCTGCAGAACGCGCGCCGGATGCAGCGGCGCCAGGTCCTGCTCACGCACCGCATCGCCGTCGTCGACCCGCCGCAGGAGGTGCGCGACCCGGACGGGCCGTCCGCCACCGACGACGCCGTGCGCTTCGTGCTCTCGCGGCTGCGCGAGTCCGACGCCGAGCTGCTGCGGCTCTGGTCGTGGGAGGAGCTCGACGCCCGCGGGATCGGCGAGGTCCTCGGGATCACGCCGAACGCCGCCTCGATCCGGCTGCACCGCGCCCGCCAGCGCTTCGCGGAGCTCTACGAGAGCCGCGCCGCCCAGGACCCGACGACCTCAGAAGGAGGAGCACGATGACCGCGATCGAGGACTCGGAGCTGCGCCGGCTGGTGCGCTCGACCGACCCGGCGGAGGGGCTCGCCCCGCTCACCCGCGCGCAGCTCGCCGAGCACCGGGAGCGGGCGATGGGCGGGCAGGCGACGGGCGGGCAGGCGTCGGGCGGGCAGGCGCTGAGCGGGCAGGCGACGGGCGGGCCGGGCACCGAGCCCGCCCCCCACGACTCCGACCCCGCCGCCGTCCGCCGCCGCCGCTCCCCCTGGCTGATCGTCGGGGTCGGCGCGCTCGCGGTGGGCGCCGCCGCATCGCTCCTGCTCCCCTTCGCCCTCGGCGTCACCACCGGCGGATCCGCCTCCGCGCTGCGGCTGCCCGCGACCGGTGGGCCGATGGACATGTGCGCCCCCGTCACCGCCGAGGCGCTCGCGCCGTCGCAGCTCGCCTTCCGCGCCGAGGTCGCCTCGATCGACGACGGCACCGTCATCCTGCGCGTGATCGACCGGTTCGCCGGCGACGTCGGCGACGCGGTGACGGTCACCCAGTCGGCGGAGTCGGCCGTCGACGGCGCCCCGATCGTCTTCGAGCGCGGCGTCGACTACCTGATCGCCGCCGACGGCGACACGATCCTCACCTGCGGGCTGAGCGCGGCCGACTCCCCCGAGCTGACGAGCCTGTACCGGGAGGCGTTCGCGCAGCGGTAGTCGCGGACCTCAGGCGGTAGCCGCGGGCCTCAGGCGAAGAGCCCGAGCACCCACCCGAGCACCAGCGGGCCGAACGCCACGGCGAGCACCCCGAGCCCCAGCACGAAGCCGACGAGGCTGACTCGTGCGCCGCGGAGCGTCTCGTCCGCGCGCAGCCGGTCGCGCGCACCGAGCGCGAGCACGATCGCGACGACGGCGAGCGCCGACGCGAGCAGCGGGACGCCGACCAGCAGCGCGCCGAGCACCGCGGCGCCCGCGCTCGCGAGCGCCCTGGAGTCGACCGGTCGCGGAGTCGTGCGCGTCTGCTCGGTCATCTCTCGAGCCTGACACAGAGCGGCGGACCGGGGCGAGCCCCCGCCCGGTCGCACGCGCACCCCCTCCGTGGCAAGGGGCTCTGCAAACGCCCGGAGCGCGGCGGAGGGTGGGAGCACCGACGATCCTTCTGGAGGCAATGGTGTACTTCCACGTCCAGCGACTCATCACCGACATCGAGCAGGACGAGCCGGATCCGGCCGCCGCGAACGCGCTGCAGGAGGGCCTTGGCGGGCAGTCCGGCGAGAGGCGCACGATGACGCAGTACCTCTTCCAGGCGATGAACTTCCGCACCGACCTCTCGGCGATCGAGCAGGCCCCCGAGGGCGTGCCGTCGACGATCGCGCCGGAGCGCTTCGAGGAGTTCTCGCCCGGGCTGGACCCCGAGCTGCTGAAGCTCATCCAGACCACCGCCGAGATGGAGCTGGACGAGATCACCTCGTTCTACGGCCCCACCGCGAAGTAATACGACCCCTCCGGTCCCGCGCGGTCGCTTCCGCGCGGGACCGGTCCGTTCCCAGGAGACAGGCCCATGCCGACCTTCCGATTCCTCGAACCCCACCGCGTCGCGGGTGTCCCGCTGCGCGAGCTCATCGACGGACTCGCGCTGATCGGCGACGGCGACGTCCTGATCCGCAGCGTCACCCTCGCGCACCGCGAGATCTCCCCCGGCGCGCTCTTCGCCGCGCTGCCCGGCCGGCGCCGCCACGGGGCGGACTTCGCCGACGAGGCCGCGGCGGCCGGAGCGGTCGCCGTGCTCACCGACGAGGCCGGACTCGCGGCCGCGCGGGCGAGCGGCCTGCCGGTGCTGGTGTCCGCGGATCCCCGGGCCGACCTCGGCGCGATCGCGGCCCGCGTCTACGGCACCGATCGCGACCGGCCGCAGCTGCTCGGCGTCACCGGCACCAACGGCAAGACCAGCACCGTGCACCTGCTCGACGCGGCGCTGCGCCGGCTCGGCGTGCCCTCCGGCCTCAGCTCGACCGCCGATCGCCGCAGCCGCGACACCGTCGTCGCCAGCCGGCTCACCTCGCCCGAAGCGCCCGAGCTGCATGCGCTCCTCGCCCGGATGCGCGAGGACGGCGTCGAGTCCGCCGCGATCGAGGTCAGCGCGCAGGCCCTCATCCGCTCGCGGGTCGACGGCCTCGTCTTCGACGTCGCGGGCTTCACCAACCTCAGCCACGACCACCTGGACGACTTCGGCGACCTCGGCAGCTACCTCCGGGCCAAGCAGCGGCTCTTCCGCCCCGACCGCAGCCGGCGCGGCGTCGTCGTGGTCGACACTCCGGAGGGGCGGACGGTCGCCGCGGAGGCGGAGGTCCCGGTCGTCACCGTCGGCTCCACCGCCGAGGCGGACTGGCACGTGGACGTCCTCGCGCTGAGCGCCGACGCGACCCGCTTCCGCCTGACCGCGCCCGACGGCTGGGCCTTCACCACCTCCGTCCCGCTGATCGGCCGACACATGGCCTCGAACGCGGCGCTGGCGCTGGTGATGCTCGTGACGGCCGGGCACGACCGCGACGCGCTCGCCCGGGCTGTCGCCGACGGCATCGACGTCGCCGTTCCCGGCCGCACCCTGCTCGTCTCCGGCGAGGCCGGCCCGCGCCTCTACGTCGACTTCTCGCACACCCCCGACTCCGTCGCCCGCACCGTCGACGCCCTCCGCGAGGTCACGCCGGGCCGGGTGCTGGTGATCCTCGGCGCGGACGGCGACCGCGACCCGAGCAAGCGCGCGCCGATGGGCCGCGCCGCCGCCGAGCGCGCGGACCTGCTGATCGTGACCGACCACCACCCGCGCTTCGAGGACCCGGCCCGGATCCGCCGCGCCCTCCTCGACGGCGCCCGCGACGGTCGCTGCGAGGTGCAGGAGATCGCCGAGCCCGCGCAGGCCGTGCGCGCCGCCGTCGGCCGGGCCGGGGCGGACGACTCGATCCTCTGGGTCGGCCCCGGCGACACCGACTACCGCGTGGTGCTGGATCAGGACCTTCCGTACTCGCCGCGCGCCGATGCGGCGCTCGCCCTGGCGGAGGCGGGCTGGGCGGTCTGAGCCGCCGGCTCCCGCGGCCCCGTGCTTGACTGGCCGGGTCGTCGCGATCGGAGGGGGTGCAGGTGTTCTCCTCCCTCCCCGTGCGCCGTGTGCAGAAGCACCCGTCCGCGCTCGAGTCCGTCGTCTGGCCCGCGACCCTGCCGCCGGTGCGCCAGGTGCTCGACGAGGGCTGGGACCTCGGCCCCGTCTCGGTGGTCACCGGTGAGAACGGCTCCGGCAAGTCGACGCTGCTCGAGGCGATCGCGCTCGCCTACGGGCTGAACGCCGAGGGCGGCTCGACCGGCGCGATGCACTCGACCCGCGTCTCGGAGTCCGACCTCTCCCAGCAGCTGCAGCTCGTGCGCGGGGCGGGCGCCTCGAAGCGCGGCTTCTTCCTCCGCGCGGAGACGATGCACGGCTTCTTCACCTACCTCGAGGACATCGGCCTCGGCGACGCGGACTACCACGAGCGCTCCCACGGCGAGTCGTTCCTCGACATCGTCGTGAACCGCTCCCGGATCCGCGGGCTGTGGCTGCTCGACGAGCCGGAGTCGGCGCTCTCGGTCTCGGGCTGCCTCGCGCTGATCGGGCAGCTGCGGTCGCTGGTCGCGGGCGGCTCGCAGGTGATCCTGTCCACGCACTCACCGGTGCTGGCGGCGCTGCCGGGCGCGGACCTCTACGAGCTCGGCGAGTGGGGCCTCCGCCGCGCGGAGTACGACGATCTGGACCTCGTGCGCACCTGGCGCGGCTTCCTCGGCGACCCGCAGCGGTACCTCCGGCACCTGGACTGAGTGCGGCGCCGCACAACATCAGCTGAGAAGGGTGGGCCTCCTCTGTGGGGGGAGGGACCCCCGTCTCAGCTGATGTTGTGCGGGGCTCACCGGCAGTCCGGCGCCGTCAGGCCGTTGAAGGCGAAGCTCTCGCCGGGATGGGCGGGCCGGATCGACGTGCGCAGGTGCTCGAACGCGGCACGCGTCGTCGCGCCCGCTCCGGGCGTCGCCGCGCACTGCAGCGACGACGAGGCGAAGGAGTCGACGACCGGGCCGGAGCCGTCGGCCGCCTCCGCCGCGATCTCGGCCCCGATCGCGTAGCCGCTCCCCCGGTCGGTCAGCGCCGTCATCGTGCCGAGCACCCGCGGCCAGACGACGGAGTCGCGGAGCGAGCGCGGAGCGGCTGTTCCGGGTGCGCCGGTCAACGCGACGTTCAGCACCGCGCCGTTCAGGTGGACCGTCGAGTCCCGCACCCCCGAGAAGGAGCCGTCGATCTCGCGGGCGAGGCGCACGATCTCGTCGGCCGGGCGCCCCTCCTGCACGCGGATCACGGCGGCGCCGCGGGAGTCGGTCGCCGGCTGCTCGATCGTCCAGTCGAGGTCGCCCTCCGTGAGGGCGGAGCGCTGCTCGAGGAGGAGATCGAGCGCGTCGAGTGCGGTCGCCGCACTGGTCGGGGCGAGGACGATCGCGAGGACGGGGTAGGACTCGACCGTCCGCACCGAGAGGCTCCCGTCGATGCCGCGGCGCAGGGCGTCCCAGGCCTCGACCGGTGCCGTGCGCTCCCGCGGATCCGCGATCGACAGAACGTCGTCGCCGACCCGCAGCACCAGCTCGCTCGAGCGCCGCCCCGCCGGAGCCGCGCCCAGCGCGGCGTCGATCGCCTCGGACGCCGTGGCCGCGACGGCGACGAGGCGCTCCGCCGGGCAGTCCTCGCGGGCGGTGACCTCGACGTCGAAGACCGCCTGCTCCCCTCGCACGAGGAGCGGCGCCGGCCGCCAGTCCGCCCTCGCGCTCTCGACGCAGTCGTCGGCCGACAGCGCCAGCTCGAGTCCCTCCGCCGGCCCCGTGCCCGTCGCGACGATCGCGACCGTCAGAAGTACCGCCGCGCCCGTGAGCGCTCGTCCCCGTCGTCCCACGCCGTTCCCCCGCCTTCACTTGCTGCCCTGCAATGACGGTGACAGTATCGAATTTCGATAGGAAACGCACGTTCTTCGATATGCTCGCCTCTCGACACGCACCCCTCACGACCCAGGAGCCCCGCATGCCCCGACCCGTCCTCCTCGCGCTCCGCACCCTCCTGCTCGTGCTGCTGCTCGGCTGCCTGCTCGTGCAGCTCGCCGTCGGCCCGGTCGCCCGCGAGGCGCTCGACGGCGGGCCGGTCGACGCGGTCCTCGTCGCGGTCGTGGTCGCCGGGCTGCTCTGCGTCGAGGCCGTGCTGATCGCGGTCTGGCGGCTGCTCAGCCTGGTCCGCGACGACACGCTCTTCGCCGGCGACCACCGCTCCGACCTCTGGGTCGACCTCGCGATCGGCGCCTTCGTCTCCGGCGCGGTCCTCGCCGTCATCGGCGCCGTCGCCTCGCTCGTCGCGGTGCCCGCGCCCGTCACCGCCCTCGCCTTCGGTCTCGTCGCCGTGGCGAGCGCGACCACCGCGCTGATCGTCGTGGTGATGCGGCGCCTCCTGCACCTCGCCGTGGCGCAGCGCAGCGAGCTCGCCGAGGTCGTCTGATGGCGATCGTCCTGCACCTCGACGTCGAGCTCGCCAAGCGCAAGATGTCGGTGACCGACCTGGCCGCCGCGGTCGGCATCACCACCGCGAACATCTCGATCCTCAAGAACGGCCGCGCCAAGGCCGTCCGCTTCTCCACCCTCGACGCGATCTGCGCGGTCCTCGACTGCCAGCCCGGCGACATCCTGAGCCATGTGCCCGATGAAGAGAACAGCCCCGACGAGGAGGGGAACGATGCCGAACTCGTCGGAAGCGGTGCCGACGGCTGATCGAAGACTCCCCGCGGGCGAGCGGGTCGTGGCGGCGGGAGTCGTGCAGCTGGTGGTCGTCGTCGCCCTCGGCGTCCTCGGGCCGATCGCGCCGACCTACGGGCTGCTCGGCGCCGACCGGGGGGAGGCGCTGTGGTGGGGCACGATCGTCCTCGGCGACGTCGTGCCGACGATCCTCGGGATCGAGCTGGTCCTGCTCGCGAGCGGCTGCCTCACCGTTCTCGTCGGCATCTGCCTGCCGTGGACGCAGCGGACTCCATCGACGACCCGGAGCGTCGTCTCGGGCGTGGCCGGTCTGGCCCTGGCGATCTGCGTCGTGTGCTCCGTCTTCTTCTCGCTCGTCTTCGCTTTCAGCGCCTACCAGGTGCTCCCCGGCGCGAGCGACTCGGGCTGCCGCCTCGTCGTGCGGGAGTCCGCGTTCCTCCTCCTGGGCGACGGCGCGATCGGCCTGCTCCGTCCGGGGTCGGCGGTCGTCCAGTGGCAGGAGGACTACTCCGCGGACGACGGCCACACGCCGTTCAGCACGGACGACTACGAGCTGCGCTGGAGCGGGGACGTGGCGCAGCTGCGGCTGGGGATGAAGCGGATCCAGCCCGTGTGGCTCGAGGGCGACGGCCTGCTCGACTGCTCCCGCTGAGAGCGCTCCCTCCGCACCCCGCGAAGGGGGACATCGGGCGTGCTCGATCGTCTCCGTGCCGAAACAGCCGCGCAACATCCTGCTCCGAGACTGGGGAGGCTCCAAGCCCCCTCCCACTCGATCCGAAGGTTGTCGCTTGTCCACCACCCCCTCGTTCCGGAGGGTCGTCCGACTCTCCGCCGCCACCGCCCTGTGCACCGGACTCGCACTCGGCACCGCCCTCGCCGCCCCCGCGGCGCTCGGCGCGACCACTCCCCCCGTCGACGCGGCCGCCCCCGCGGTCGTCGACCTGAGCATCACCGACGCCCTGGCGCTGCTGCAGTCCGGCGCGACGACGTCCGTCGCCCTGACCCAGCGCTACCTCGACCGCATCGCGGCCTACGACGACCCCTACGGCGACCAGCCCGGACTCGCCGCCGTCATCCTGGCCAACCCGGACGCGCTCGCCACTGCGGCCGAGCTCGACGCCGAGCGCGCGGCCGGCACGATCCGCGGGCCGCTGCACGGCATCCCGATCCTGGTGAAGGACAACTACGCCACGTTCGACATGCCCACCACCGCGGGCAGCGCCTCCCTGCACACGTACCAGACGAAGCTCGACTCGACGGCCGTGCAGCGCCTGCGCGACGCCGGCGCGATCATCCTCGCGAAGACCAACATGGCGGAGTTCGCCTGGCACGGCACCTACACGCTCAGCTCCGAGCGCGGCCGGACGAACAACCCGTACAACCAGGCGAACAGCGCCAGCGGCTCGAGCGGAGGCACCGGCGCGGCCGTCGCCGCCGGCTACGCCCCCGCGGGCCTCGGCACCGACACCTGCGGCTCGATCGTCGGACCGAGCGCGCACCAGAGCCTCGTCGGCTACCGGCCGACCATGGGCCTGACCAGCGTCACGGGCATCGTCCCGCTGTCGCCGCGCCAGGACGTCTCAGGCCCGATGACCACGACCGTCACCGACGCGGCCCTGCTGATGGAGGTGCTGGCGGGCTACGACCCGACCGACCCGCTGACCGTCATCGCGGACCAGCAGGACAGCTCGACCTACGTCGAGGGACTCAGCGACACCGCGCTCGAGGGCAAGCGCATCGGCTACGTGCGCTGGGACTACGAGGAGGACCCCGCCCGCCCGGGCCTCGCCGAGACCACCGGTCTCGTCGACCAGGCCGTCCGCGACCTGGCCGCCCAGGGCGCCGAGATCGTGCCGGTGCCGACCTTCACCCGTGAGTTCGTGTCGGAGACGCTCGTCAGCGGCGGCTACCTCGACATGCGCCCGAGCATCGACGCGTTCTTCGCGGACACCGACGCGACCTGGCCCGAGGGCCTCGCCGGACTGACGGAGCCGGCCGACGAGCTGACCTTCTCGGACGTGATGGCGGACGGGAAGACCTCGCTGCTGCCCGGCGACGTCGACTTCTTCAACAGCAATGCGGACATCCCGAACCCCGCCTACAACGCGGCGATCGCGGCTCAGGACGCGGGCAAGCTGGCGATGGACAAGTTCTTCCTCGACAACGACCTCGACGCCCTGGCCATGCCGACCAGCGCGACGGCGGCGACCCCCGACTGGGCGGGCACGACGTTCTGCGACGTCGGCGCGAACACCGGCGTCCCGACGGTCTCGCTGCCCGCGGGCTTCACCTCGACCGGGACCGCCGCCGGCCTCGAGCTGGCCGCCCCGCGCAGCCAGGACGCGGCACTGCTCGCGATGTCGTACGACTACGAGCAGGCGACGCTGAACCGCGTCGCACCGGCGTCGACCCCGGAGCTGGCCGCCGCGCCGACCCCGGAGCCGACGGCCTCGCCCACCGCGCCGCCGGTCGAGCCGACTGTGGCGCCGACCGTGGTACCCACCGTCGCGCCGACCGCGACGGCCGGTCCCGTCGCTCCGGCGCCGACCGCGACGCCCAAGCCCACGGCGAAGCCCGGTGCGTCGCTCGCACACACCGGCGCCGAGGGCACGACCGGGCTGGCCGCGCTGGCCTTCGCCCTGATCGCCGGCGGCGCGGGCGCACTCGCGCTCACCGCGGCGCGCAGGCGCACCGCCCAGAAGTAACCACCGCACGGCAGGCGGGGTCGGCGGAGTCCCGCCGGCCCCGCTTCCGCGTCTCGGCCGCGCAACATCAGCTGAGAGCGCGTCTCATCGCCGATGAGCGACGAGGCCCACTCTCAGCTGATGTTGCGGAGAGCGTCCGCGGCTCGGGCGGCGCCCCACGCTGATCGAGTAGCCCGCGCAGCGGGCGTATCGAGATCCACCACCGCCGGAAGTCGAGCCAGCAGACCCACCCTGCTGACGATGCCGGGTCTCGATACGCCCCTGCGGGGCTACTCGACCAGCATGCAAGCGGCCGGCGGCCCATGCTGATCGAGTAGCCCGCGCAGCGGGCGTATCGAGATCCACCACCGCCAGAAGTCGAGTCAGCAGCCCCGCACTCTCAAGCGGCCACCGCGACCGGCTGGATCCGCACCCGCGGCGCCCAGCCGACGGCGATCGCCGCGACGGCGAACGAGAGCTGCCCGATCCACGGCAGCACCGCGGACACGACCGACGCGTCACCGCCGCTGGTCGCGAACGAGTCGGCGATCGACATCCCGATGCCGAAGCCCGTGAAGAAGCGGAAGAAGATCGCTGCGCCGACCAGCGAGAGCATCACGCTCACGAGCCGCCGCGGCGTGAGGGCGTCGCCCGCGCGGTGCACGGCGAGCGCCGCCACGAACAGCGCGGGCACCGTCCAGAAGGCCGCCCAGATCGCGGTCGCGACGAGCGTCCCCGTGATCGAGAACCCGTCGCGCTCGGCCAGCAGCCGGTAGATCGTGGCGAGATCGGTGCCCGGCACCTTGGTGAGCGGGTTCCAGACCAGCAGGTCGACCCCGCCGACCACGACCACAGCGACGACCAGCGCCGCCCCGCCCAGCGCGATCGGCACCCGCCGCGCCCGCGACGCGGTCCGGTGCTCCCACGCGATCGGCCGCGTCCCGCCGATCACCGCGACACCGGTCGCCAGCCCCGCGCTCGACACCAGGAAGCCCAGGAGCGGCAGCCACCACGGCGCCCCCGGCACCAGCACGCCGCCCGCCACCATCGCCGGCCCCGCGATCGCCGCGAGCAGCGACACCCGCGCCGTCCGGGTCTCGGCGGCCCGCGCGGCCCCCGCCATGTGCGCGGCGCCGACCAGCCCGACGACGAGCGCCAGCCCGATCAGCGCCCGGCCCGTCGCCTGCATCACCGTGAGCACCCCCGCGGAGACCCCCTCCGGCACGACCCCGCCACCTGTCAGGTACCCGCCGATCAGGATCACCGCGGCCGCCGTGAGCAGCCCGAGCCCGCGCCGCGCCAGCCGTCGCGGCCGGAGGAACCGCGGCTCCCCCGAGTGCACCGGCAGCCCGCGGTCGAGGGTGGCGCTCAGCACGAGTGCGCCGAGCACGACGTCGCGGCGCCGCAGCCCCGCCTCGTCCGCGCCCACGACGTCGGCCCGCCACTCCTCGAGGTAGCGCTCGCGGGCGAGCGGCGGGAGCAGAAGGGCCAGGAGTCGCAGCAGCAGGTCGATCACGCGCGGGCCTCCGCCCCGGAGAGCCGGACCGGCCGGGCGGCGACCGCCTCGAACCGCGCCAGGGCGCTCGCCGCTCCCTCCGCCCCCTCGCTCGTCAGCTCGTACAGCCGGCGCCGCGGACCGCTGCGCTCGGTGTCCGCCTCCCACGCCGACGACACCCAGCCGGCCCCCTCGAGCCGCTCCAGGATCGGGTACACACTGCCCGCCGGACGCCCCGTGCCCTTGATGACGAGCATCCCCCAGGTCGGCCCGGAGGCGTCGAGGAGCGCGCGGAGCACGTCCGCGGTCGCGGCGGTCATGCGGCTGAGCGGAGTCATGCGCCGAGGCTACCTATGTAGAGATAGGACGGTCAACCGCGCTGCTGCGATACTCGCGGCATGACCGCCTACAACCCCGCCGCGTATCCCGAGCCCACCCCCGGCACCGGCCCGCAGCCCCCGAAGACCGGCAACGGCCTCGGACTCGCCTCGCTGATCATCGGCATCGTCGCGCTCGTCGGAGCCGTGATCCCGATCGTCAACTACGTCTCCGGCTTCGTCGCCTTCGTCGGTCTCGTGCTCGGCGTCATCGCGCTGTTCCTCAAGGGCAGGAAGAAGGGGACGGCCATCGCCGGCGTGATCCTCAACGCCCTGGCGATCGTGCTCGCGATCATCCTGGCGATCGTCTACACCGCCGGCTTCGCGAGCGGCATCTCGAACGCGATCGCGACCGCGCAGGCCTCGGCGACGTCCGGCACTCCCCAGACCCTCGTCTACGAGGTCACCGGAGCGGGCACGAGCACGTCGATCGTCTACTCCACCCTCGACGGCGCGAACTCCGGCGTCGAGCAGGCCGCCGCTCAGCCCCTCCCCTTCACCAAGGAGCTGCAGGTCGACAGCACCGCCTTCCAGGCGTTCTCCGTCACTGCGACGAACGGCGCCGACGACGAGGGCGACATCACCTGCCGCATCACCCTCGACGGCGAGATCCTCGCCGAGGAGACCGGCACCGGCGCCTTCGGCTCGGCCGTCTGCATCGCGACCCCGCAGTAGGAGCGCGCTGCGCATGTGTCGTTGGTGATTAAGTCAGCGGCTGCCTCGACACTTTCGAGGACGTCGACGACCGCATCGACGCGACGGCGGGATTCGAACCCGCGTCAGCGGTGTTGCAGACCGCTCCCTGGCCTCTCGGGCACGCCGCGATGGCGGCGGGAGCCGGTGTTCACGCACCGGATCCCGCGTGCATCCAGGGTGCTGCCCGGACGCTCGCGAGCGAAGCCCACTACCCCCGATGACGGGGCGTTTCGCCGTGTGACGCCGTGAACTGCACGCTCGCGGGCAGGCGAGGGCCTAGCCTCCGAACGTGAACGAACGGCCCGAAGCGGCGACCAGGACCGGGACATCGAGACGCCCCCGGCACCGCGCCCTCGTGATCGGCGGCGTAGTCGCCGTGCTGGTCGCGATTCCCGCCGGGCTCGTGGCGCTCGCGCTCAGCGACTGGGGCGACCCGACGGCGGGCACGGTGCCGCCGGAGGGCGACGGCCGGGTGCTGGTCGATCGGCTGCTGCCCGTGCTCGACGACGACGCGGCGATCGCCGAGCTCGTGCCGGCCGACACGGCGGAGCAGCGGGCGACGATCACGCGGTTCTGCTCAGACTTGGTCGGGACCGATCCGGTCGTGACGATCTACGACGCGATCGTGCCGACGCCGTTCAGCGTCTCCCTGCACACGGTGCCGCAGCCGGGGGTCGTCCCGCACCAGTGCGCGCTCGGGTTCAGCTGGGTGAAGGACGAGGGCTGGCACGTCGGCGCGGAGGCGAGTCGCCTGGACTGACCCCGCGCCGACGCGGACGGCTACTTGCGGAACATCCGGGCGGTCGTCTCGAAGAGGCCCTTCACCGGGCGCTGCTGCTCGCCCTGCTGGGCGCCGAGGATGATGATGACCGCGGTCAGCACCGGGATCGCCCACTGGGTGACCTTCTGGACGCGGAGCGCCGTGGTCAGCTCGTCGGAGTTGCTCGACGACGCCTCGGTGACGCCCTTCGCGCCCTCGTCGGCGTGCTTGGCCTGGGTCGCGCCGGCGATCGCGGCGGTGACGGAGGCGGCGCCCGCGAGACCGGTCACGATCGTCTTCACGACCGTGTTGGTGCGGCTCTCCTGCTGGTTCGCGAGGCGGGTCTTGTTGGCGAGGATCAGGCCGATGCCGCCGACGCCGTGGGCGGCGATCGCCGCGAGCTGCACGGGGGTCCAGCGGGCCCACCCGTTCGCGGCGAGGCGCAGGCGCTCGGACGGGTCGGAGGAGGTGGACGCGGCGCCGTTCAGGCCGACGGCGCCCATCAGGGAACCGCCGAACCAGGCGGCGGCGCCGAGGTCGTGGAGGCTGCGGACGAGCGTGTTGCGTGAGGGCATGGGGGCCTCTTCCTGTGCGGGGTCGTCTGAGGGTGGCTGGCTCCTGACGGTACGCGCGTGCCTGCGAATGACACGGGGCTTGACCTCTCGCCTGCGGCGCGCTCGAGTGGAGCGGTACCGACCCGAGGAGCGAGCACGATGAGCGACGACACGACCGACGACGAGAAGCGCGGGATCCGCGACGACTTCCACGACGCCGTGAACATGACGGCGAAGGAGATCGAGTCCTGGCTCGAGAAGGACGAGTCGAAGGAGGTCGGCCAGAAGCCGGCGAGCGGCGGCGAGTCCGTCGGCCACCACAGCGGGCGCCGGATCATCGACATCCTCGGCACCACGCAGGCCGACCTCAGCGAGGACGACTACGCGCACATGAGGAAGGTCACCGCGTACGTCGCCCGGCACTCGAAGCAGCGGCCCCCCGGCGACGTCACGGAGACGAAGTGGCGCTACTCGCTGATGAACTGGGGCAACGACCCGCTGAAGGGGTGACCGGGCCTCCCTGCCGAGGCGTCCCCGAACGGTCGAGACGTCCCTGTACAGCGGGACGCCTCGACGGGAGCGGGACGCCTCGGCGGCCGGCGTGCCTGCGGTGGGTGGATCTCGATACGCGCGCTGCGCGCGCTACTCGATCAGCATGAAGGGGGCGCCCGCCGAGCATGCTGGTCGAGTAGCCGCCGCAGGCGCCATCATGCTGGTCGAGTAGCCGGCGCAGGCGGCGTATCGAGACCCGCCCCGTCAGCACCGCCGGCCGCAGGCGCCCGCCCCGCAGCCCGTCAGTCGACCGCGCAGCTCGCGTCGATCGGGCCGATCACGCCGTCGGTCACCGGGACGATGCCGCAGTTCGGGAAGCCCGCGCGCGGACGGTGCGCGGGGTCGATGGCGCGCAGGAGGCTGCCGAGCACCGTGCCGTGGGTGACGACGAGCACGTCGCCGTGCTCGGCGGCCGGCAGGATCAGCGCGAGCGCCGCCTCCACCCGCTCCCGCACCGAGGCGGCCGTGTCCGCGCGACCGGAGGGGTCGTGCCGGTGGATCGCGTCGATCACGCTGTCCAGGCCCGCGTCGGTCATCCGCGGCCAGTCCGCCGAGGCCGGCACGTAGGAGTAGCCGTGGTCGGCGAAGACCGGCTCCCAGAGCGACGCGTTCGGCTGCCCCTCGAAGCCGCCGAAGTGCCACTCCCGCAGCGTCGTCGTCGGCACCGGCTCGATCGACGGATGGCCTACGAGCGCCGCCGCGGCCGTGGTCCGCGTCCGGGTCAGGTCGCTCAGGAACGCCGCGACCAGCGGCACCCCGCGCATCCGCTCCCCGAGCGCCGCGATCTGCCGCTCGCCTCGCGCGGTCAGCGGCGAGTCGCACCAGCCCTGCAGCTGGCCGTTGACGTTGAACAGCGTCTGGGCGTGCCGGACGAAGTGGACGGTGCCGCGGGTCATGGTGCTCTCTCCGTAGTGATGGATGGGACGCGAGCGCGAACTACTCCGGCGCCGCCCGCGCGATGTGCAGCGCCAGGAACGCCACCTCCTCGTTCGGCAGCTCCGCACCGTACTCCGCTCGCACGAACGCGCGGACCCGCTCCGCCGACGCGACGGCCCGCGGATACCGCGTGCTGAGGCTCGTGAAGAGGAAGTCGTCCGAGCTGACCAGCAGCCCGCCCGAGAAGAACCGCTCGGCGAAGTACTGCAGGTGCGCCACGAAGCGGGCCGAGCGCAGGTCCTCGCGGTCCAGCGCCGCCCCGCTCGTGTGCTGGATGATCGCGGTCACCGAGCGGATCAGCTGCACGATCCGCAGCGAGTCGATGCCGACCTTGCCCAGCTCGGCGTTGGCGAGGTGGAACGCCACGTTCGCCGCCTCGTCGTCCGGCACGTCCACTCCGAGCCGCGACCGCATCGCCGCGACCGCCCGCTCCCCCACCGCGTACTGCACCGGGTACACCGAGCGCATCTCCCAGGCCAGCCGGTTCGCGACCGCGAGCCCGCGCCGCTGCCGCTCCACCGCGAAGTGCAGATGGTCGGTCAGCGCGAGGTACACGTGCGGGTCGAGCTTCAGCCCCTGCTCCTCCGCATCGGCGACGACCGCGCGGGTCAGCTCGACGAACTCCGGCGGGATCTGCGCGAGCAGCTCGACGAGGTTCCGCTGGTCGGCGTCGTCGAGCGCGACGAACACCTGGTCCACCGCGGACGCCTCGATCACCTCGCCCGCCTTCGCGCCGAAGCCGATCCCCTTGCCGAGCAGCACCCGCTCGGCGCCGCGCTCGTCGACGACGAGCACGACGCTCGAGTTGAGCACCTTCTTGATGGTCTGCATGCGTGTCTCCGTCGACGGCGTCTGCGCGGCCCGGCAAGCGGGTGGAGCGAGGAGGGTCATCCCAGGTCGGCGCCGTTGGACGCGATGACCCGCTGGTACCAGTAGAAGGAGTCCTTCCGGTACCGGTTCGTGCTGCCGTGGCCGAGGTCGTCCATGTCGACGTAGACGAACCCGTAGCGCTTCGAGATCTGCGAGCTGGAGGCGCTGATCAGGTCGATCGGCGCCCAGCTCACGTAGCCGAGGAGCTCCACACCCTCGTCCACCGCCTGGATCATCTGCTCGAAGTGCGCGCGGAAGTAGTCGATCCGATAGGGGTCGTGGATGCGGGGATCCTCCCCCTCATTGTCCGGTGCGACGAGCTCGTCCCGCATCCCGAGCCCGTTCTCCACGATGAACAGCGGCTTGCCGTAGCGGTCGTAGAGGTCGATCAGCGAGATGCGCAGGCCGACCGGGTCGATCTGCCAGCCCCACTCGCTCGACTCCAGGAACGGGTTCTTCACCCCGAGCACCGTGTTGCCGGGGGTGCGCTCGGCGTCCGGGCGCACCGACTCCGTCATCGACATGTAGTAGCTGAACGAGATGAAGTCGACGGGGTGCTCGCGCAGCAGCTCGGCGTCCCCCTCCTCGAACGGGATCTCGACGCCGCGCGCAGCGAGCGCGCGCAGGGCGAGCCGCGGGTAGGCGCCGCCAGCCTGGACGTCGGTGCAGAGGTAGAGCATCCGCTCCTTGGCCTGGGTGGCCGCGACGTCGTCGGGGTGGCAGGTGTTCGGGTAGGTCGTCAGCATCGTGAGCATGCAGCCCATCCGCGCCTCGGGCCAGAGCTCGTGCAACGTCTTCGTGACCGAGGCGGACGCGACGAACTGGTGGTGCAGCGCCGTGTAGCAGGCCTGCTCGACGCTGCCCTCGACGGTCTCCTCGATGATGCCGCCCGAGGTGAACGGGTGGCGGATGATCCCGTCGATCTCGTTGAACGAGAGCCACATGTCGACCAGGTGGCCGAAGCGCTCGAAGCAGGTGCGGGCGAAGCGCTCGAACAGCTCGATGGTGCGGCGCTCGACCCAGGCGTTGTGCTTGAGCGCCAGGGCGAGCGGCGGGTCGTAGTGCGAGAGGGTGACCAGCGGCTCGATGCCCAGGCGCCGCATCTCGGTGAAGAGCGCGAGGTAGTAGGCGACGCCCTCCTCGAGCGGCTCCGCCTCCTCCCCCGTCGGGTAGAGCCGGGTCCAGGCGATCGAGACGCGGAGGGTGGTGAAGCCCATCTCCGCGAAGAGCGCCAGGTCGCCCGGGTAGCGATGGTAGAAGTCGATGCCGCGGCGCTTGGGGTAGTACTCGGTGTCGTCGTCCGCCATCGCCGCGGTGATGCTCGCCACCGTGTTCTGATGGTGGATCGCGTACTCCTTGGGGTCGGCCTTCGGCTTGTAGGAGGCGACGTCACTGACGGCCGGCCCGCGCCCGCCCTCGCGCCACGCGCCCTCGACCTGATTGGCGGCGAGTGCGCCGCCCCAACGGAATCCCTCAGGCAGCGCCATCGGCGAGCTCCTTCTCTTTCTGGGTGACGGTGATGATCGCATCGCCCGCCGACACGCGGTCGGCGGCCTCGATGAGCACGGTGTACTCGGCCGAGTTGGTGATCAGCACCGGGGTGGTGGTGTCGTAGCCGGCGGCGGTGATGGCCGCGAGGTCGGCGGTGAGCAGCAGCTGCCCGGCCTCAACGTGCTCGTCGACGGCGACGTGCACGTCGAAGGGCGCGCCGTCGAGCTGGACGGTGTCGAGGCCGACGTGGATGAGCGCCTCGACCCCGTCGTCGCGGCGCAGGCCGATGGCGTGCTTGGAGCTGAGGACGGCGATGACCGTGCCTGCGAACGGCGAGCGGACGACGCCGTCGGTGGGGCGGATGGCGATGCCCTCGCCGAGGACGCCGGCGGAGAACACGGGGTCGTTCACCTCGCTGAGCGGGATGACGTCGCCGCTGAGCGGGGCGGTCAGCGCGGTCGCGTCGTCGGCGTCCTTCGCGACCACGTCGCCGAGGGCCTGGACGCTGGCGGAGGCGTCGTCGCGCCAGATGATGAAGGAGACGACGAACGAGACGGCGACGGAGATCAGCAAGCCGATGACCGCGTTGAGCAGGTTCCAGGGGTTGAGCCCGTCGATGAACATCGAGATGCTCGCGACGCCCGGGCTGACCAGCGCGAACGCGGCGACCTGGGTGGCGCCGATGTAGGCGCCGCCGACGACGCTGCCCGAGATCACGGAGATCAGCGCGCGCTTGTTCTGCAGGGTGACGCCGTAGAGGGCGGGCTCGGTGATGCCGAAGAGGGCGGAGAGTCCGCCGGAGAAGGCGGTCGCGCGCAGCGCCGCGCTCTTGGTGCGCAGGGCGATCGCGAGGCTGGAGCCGGCTTCCGCCGCGTTGTGCGCGAGGGAGGAGGCGAGGTAGAAGGTGTCCTTGCCCGCGCTGGCCATCGTCGCGATGGTCGGCGGGATGAAGGCCTTGTGCATGCCGACCGAGATGATCAGCGGCAGGACGCCGGCGAGGAGGGCGACGGCCACCCAGCCGAGCGCGCCGTAGAGGCCGATCAGGGCGCCGGTGAGCATCGAGCCGAGCCAGTAGCCGAGCGGTCCGAGCAGGAAGATCGTGGCCGGCGCGACGATGACGAGGCACATCAGCGGCACGTAGAAGGTGCGGATCGGACCCCACGAGTGCTTCGTGAAGAAGCGCTCGACGACCGAGAGGAGGAGGACCGCGAGGATCGCCGGGAACACCTGCGCGTTGTAGGCGATCACCGGGACGGGGATGCCGAAGAGGGCGACTCCGCCCTCCTGGTTGAGCAGCGTGGTGAAGGCCGGGAAGACGAGCACCCCGACGAGTCCGAGGGCGAGCGGCCGGTTCACGTCGAGCTTCTTGGCGCTCGTGTAGGCGACGAGGAGCGGCAGGAAGCCGAACACCGCGTCCGGGATGGCGGACAGCAGCTTGAAGTTGTCGGACGCCGGGTCGAGCCAGCCCACCGCGGAGGCGAGGACGAGGAACGACTTGAAGATGCCGGCGCCGGCGATGGCCGGGATGATCGGCGTGAAGACGCTGACGACGAAGTCCATGACCGTCGCGCCGAGCCGCTTGAGCGAGCGGGGCTGCTTGGCCTTCGGGGTGGTCGCCTCGGTGCCGCCGCGCAGCTTCTCGACCGCCGCGTACATCTCGGCGACGCCGTTGCCGACGATGACCTGCGTCTGCGGCCCCATGACGACGCCGATCACGCCGGGCACCGCCTTGAGGGCGTCGACATCGGCCTTCTGGTCGTCCGCGAGCGCGAAGCGCAGGCGGGTCGAGCAGTGCTGCAGCTTCGAGACGTTGCCGGCGCCGCCGACGTGCTCGAGGATCGCCTTCGCGCTGTCCTGGGTACTCATCGGTACTCCTTCGGGTGTGTGGGGGACGCGCGCTTCCCTGCGCTGTGCTGCGTGTCGCTCTTGCTTCCCGTCGCTGTCCCCGCACCGTCATCGGCGCGTCAGGAGGCGTCCGGGCACAAAAAAAGGACCCGACGACGCTTCGTACGCGTTTCGTCGGATCCTGCCTGCACGACCAGTCACATGTCCGAGAGCGAACGTAACACGGGGGTGGCGGGGGCGTCAAAGTGCGGGCGGAGGCGCGGCATGCCGGGCGGCTCGGCGTCGAAACGGAGGCTCAGCCCTCGGAAGGCAGCAGAAGTGGGCGGGTAGCGCGCCTCAACCTTCGTTATGAGGGTGCCCCATGATGGAATCGTGGATGTCCTCGAGGTTGTTGCCGCTGTCATCGAAAGCGACGGCCGGATCCTGGCCTGCCGCCGCCGACCCGAGAAGGACGCCGGCGGCAAGTGGGAGTTTCCGGGCGGCAAGGTCGAGGCCGGCGAAACGCACGAGCAGGCGCTCGCTCGAGAAATTCGCGAGGAGCTCGGCGTGGAGATCGAGGTGGGCGAACTCTTGACCGTCGACGACACCGCAGGCTCTACTCGCATGATCCGGCTGTCGTGCTTCTGGGCGACGCTGTCCTCGGAGACTCCTACGTCTAGCACCGACCATGACTCCATGCTGTGGGCTACTCGCTCTGACCTCACTCCGCTGGAATGGGCACCCGCTGATCTGCCCGCCGTCGCTCTCCTGACGGCTTAGGGATCGACGAGGTCGAAGCCGTCGTCCGTGCGGATCGCGGTGATGATCCCGAGCCGTCCGATCAGTTCGAGGAGATCTGACTCGGGACGACCCGGCAGCAGAATGACGGGAACAGCTGCCCAGCCGAGGCCATTGGCGACGTGGGCGTAATCAAGAACCTGGCCGATTGCAGTGCGCACATAGGCGCGAGCAGTCGACTTCTTGGCCTCGACGATCCAGCCGCTGGACTTCACGTACAGGTCAGGCTCAATCCGTGTGGAGCCGACAGGAAGGGTGAGCCGACTCGGCGGAGTTCCGTTCTCCGCCAGCCACTCGCCGAAGGCCGCCTGTAGCTCGAATTCCACGCGGGAGACAACCCGCTCCTCGATTGGGCTGAGGTCCGCACCCGCGATCACAACATCGGAGGATTCCGGGGCCGACCACTCGGAGAGCTCCGCCGACGCCACCGGCTGACCGCCATACGCAGGGAGCGTCGAGACGTCGGCGCTGATCGGAACAAGGGTGAAGATGATGCCCTGCCGAAGCGTCCCCTCGGTGTCGGGGATGGTCTCGAAGCGGTAGGTCGGAGTCCCCGTCGTGAAGGCTCCGATGTAGGTCACGCTCGTTCCCTGCACCGTGAAAAGCCGGATGACGCGGTTCTGGACGGCGGCGTCGCGAAGAGCAAGATTGCCGCGGAGAAAGACCTGATGGCCGATCTGGCCCTCGCCCGTGTACGAGTAGGAACCGTCCTCGCGCAGGCCCTCGAAGCGGTCGTACCCGTACCGGGCGCCCTTCGCTGGGTCGGTGAAGATCAGGATCTCGCCGAGCGATTTCGGCGTGGAGATGCCGCCCTGCTGCTGACCGCCGTACGCGGCATGCACCGATCGTCTTCGAACCTGATCTCCGGGAACGAGCGTGAACCGCGTTCCCGTAGCGCGACGAGAAATCCGACTCCGAACGAGGTCGGCCTGCTCGTCAGTGAGAGCCCAACGGGTGGTGTCGGGATCGAGATTGCCGAAGCTTTCTCGGAGAACAGAGCGAATGCGCTTTTGAGACACTCCCAGCTCGAGGGAAAGATCAGCGGGAGTGAGAGCGGGCATAGCCCGAGAGTAGAAACATCGAGAAGAACAGCTAGCGAGAGACGCTCGTGTCTTTGCTCGCGTCTCCCTTCGCTAGTACTTTTACCGCCTGGCGATGACCACGATTCCTGACGCGACGAGAAATGCAACGACCGTGACTGCCGCGCCGGCCACCGGGATCCACCAGATGCGGTGGGACCTGTCGGGGCGGAAGAGTGCGACGAGCGTCGCGAGGGCAGATAGGCCCACTGCTCCGGGGACGATCCACATCGTCTCGCCAAGGACCGAGACGCCGTCCAGGCGGTTCGCATCGAAGGTCAGGTTCTCGATCAGGACGAGGACGAAGAGGATCGCGCCGAGCACGAGCAGGAAGACGAGCAAGAGGATCGCGGTGACGCGGTCCTCGCCGGCCGAGAGGCGGCGGGCGGGGCGCCTACGGGTAGCCGGCCGGTCGAACGGGTCCGGGTCATCCCAGTCCGCGTCCGAGTCGAAGGCCATAGTGCCGCTCAGGCTAGCCGAGCACGGCGCGCAGGCTCCGCGGGCGGCGCAGTCCCCGCGCGGGTCAGCACGCGGCCAGCACCGCCTCCGCCGCCTCCCGGTCCCTCGCCCCGACCGCCAGCCCGTACGCCCCCAGCACCCCCACGAACTGCTCCACGTATCCGCAGCGCAGCTCCGGGGCCGGCGGCAGCCACTCCCCCGGGCCGGCGTCGCTCTTGGACTGGTTCGTGTCGTCCCTGGCGGCGACGAGGTTCGCCGGGTCGTTCGCGAACAGCAGGCGCTGCTCGTCCGTCCACGCCCACGCGCCGTGGTGCCAGGCCCAGCCGAGGGCGACGACGTGGTCGATCTGCACCAGCCGCGACGTGTCGCTCCCGGAGACGAACGACACCGCGGTGCCGTCGTACGGGTCGACCAGGGTGCCGGAGAGGACCTTGCAGTCGCGGGTGCCGGGCTTGAAGACCGGGTCGAGCAGGTCGCGGCCGAGGATGTCGTTTCGGGTGTCGCAGCCGTTGCGGTCGACGTCCTTCCAGGATTCGCCGAAGAGGTCGCGGTCGTAGGGGACATCGGCGCGGCCGTCGTCCACGGGGAGCGCGGCGAGGGTCGCCAGCGCGAGCGCGGCGGGGTCGGCGGAGTCCGCCGGCGGTGACGAGGGCACGGACGCGGACGCGGTCGGCGCAGCTGTCGCGGTAGCGGCGGACGGAGTGACCGTCGCGGAAGGGGTCGAAGCAGGAGCGATCGAGGCAGGACCAGCAGCGACGCCGGACGCAGACCCCGCCCCCGGCGCCCCGACCGTCTCCCCCACTCCCACCACCGCGAACGCGACCGCAGCCACACCGACGGCGGCGACGATCCACACCCACCACGGCGCCCGCCGCACCCGCCGATACCGGGCCGGAGCCCCCGGCCGCCCAGCACCCCGCGAGAGCCCCGGAGCGCCCACCCGCCGCACCCCACCGGGTCGCGGCGGCGGCGGCCTGCCGACCACCGACTACACCCCCGAGTCGCCGTCGGCCGGGACGTCGGGCGCAGAGGCCCGCACCGCCCCGTCCCACAGCCGGATCGCCGCGCGCGGCACCGGCCCGACCACATCCACCCGCCACACCAGATCCACCGGCGACCCGGTCGACGCCTCGAACGGCACGACGTGGATGGGCGCCGACGGGTCGAACCGCAGCCGCTCCTGCAGCCGCGACGGCGCGACGAGGAAGCTCGTCACGCGCTCGTGGTAGCGCTCGCCCACCTGCAGCTCGGTCAGCACCGTGGCGCTCACCGGGGTCATCGGGTCGGCGCGGGTCAGCGAGTCGAGCAGGAAGTCGTCCCACGGGACGTCGAGCTCGACGCCCTCGAAGTCCTCGGGGCGGCGCAGCGCGTTCAGCGGATTCGTGCCCATCGGGCGGACCCGCGGGCGGGCGATCGCCTCCTCGTCGCGCTGCACGGAGGCGACGATGTCGGCCAGGCGCGGGGCGGCGATCCGGGTGAGCAGCGACTCGTCGTCGAGGGCGCGCAGCAGCATCCGCCGGGTGTGGTTCGACGAGTGCGGGAGGTCCTCATCGAGCGCCGACAGGCCGAAGCCCTGACCGGCGCCGTAGTCGGCGGCCATCTCCTGCACAAGCGACTCGAAGGCCTCGTGCCGCCAGCCGCGGCGGACGAGCTTGGACGTCATCGCGGCGCGCATGCGGGCCACAGCCGCGGTCTCCTCGCCGCTGACGGTCGCGAGGCGCACGGCGAACGGCATGGCGCCGCGCTCCACGTCGAAGGTCTCGTGCTGCAGCCAGACGGGCGGCACGTGCCACGGACGGTGCACGGCCTTGGACAGCAGCACCAGCCACTCGACGGCCTGGCGGTGGACCGAGCGCAGGCGCGCGGCCTCCTCGCGGGCGCGGCGGGCGCTGCGGCCGTAGTGCGCGAGGCGGGTGCGCTCGAGCTGGATCCGCCGCTCGAAGCGCGACCAGCCGGCGTGGTACCGGACGAGCGAGATCAGCGTGATCAGCACCCCGGCACCGGCCAGGCCCACCAGCACCCAGAGCAGGATCGAGGTGATCAGCCCGGGATCGAAGGTGCCGTCGGCCTGCCGCGAGGCGTAGTCGTTGACGAACCAGATGCCGACGCCGACCACGATCGCGAGCGACAGCACGGTGACCCAGCCGACGAGCAGCGTGCGGTGGAACTCGCGGCGCAGGCCCAGCAGCTCGCCGGGGCGCTGCGGGCGGATCGCGTCGATCTCGCCCTTGAGGTACGCGACCTCGTCCTCGGCGCGGCGGCGCTCGGCGCCGATCCGGTCGAGGAAGCGCCAGACGAACGAGGAGCTCTGCCGGCCGGCCCAGAGGTCGTACTCGCCGAGCGCCTGCAGGCGTCCGGAGCGGCGCGCCTCGGCGTCGTAGGCCGACACGGGCGGCTCGACGGGCTCGGGAGCCTCCTCCGCGGGGACCTCGATCTGCACGACGGTCCGCGGCTCGGCGGACTCGCCCTCGACGAGCGTCTCCTGCGCGGGCGGCGCGAACGCGGCGGAGTCGGAAGACCCGGCCTCGGGCTCCTGCGCAACGGGCGCCTCAGCAGCCTCGGGAGCAGCACCGGCCTCGACCGGCACCTGCGCGGCAGCCGCGGCGGCCGCCGCCTCCGACGCCGACACCCAGTTCTGCAGCCTCTCCCGCGGATCCGCGAGCGCCAGCGCGTACCAGTCCACCTTCTCCGGGAACCCCGGCGGCACGTCGTAGCCGCTCGACACCCACGGGTCGTCCGGCAGCGCGAGCACGTCGCCCACTCGGCCGAACACCGGCACGGCCCCTTCGACGGGCGCGAAGCCCGCGTCGCGGAGGTCGGCGCTGCCGTCGAGCGCGCCGAAGACCAGCTCGCGCAGGCCGGCCCAGAGCTGCGGCGTCGTGCGGACGTGCGCCATCGCGGCGGGCGCGTCGGCCTCGGCGCGGGCGCGGCCCTCGTCGTCGCGGAGGTGCTCGAGGTCGGCGACCAGGAGCCGGTCGCGGACGTCCAGCACCTCGTCGTAGTCGGCGCCGACCACGGCCGAGCCCTCGGACGTGTGCAGGGCGCGGGTCACCGAGCGGTTCGCGCTCGAGGTGATCCAGAGCACGGCCCAGCGCGGGATCTGCACGAGCTTCCCGGCCGAGAAGGCGAAGAAGCGGCCGATCTGCGCCCAGAAGCCGATCCTCTCGGGCTCCGGCACGTCGAGCGAGCCGGCGGAGTCGTAGGTGAGCGCCCCGCCGTCCAGGCGCAGCGCGCCCGCGACCATGCTCTCGACGTAGCCGGCGATCTGGCCGTCGTCGATGTAGGCGGTGCCGGGCGGCGGCGGGCTGACGCTGGGGTCGATCAGCAGCGAGTCCGGGCGGGCGGCGTTCTCGAGCACGCCGGCGGCCACGCGGCGGCCGAGCGACTCGGTCAGCACCGCGTTGAGGAACACCCGCGAGATCCAGACGGAGTCGCCGCCGTCGGACTCGCGGCTCATCAGCTCGACGCTGCCGTCGGTGACGCCGTTCCACAGCCCGGCGACGCTCGCCAGGTGGGTGAGCGTGAAGCCGGTGAAGCGCTCGTCGTCGCGGACGAAGGCGTCGCCGGACCACGGGCTCGAGCGGTCCTCGGGCGAGGCGATGACGACGAAGCCGTGCTCGTGCGCCTCCACCCGCTCGCGCAGCTGGAACGCGGTGGGCGCGCAGATGAGCGTGACCCGGCGCAGCTCCGTGGTCTGGTCGGCGAGGGTCGCGGAGGGATTCGGCAGCGGCATCGAGGTGCGCACCCAGCGGCTGACGAGGTCGGCGACCGCGTCCTGCGCCTCGTCGGTCTCGCGCTCGGGCAGGGCCGAGCGGAGGGTGACCAGGCGGACGAGGGCGAGCGGCTCCTCCGCGAGCGCCTCGAACAGGTCGACCGCGATCGCGACCGACTCGAGGTCGGCGCCGACACCGAGCACCACGGCCTCGATCTGCGGCGGCGCGTAGGGCGAGGTCTTGACGTGCTCGGGCAGCACCCAGAGGGCCTGGCCGAGCAGGCCGGTCTTCGTCCACTGCGCCGCCAGCTCGAGCAGGGTCTCGCCCTGCGCGCCGCTGGGCAGCAGGACGATCGCCGCCTTGCCGTCGGGCCAGAAGCCGGCGGGCCCGTAGCCGTCCGGGCGGGTCTCCGGGGGCACGCTCAGACTCCGGAGTCGCGCGGACCGGTCGAGACGACCGACGACACCAGGCCGAGGAGCGCCTCGCGGAACTGCTCGCGCATCTCCCAGGTGACCGGGTAGTCGTAGACCGAGACCATGTCGTCCTGCTGCACGATGTCGCTGTCGAAGCGGGCGAGCTCGGCGGTCAGGTAGGCCTGCACGGCGGAGCGGCGCGACGCGAGGTCGCCGTCGGCACTGCCGGCGCGGGACGGCTCCGGCACCGGAGCACCGGTCGGCAGCGCGCCGGTCTGCAGCCACTCGGCCAGCTCGGTCTCCTCGCCGCGGCTGCCGCCGAGCGAGATCAGGACCCGGTAGGCGGCGAGCGGCGCGAGCGTGCCGTCGACGTTGCAGAGTGCCATCGCGATCGCGAGCGACTGCAGCACGACGCCGGGGAAGTCGGCGGGCCGGGCGTTGCGCTCGCTCAGCAGTGGGTGCGGGAAGTCGGCGAGCGCGCGGGTCGACGGGTCCCAGACGGAAAGCTTGGGGCCCTTCTCGCCCTGCGAGGCATCGACGGCGAGGCGGCCGAGGGCCTTGGCGACGTACCAGCCGCGGATCATCGACTCGATCGCGCGCGGGTCCGCCGGAATGCTCTCGCCGAGCAGGCGGGCGCGCTTGAACTTCCAGAACGCCTCGCGGCTGTCCTGGGTGTTCGACTGCGCGAGCCAGCCGCGGGCGATCGGCTCCATCACGGAGTCCATCACGATGGGCTCGTAGGGGAAGCCGGACATCGCGAAGACCTCGATGCCGTCGACCTTCTGGTCCTGGAACCACGACTCGCTGGTCGCGTCGTCCCAGACGCCCATCTGGCCGAGCACGCCCTTGGTCACCTCGTACATCTCGGTGCCGGCGCGGAACGGGATCGAGCTGAAGACCAGCGAGGTGTCCTCGTTGATCGCCTTGCCGTGCACGGCGCGCAGCAGCGCCGGGTTGAGCTTGACCAGCGGCTCGCTCGCGCCGAGGGCGGCCTGGAGCTGCTCGCGGTAGCGGTCGCGGCGCGCAGCGAAGACGTCGGGCGGCAGCACCTCGGAGTCGAAGAAGCCGAGCAGGTCCTCGCCGATGTAGGCGGCGAACGGCGTGCCGTCGCGCTTCATCCAGGCGCGGGCGCGGCCGACGTAGACCTCGGGGTCGGTCGCGAGCTCGAAGGAGGCGCGCTGGGCCGGGTTGGCGACGGCCGGGTCCGCGGTGACGGTCGGCTTCCAGGTGCGCGGGTTGCCGACGAGCGACCAGGCGCCCGCGTCCGACTCGCTGTCCGGGCTGACGCCGACGAGCTGGTCGGCGAGGACGCGCAGGACGGCGTCCTGGTACTTGGCGTCGCCGTCGACGGAGGCGCGCACGAGCTTCTGGAACTCGGCCGGGTACTTCTCGGGCTCGACGAGCATCCGCTCGTTGGGCGCGGGCGAGTACTTGCGCGGGACGGTCTCGTCGACGCGGCGGGGCCAGAACTCGTAGGCGTTCTCGCGGTCGTCGCTGGTCTTCCGCGAGTGCACGCGCTGGAGCAGCGCGGTGCGGGAGCCGTCGAGGTAGTCGGCGAGCGGGCCGAGGAACGTCTCGCGCAGCTCGGCGAGCAGCGCCCAGGCGGAGTCGCGGAGGGCCGCCTCGGAGGACCACTCGAGCGCCTGGCCGAGGCGCTGGATCGCGAACTGGACCGCCTCCTGGTCGGGGCGGATCGACTGCTGGTTGGCCGAGGTGCGCAGCTCGTCCGAGACGAGCGAGCTGAGCGTGCCCACCCACTCCTCGTGCTGGCGGGCCTCGACGCGCAGCGCGTCGACGGTGCCCTTGAGGCCGCGCTCGAGGCGGCGCAGCATCGCGGTGACCACCGGCAGGCCGTCCTGGGCGACGTAGCGCGAGACGGTCTCGAGGATGTGGCCGGGCATCGTGCGCGTCCACTCGTCGAGGCGGCGCTGGCGGGCCTCGCGGTCGCGCTGGAGCAGGCGCGGGCTGTGCCGGGTGAACTCGTTGACGAGCCGGTCGGTCCAGGTGGTGATGTCGGTGCCGCCCTGGCGGTCGAGCGACTCGGGGCGGGCGAGCTCGTCGTCGGCGCCGCGCTGCAGCTCGGCCTTGATCAGGTCGAGGGTGCTCTGGTCGCGCAGCGCGTCGGTGACGTCGTTGTGCTCGGCGGTCTCCTCGTTCAGGCGCAGCTCGCGGAGGAAGCGCTGGTACTCGCTGTCGGCCGACTTCTCGATGTACTCGCGCTCGGTCATCCGCTCGAACTGCGGGTCCTCCTCGGCGTGCGCGAAGAGCATCCGGTCGATCGCGGAGCGGGCGAAGCGCTCGGCGGAGTACTCCAGGAAGCGCTCGCGGCCCAGGGTGACCCGGCCGAAGCCGATCGAGGAGAACGGCGGCGAGTGGTGCGCCGGGCTCATCAGTCCGGAGTTGTCGGGCAGCACGTTGGCGGCCGAGCGGGCCTGCCAGTTGCCGGACGAGTAGGCGATCATGTCGTCCTGCACGCGCTCGTCGATCATCCACGCGGTGAGGCTGGTGGCGACGGCGTCGTAGACGGCGTTCTGGTCCTCGAAGGTGACCTTGCTGTTGCTGCGGCCGACGATGAAGGGGTACGCGGCGCCGACGCGGTCCATCGCGGCGCCGTAGGAGGGGGCGACGCCCTTGGTGCGCAGCAGCTCGAGGGTCGCGGCGGAGGGGGTGTCGGTCCAGAAGCCGTTCATCGTCTCGGAGATCGCGGCGAGCGCGTTGCCCGGCATGCCGGCGGTGACCGAGAGCTGATCGAAGACGTCCGGCGCGTAGAGCATGCTGAAGAACTGGTTCGACCACGGGTACTGCTTCGCGGTCGACTTGATGATCTCGATGATGTCCAGGAACTGGCCGGCTCCCGAGCCGCCGGCGACCGACGAGATCACGATGACGATCGGGCTGCCGTCTCCGCCGTCGTCGCGGGCGCGCAGGCGCTGGCCGAGGGTCTGCAGCTCGGCGAGCGACTCGGCGTCGTTCATCTTCCCGATCGCGAGGCGCGCGGCCTGGGCGATCTCCTTGGTGGCGGCGAGCGCGACGGCGCGGCCGACGGCGCGGTACTGGCCGGCGCCCTTGGTCACGTCGACCTTGACCAGGCGCGGGTCGGGCAGCTGGCGCTCGATGTCGTGGCGCATCGCGTTGTTGGTCGCGTGCGCGCTCGTGATCGAGCCGTGCACGATGTCGAAGGTCGCGGCGGTGCTGACCAGTCCGCGGTAGTCCTGCCGGGGCAGGAACGGCGCCTGGTACTCCATGCCGTCCTGGACGGTGGGGGTGTCGAAGTGCAGGAAGCGCCAGGCGGCGGGGATGCCGCCCTCCCAGCCGAGCTGCTGGAGCTTCAGCTCGAGCTGGTACTTGATGCCGCGGAGGGTCTTGCCGCCGGAGCCGCCGACTCCGATCAGGAGGAAGGGTCTGAGCATGAGGTCCTGCTTTCGTCTGGTCGCGCGGTGTTCCTGCGGTAGCGCGGTGTGTCGTGTGTCGTCGTGCGGGCGGTGCCGGGAGGCGGAGCGCCGTCAGCGACTGCGGGGCGGAGGGGTGCGGGGGCCGGCCCGGCCGGGCGGCGGCGGGGGCGGAGTGGAGCCGCCGGGCCGCGGGGGCGGCGGTCCGCCGGGGCGGCCGGGCGCGCCCTGCGTCCGGGGCGGCGGGCCGCCGGGGCGCGGGGGCGAGGAGGGGCGGGGCGGGGTCGCGGTCGGAGTGCCGCTCTGGGCGCTCCGCGGCGGCACGGAGGAGCGGGCCTCGGCGGCCGCGGGCGGGGCGGCGGGCACGGGCTGCTGCGGCTCCCGGCGCTCGGGGCGCTTCGCCGCTCGCTCGCGGCGGAGCACGTCGACCGTCTTCCAGGCGGGCTCGCCGGAGTCGCGGAGCAGGTCCTCGAGGCGTCGCTCGTACTGCCCCTCGTCGTCGCGGTCGACGCGGTGGTAGAGCACGGCGGTCGCGCGGACGGGCTCGTCGCCGCGGGGACGCTCGAGCTCCTGCTCCGAGACGACGATGGCCCAGAAGACGTCGAGCGGAAGCGCGGAGAACTCGACGCCGCCGTTGCCGAGCGGTCGCCCGGCGGAGGTGCCGCGGGTGCCGGTGCGGGAGGCGACGATCTCGCCGCCGGCGGGCGGGCCGACGCGGTAGCTCGGCGCCTTCAGCGGCCACCACGGCACGTGCGCGCGCAGCCGGCCGAGCTCGGGGTCGGGCAGCTCGCGGACGCCCGTCTCGCTGCGGAGGTAGCGGAAGCGCTCGTCGAGGCGGCCGTGGGTCAGCGCGGAGCGGACGCCCTCCGGCGTGATCTCGACGGGGATCGTGCCGCGCTGGAACGAGCCGTTCATCGCGATCTTCGCCTTCGCCCGGTTGAAGAGGTACAGGCCGAGCAGCGGCAGGAGCACGCCGAGCAGCAGGAGGACGAGCGCGACCAGGCCGATCGCCGCGGCGTTCACCGGGAAGGTCGACGGGAAGGACAGAGCGACGGTCTGCGGGGCGCTGCTGCCGCCCGCGGTGCGGAGGTCGAGCGGGAGGGTCGCGGCGACTGAGGAGTCGGCGGCGACCGGGTTCTCGGCGGAGACGGTCACGGTGCGCGCGGCGCCCTGCGCGACGTCGAGGCAGGCTCCCGGCGCGAGGGCGGTGCCCGACTCGTCGGTGAAGCTCCACTGCCAGGCGTCGGCGCGGTCGGCGTTGTCGCTGGTGACGGTCGGCACGGCGGAGAGGCAGACCTGGCCGTCGCCGCCCGCGGTCGGCCCCTGGATCGCGAGAGTGCCCTCCGCGCGGCCGTCGGCACCGGTCAGCTCGCTGAGCACGAGCGGCGAGGCGACGCTCGGGAAGGCGGCGGGCAGCACGGTCCTGATCCGCTGCTGCGTGGTGACCGGGGCGAGCTCGATCGCGTGCTCGGCGGTGGTCAGCGGGTCGAGCGAGGCGGTGACGAGCAGCTCGGAGGCGGTGACGTCGGAGGGCAGCGGGATCGTGATGACGCCGGAGGCCGCGTCGATCGCGGCGCCCGGCAGGTCGGCGGTCGCGCCGTCGGCGGCGCTGGTCGCGGTGAAGTCCGCCTGCCCGAAGACGGAGAGGTCGACCGGCTGGCCGTCCGGGTCCTGGACGCGAGCGGTGAGGGTCGCGGAGAGCGTGCCGTCCTCGCCGCGCTGCACCTGGTTGGCGTCGTCGAAGACGATCCGCAGGTCGCTGAAGGCGAAGACCTCGGTGGTACCGGGCGAGGTCAGCGTCCACTGCCCCTGCAGCTCGGGCCGGTCGACGGCGATCTCGAGCCGCGAGACGCCGGAGGACTGCGTGACCGTCACCTCGGGGGCGGTGGCGGAGGCGGAGAGGGTGCCGAGTCCGGAGGAGGCGGGCGCCTGCAGGGTCCAGCCGTCCTTCACCACGGCCTGGATCCGCGCGACGCCCGGGTCGATCCAGAAGGAGCCGTTCGCGTCGAGCGCCTCGGACGCGCCGCCGGCGATGCGCGCGCCGAGCTGGAGGAAGACGGAGGCGAGCGCGTCGGGGTCGGAGGCGTCCACCACGGCGCCGCGGACGGAGCCCTCGGGCGCGACGGCCGGTCCGCAGGTCGCGGTGCCGCCGCCGTAGGCGCCGCTGCCCTCGACGAGCGGCCACATCACGCGGGCCTCCTCGCGCTGCTCGCCGTCGGCCAGGAGCGTGCCGAGGACGACGACGCCGGCCTGGCGGAGCGCCGCGAGCAGGCCGTTGCCCTCGAGCTCGTCGCCGTCGGGGTCGATCCGGACGCCGCAGAGCGCGTTGGTCGCGTCGGCGGTGGCCTGCGCGGAGCCGAGATCGATCTCCCCGTCGGTCAGCCAGATGACGAGCTGGCAGGCGGAGCCGGCGCTGGGCTGGCTCTGCAGCGCGGACTGCACGCCCTGGAGTCCGGCGAGCCAGTTGGTGCCGCCGCCGGGGGTCTTGTCGCGGATGACGCCGGCGAGCGCCTCCGGGCTCTCCTGCGACCACGGCCGCCAGTCGACCGCCGGCTCGAAGGCGCGGCTGAAGAAGGCGGCGCCCCAGTTGACGGTGAGCGAGTCGCGGAGGCCGCCGAGCTCCTGCAGGCTGCCCGCGAGGATGCCGGCGCGCGCGATGTCGGGGTCGGAGCCGCGGCCGTCGTCGCCGCCGGTGTTGAGGGAGCCGGAGCTGTCGACGAGGTAGTAGACGTTGAGGACGTCGGAGGAGGAGAGGCAGGTGCGCAGGTCCTCGATCGCGCCGCGCCCGATGTCGGTGAGCGAGGCGGTGCTGGCGGCGGTGCCCGTGGTCGCCGCGCTCGCCGGCTGCGCCGCCGCCCCGAGTCCGAGGACGAGCAGGAGCGCGGTGACCACGATCGCGAGGGCGCGGCGGATCACGTGCCCAGCCACTCGGAGATCGGCACGCTGATGTTGAGGACGTGCCAGGCGCCGAGCACGAGCGCGGCGGCCGACAACCAGTAGAGGGCGCGGGTGAAGCGGGCGTCGGGTACGAAGCGGCGGGCGTCGCGGAGGGAGTGCGCGCGCTGGGAGGAGAGGTCCCAGCCGGTCGCGAGGAAGACGAGCAGCGGCGTCAGGACGTAGCCGGCGACACTCAGCCAGACGGCGCTGCCGCGCACCAGCGGGAGCGGCAGACCGAGCACGCGCACGGGCGCCGAGGCGACGGAAGCGGCCACGACGGCCAGCACGAGGCTCACCACGAGCCCCGCGGCACCCACTGCGAGAGGCAGGATGCTGGCGGTTCGTCGGGCCGCGGGGGCCCGGTCACGCACGGTCGACACCGCTCCACCCTCCGCTGTCGCAGCTGAACGCTCCCTGTTGGGGGCGGTCCTCCAGTATGCGGACCCCGCCACGAGCCGCCAAACCCCGCAACGGGGCGCCCGGGTCTCGAGCATGCTGATCGAGTAGCGCGCGGAGCGCGCGTATCGAGATCCACCACCCCCTGCACGCCGGGTCTCGATACGCCGCTCCGCGGCCACTCGACCACCATGGCTTGGCCGCTCATCGAGCATCGCGCGAAGCGCTCCTCCCTGCTGATCGAGTAGCGCGCGAAGCGCGCGTATCGAGATCCACCCCGCCCGCACCCCCGGCCGCCCGCCGCCGCCCGCCCCCGCCCGGATGGTTGACTGGCCCCATGGAGATCGTTCTCGGAGTCGTCGGCCTGCTCGGCGGCCTCATCGTCGCGGCCGCCGCCGTGGTCGCCGTCGTCATCGGCCGGCGCCGCGCGAAGCCGGCCTCGCTGGTCGACATCGACGTGCGCCTGTCGCACGCGGGCGACGACTGGTGGCGGGTCACCGCGACGGTCCGCAACCTCGGCCGCAGCGACCTCCCCCCGACGACCTTCGTCGCCGACCGCCCGATCTCCTTCACCCTCGCCGGCTCCTCCTCGACCGAGTGGTACGGCGCCCCGCCGCAGACCCCGGAGTGGTCGATCGACCCGTCCGGCTCCCTGCTGCTCGCGCCCGTCCTCCTCCCCCGCGGCGTCCCCGTGAGCGCGACGGCCGTCGTCCGCGGTCGCCCGGAGGTCCGCATCGACGCGCCGCTGCGCTACATCCCGGTCCGCGAGAACGTGGTCGAGACGACGGGGGCGGCGCCCGCCTGGGGCGAGCCCGCGACCGCCTCCGCCACTGCCTCTTCCTCCACCCCGCCCGCTCCGCAGCGCCTCGTCGACGCCCCCCTCGAGCCGCGCCCCGAGCGCGAGAGCGTGCTCCGCGGCGGCTTCGGCATGTGGTCGGCGATGGCGGCGGGAGGGCTCGGCGCCGTCTTCATCGGCGTCGGCATCGCTCTGTCGCTGGCCGGCCTGAACTCGACGCCCCTCGGCTCCGCCGGCGTCGTGCTGATCGGCGCCGGCCTGACCGGCCTCGTCGGCACCCTCGTCGTCCGTCTGCTCCGCCGCTGGCTCGAGCCGCCGGCGCTCTGGCGCACCCCGCGCCAGCGCCTGCGCCGCCCCGGCACGATCATCGTGCTCGTCCTCGCCTACGCGGGCCTGGCGCTGTTCTGCCTCGAGTTCCTGGTCGAGGACGTCAGCGGCGACACCACCTGGGTCGCGGGAGTCGCCGTGCTGCTGCTCCTCGCCGCGCTGCTGGGCACGGGCCTCGTCGGCTTCCTCCGCCTGGTCGTGCTGCTCGGCGTGCGGCGCGCCTCGCGGGGCGCGACGGCCTGAACCCCGCCCGCACCGAGCAGGGGCTTAGGCGCGCGGCGGGGCCGTCGACTCGCGGACGACGAGGCTGGTGGCCAGCTCGATGCGGTGCGAGAGGGGCGGGATGCCGTCGTGCATCCGGACGAGGGTCTCGAGGCCGAGGCGGCCGAGGTCGTGCATGGGCGTGTGCACGGTCGAGAGGAGCACGGCGGTCGGCAGCGCGGCGAAGGTGTCGTCGTAGCCCATCACGCTCAGGTCCTCGGGGACGCGCAGGCCGGCTGCGATCGCGGCGCGGATCGTCTGCAGGCCGTCGATGTCGTTGGTCGCGACGACGGCGGTCGGCGGATCGTCCAGAGCCAGGAGCGCACGGACGACATGCTCGGCCGACCCCATGCCCTGCTCGGAGACGAGGGCCGGGTCCTCCGGCAGGCCGGCCGCGGCGAGCGCCTCGCGGTAGCCGCCGTAGCGGGCGCGCAGCCCCGGATTGCGGGCGTCGCCGCCGACGAAGGCGATCCTCCGATGGCCGAGCGAGACGAGGTGCTCGGTGGACTGCTGCCCGCCCACCCAGTGGTTCGAGCCGACGCTGACCACGGACGGGTCGAGCGGGTTCGGTGCATCGACGGCGACGAGCGGCAGCCCTGCCTCGGCAGCGGCCGACACGATCTCGGCGTCGATCGCGGTGGTGACGGCGAGGATCCCGAGGTGCCCCTTCGCCGCGACGGAGCGGACGAACGCGGCGTCGAAGCGGAGCGACTCGTCGGCGGAGCCGCTCGGCGCGAGGACGCCGGTCGTGACGTCGACGCGCTCGCTCTGCGCACCTCCGACGACGCCCTCGAGGACGCGCAGCGAGTAGACGCTGAGCAGGGTGTCGAAGACGACGGTGACGCCGCCGCCGACCCGGGGCGCCCGGGTGCTCGGGCTGTAGCCGAGTTCGCGGAGGGACTGCTCGACCCGCGCGCGCGTCGCGGCGGACGCGCCGGGCCGGCCGTTGAGGACCTTCGACGCGGTCGCCTTCGAGACGCCGGCGTGCGCCGCGACGACGTCCAGCGTGACGCGGGTGTCCGGCGTGCGGGCCACAGGCCCTCCTCTCAACGGTGCCCCGACCCTACCGAAACTGTTTCCTCCCCGCCCCCTGACCTGGTGCGCGCCCCTTCCCCCGCCGCGAGATGCCACTTGCGTACGCGACACGCCGACAGAAGCGTGCACAAGTGGCATCTCGTGGAGGGGAGGGAGGACTCGGGGCGTCATATCGATTCGACCGGCAGAGGTCGCGCTGGTTGGATACCGAGTATGAGTAGGGATGTCGTCGTCGTCGGGGCCGGGCTCTTCGGGGCCGCCACCGCGCTGCACCTCGCGCGCGGGGGCGCCCGGGTCACGCTGGTCGAGTCGGGGGACGCGGCGCGCGGCACCACGGCGGCCGGCGCGGGCTTCGTCGGCCTGTGGGCCGCGGGCTACGCCTGGTACTGGAACGAGTCCGAGCGCGACCTCGAGCAGTACGGCCTCGACTTCTACCGCGCCCTCGCCCTCGATCCGGACCGCGGCGGCGTCGACATCCTCCTCCGCGAGACCGGCAGCGCCTGGCTTGCCGTCACCGAGGAGGGCGTCCGCGACCACCTCGGCCCGCTCGCCGAGCACCCGCTGCGCCCGGAGGGCTCCCGCGAGCTCTCGCCGCAGGAGGCCGCCGAGCTCGTCCCCGGCCTCGACGCGGAGGCGGTCACCGGCGGCTTCCTCCAGCCCGACGGCATCCAGATCAGCGCCCCCGACGCCGCGCTCGCCCTGGTCGCCGCGGCCCGCGCGGCCGGAGTCGAGATCGTCGAGCACGCGCTCGTCACCGAGGTCCTCGCGACCGACGGCCGCGCGAGCGGCGTCCGCACCGCCGACGGCCGCACCTTCTCCGGCGACAGCGTCGTGCTCGCCGCGGGCTCCTGGACGAACGAGCTGCTCGCCCCGCTCGGCCGCCGCCTGCCGCTGGCCCGCGTCGTCGCGAGCCGCCTCACCACGGCGCCCTTCGGCCTCCCGCACCTGCCGACGCTGATGCTGCCCGAGCTCGGCGGCCTCTGGGTCCGCGAGCACCTCGGCGGCCTCACCTACGGCAACGGTGTCGGCTACGAGCCGCTCGGCGAGTCCGCCGCCGACCGCCGACCACAGCGCACCGAGCTGGTCGAGGCGATGGACGCGCACCTCGCCCCGCTGATCGCCCGCCTGATCCCCGCCTCCGCCGACGCGCTGCACGAGACCGAGTGGACGCAGGGCGTCGTCTCCTACACCGCCGACCGCCGCTTCCTGGCCGGCCCCGTCCCCGAGCTGCCCGGGCTGTTCGTCGCCGCGGGCGACAACGAGTCCGGAGTGACGCACGGACCCGGTCTCGGCCGTCTCGTCGCCGAGCTGGTCCTCCACGGCCGCACGACCCTCGGCGACGCCGAGCGCTACGCCCCGGCCCGCTTCGCCGCTCAGCAGTTCCCCGACGAGGCCGCCGTGCGCGCGGCGATGCCGGCCCGGCGCCTGGTCGACGCGGTGACCGCCCGATGACAGGCCGCGACGTCGTCGTCGTCGGCGCGGGCCTCGTCGGCGCCGCCGCCGCGCGCTCCCTCGCCGAGCGCGGCGACCGCGTCCTGCTGTTCGAGCGCTTCGAGCGCGGGCACGACCGCGGCTCCTCGCACGGCGAGACCCGCATCTTCCGCCGCGGCTACGCGGAGGACGACTACCGAGCGCTGACCGGACGGGCGGCCGCCGAGTGGGCGCGGCTCGAGCGGGAGTCGGGCCGGAGCCTCTTCACCGCGACCGGCGCGATCGACCACGGCGACGCCGCCGCCCTGCTCGCGATCGAGGAGGCCTTCGCCCGCGACGGCATCCCCTGCGAGCGCCTCGACGCGGCCGAGGCCGCCGCGCGCTGGCCCGGCCTGCGCTTCGAGACCGACGTGCTGCTGCACCCGGAGGGCGGACGGCTCGACGCGGCCGCCGCGATCGAGGCGCTGCTCGGCTCCGCGGAGTCGCACGGCGCCGTCGTCCGGGCGAGCACCGGCGTCCGGGCGATCGAGGAGCGCGAGGGCGGCGTCCGGGTCGTCACCGACGAGGGTCCGCTGCTCGCCGACGCGATCGTCGTCGCCGGCGGCTCCTGGACGCCGGAACTCGTCGGCGGGCTGGTCGCCGCGGCCGGCCGCTCCCTCCCGCCGCTGCGGATCACGCAGGAGCAGCCCGCGCACTTCACGACGGACCTACCGCTCGACGCCTGGCCGAGCTTCGTGCACCACCGCGGCGACGAGCCGACGATCTACGGCCTGGCGACCCCGGGCGTCGGCGTGAAGGTCGGCGAGCACGGCACCGGCCGCGTCGTCGATCCGGATCACCGCGACTTCCGCGCGGAGCCCGAGCGGCTCGCCCGGCTCGTCGAGTACGTCGCCGACTGGCTGCCGGGCGTCGATGCGGCGAGCGCCGACCCGATCTCCTGCCTCTACGACATCACGCCGACCGAGGACTTCGTGCTCGACCGCGTCGGCCGCGTCACCCTCGCGACCGGCTTCTCCGGCCACGGCTTCAAGTTCGGGCCCGTGCTCGGCGAGCTGCTGGCCGATCTGGTCGACGGCGCCGATGCGCTCGACCGCTTCCGGCTCGCGACCCTCTAGATCTCCACCACTCCCCCGCACCACGGACGAAAGCAGCAGCATGCAGACACTCCGCGCCCTCGGCGCCCTCGCCGCCCTCGGCACCGCCGTCGCCCTCGCCGGCTGCACCGCCCCCGGCGCCACTACCGGCGACTCCGCCTCGGGCGAGCGCCTCGTGATCGGGACGACCGACTCGATCGTCTCGCTCGACCCGGCCGGCGCCTGGGACCGGGGCAGCTTCACGCCGCAGAACCAGATCTACCAGCACCTCCTGAGCTACGCGGACGGCTCGACCACGCCCGTCCCCGAGGCCGCCGAGGAGTGCGGCTTCGACGACGCGACGACCTACCGCTGCTCGATCGCGCCCGGCCTGACCTTCTCCAACGGCGACGAGCTGACCGCGTCGGACGTCGTCTTCTCGTTCCAGCGCGTCGTCGACATCGCCGCGGACAACGGCCCGTCGCCGCTGCTCGCGAACATGGAGTCGGTCGCGCAGGACGGCGACGACGTCGTCTTCACCCTCGCGGTGCCGAACGACCAGACCTGGCCGTACGTGCTCTCGAGCATGGCCGGACCGATCGTGGACGAGGAGGTCTTCCCCGCCGACGCGCTGCTCGACGACGCCGACGTGATCGGCTCCGGGCCCTACTCCGTGCAGAACTACGAGGCCGGCGGACTGCTGCAGCTCGCCGCGAACGAGTCGACCTCGAGCCCCGCGCCGAAGACCGCCGACGTCGTGCTGCGGCCGTACACGTCGTCGACGAACCTGCGCCTCGACGTGGAGAACGGCGCCGTGGACGTGGCCTACCGCTCGCTCACCGCGACCGACGTCGAGGACCTGCGCGGCAACGCGGACCTGCAGGTCGTCGACGGTCCCGGCGGCTCGGTGCGCTTCCTCACCTTCAACGTGAACACCCAGCCCGGCGGCACTCCCGAGCAGAAGCTCGCGATCCGCCAGGCCGTCGCCTCGCTGGTCGACCGCGACGAGCTGTCGGAGCAGGTCTACCGCGGCACCTACACGCCCGCCTACTCCGTGGTCCTCGACGGGCAGACCGGCGCGACGCAGGCCTTCGCCGACGCGTACGGCACGACCCCCGACGCGGACGCCGCCGCCGCGATCCTCAGCGCCGCCGGCGTCTCGACCCCGGTGACCCTGCCGCTGCAGTACACCTCCGACCACTACGGCCCCGACTCCGACCAGGAGTACGCGCTGATCAAGTCGCAGCTGGAGTCGTCGGGCCTGTTCACGGTCGACCTGCAGTCGACCGAGTGGACCAGCTACGTGAAGCAGCTCTCGCCGGACGCCGGCTACCCGGCCTACCAGCTCGGCTTCTTCCCGGACTACCCGGACCCGGACAACTTCCTCCGCTCGGCCTACTCGACCACCGGCGCCTCGGTCGCGAACGGCTACTCGAACCCGGCCGTCGACGCCCTGATCGACACCGAGGCGACCGCGACCGGCCCCGCCGCACGCGCCACCGCGATCGAGCAGATCCAGGCGCAGACCGCGACGGACGCGCCGATCATCCCGCTGCTCCAGGGCCGCGAGACCGTCGTCGCCGCCTCGGGTGTCACCGGCATCGAGGACACCCTCGACGCGACGTACCTCTTCCGCTTCGGAGCCCTCGCGAAGTAGCAGCGAAGCGGCTTCGCGTCTCAGTGGTGGGCGAAAGGACGCGGCTGCACCGCGACATGCTGGTCGAGTAGCCGCGCAGCGGCACTGCATGCTGGTCGAGCAGCCGCGAAGCGACCACCGCATGCTGGTCGAGCAGCCGCGAAGCGACCACCGCATGCTGGTCGAGCAGCCGCGAAGCGACCACCGCATGCTGGTCGAGTAGCCGCGAAGCGACCACCGCATGCTGGTCGAGTAGCCGCGAAGCGGCGTATCGAGACCCACGCTCCATCCAACAGTGGATCTCGATACGCGCCCTTCGGGCGCTACTCGATCAGCATGCCGCGGGCATCCCCGTCCATGCGGCGCGACCTCAGAGGAGCGCGCCGACCCGCGCATGCTGGTCGAGTAGCCGCGCAGCGGCGTATCGAGACCCCGCGCCGTCAGCGCTCGACGAGCTCGCCCTCGACCCAGCCGTCGGGGGCGTCCTCACTGTCCGCGGACGCGGGCCGCACCCGGCGGTGCTGCGCCGCCGCGACGGCGAGCACCACCAGCAGCCCGAGCGCCGCGGTCGCCAGGGGGCCCGCCGCCTGCGCCAGCGCCGACCGCCAGACGATCTCGATCGGGGCGGTCAGTGAGTCGCCCTGCCACTGGTTCGGCAGCACGAGGATGATCGCCGGGATCGCCAGCAGAGCTGCCCACAGGACGAGATCGAGGAGGACGGCGCCCATCCACCAGACGCGAGCACCGCTCACGCGCGGGACCGCCGCACGGCCTGCAGCACGACCGCGGCGGCGAGCGCGAGGAGGCCGACGGTGAGAGCGGGCGACGCCACGAATCCGAGCAGCATCCGCAGGTACTGCTCGGGTTCCAGCCGCTCGTAGACGACGTTGTTCGTGTACGACGCGAGCGTCGACCACCACAGGGCTGCGAGGCCGAGCGGGATCAGCACGAGACCCGCGACGGCGAGCGTCAGCGGCACCCGGCGCCCGAGCGGACGGACGACCGCCGGCGCCGCGGGCGGCGGCTCCTCCGCGACGGGCCGGTCCTCGGCGGCCTCGACGTCAGCGGGATCCGGCACGAACGAGAGGCCGGCGAACGGCGACTCCGGCTCGGCCGACTCCACGCGCGGACTCGGATCCGCCCGCGGCACCCGCCCGCCCGCCCGCCTCGGACGCCGGTACGCCTCCTCCTCACGGCGGCGCACCTCCGGCGCCGGCCCCTGGTACCCGCGCTGGTAGGCGGCGTGGAACCGCGGATCCGTTCTGCTGCTGTCGGCCATGACCGCCCCCGCCTCGTGCACTCGGAGTCTCATCCTGTCGCACGGCCCGCGGCGGAGCGAGGCGCGGCGTCAGGAGCGGCGGCCGGCGCCTCCCGCGGGCAGCGACTCGACGAGGACGCCCTCGCCGAGCTCGAGGTCCTCGTCCTCCGGTCCCTCGTCCTCCGCGGCGGCCCTGCCCCGGCCGGCGCGCACGAGTCCGAGCGCCAGAGTCGCCGCGGTCATCGCGAAGGTCGCGGTGCCGAGTGCCGTCGCGACCGGCCACAGCAGACTCGCGACGATCGCGGCCAGCGGAACCTCGTCGCCGTCGGTGTAGCTCCAGTTGTCCGGTTGCACCGCCGAGACCCAGCAGGCCCCCAGCGCCAGCGCCCAGAGCAGGGCGGTGTAGCCCAGCAGCAGGCCCCACCAGCCCCCTCGCCCGGTCATGAGCGCGCCGCCCGCACGGCGATCGCCGCGCCGATCGAGAGCAGGCCGATCGTGACGGCCGGGCCGGCGAGATAGTTGGTGACCGCGCTGACGAACCGGTCGAGTTCGCTCGGCTGAGCGCCATAGCCCCCGTACATCGCCGAGGTGGCGGACCAGAGCAGTCCCACCCCGCACACCAGGAACAGCGCGCCCAGCACGGCGAGCGCGAGCGGGACGCGCCGATCGAGCGCGGAGGGCCGGAGCGCCGCAGCCGCCGCTGTCTCCGTGTCGACCCCGCCCACCGGAGCCTGCGCGCCGTCCGTCTCGACGTCGCCGGCGTTCGGCAGCGCCGCAGCGGCGGGCATCGGCGACGGTTCGGGCGCCGGCGCGGGCCTCGGGCGCCGCGGACGGATCGGCCCGGGCTCCTCCGACCTCGTCGAGCGGCGCAGCTCGGCCGCCTCGGCTCCGCGCGGGCGGCGGAACCGCTCCTCCGCGGGCGTCGCGGAGACGCTCGGCGCCCCCTGCCCCCGGTACCCGCGCTGGTAGGCGGGATGGAACCGCGGATCCGTCCGGGTGCTGTCGGTCATGAAGTCCCCCACTCCGTGCGCGAGTCCCCATCCTGTCGCAGACCCGCGACGAACGGCGAGCGGGGCGCTCAGCGCGCGGAGGCGACGCTCGCGCGGCTCGGCAGGCTCACGCAGCCGGCGCCGACGAGCAGCAGGGCGATCATCACCGCGGTCAGCGCGCCCCAGCCGCCCGCCTCGACGACGAAGCCGAGCAGCCAGCCGCCGACGCCCGAGCCCACGTAGAAGGCGATCGTGTAGACGGCGCCGGCGTGGCCGCGGAGGGCGGGGGCCGCCCGCGCGCCGGTCCAGGCCGCGCCGGTGGCGTGCACGGCGAAGAAGCCGGCCGAGAAGAGGACGAGCCCGATGACGACGACCACGATCAGCTCGGAGAGCATCACGAGCAGGCCGAGGATCATCGCGGCGACGCCGATCCGCATCACGACCCGCGGGCCCAGGCGCGGCGCCCAGACACCGGCGAGCCGGGAGGTCGCGGTGCCGGCGAGATAGGTGAGGAAGAGGAGCGAGACGAGCGCCGGCGGCAGCGCGAACGGCGCGGCCTCGAGCCGGAACGCCAGGTAGTTGTACACCGCGACGAACACGCCGACGACGAAGAACGTCTGCGCCGCGACCGCGAGCAGGACGGGATCGCGGAGGACCTGCGCGATCTTCCCGCGCCAGCCGCCCTCGCCCCGCGGCGCCCGCGCGACACCGCCCCGGGGAGCGAGCAGGACGAACGCGACCGCCGCGAGCGCGCAGACGATCGTGACCGCGAGCAGGGCACCCCGCCAGCCGACCACCGCGGCGAGAGGACCGGCGAGCAGCCGCCCGGCGGCCCCGCCCAGCGTCGTCCCGGAGACGTAGGCCGCGGCGGCGGCGGTCGCGCCCGCCCCGCCCACCCGGTCGTGGATCGCCGCCACGGCGAGCGCCGGCACCGCGCCGAGCGCCGCTCCGCTGAGGAAGCGCAGCACGAGCAGCACCTCGAAGGACGGTGCGACGCAGGCGAGCAGGGCGAGCACCACGGAGGAGAGGACCGCGATCCGCATCGACTCCAGCCGTCCGATCCGCTCGGCGATCGACGCCCAGGGCAGCACCATCAGCGCGAGCCCGACGGTCGCCGCTGAGACGGTCAGCGCGGCGTCCGAGGCGGAGATCCCCCACTCGCGGGAGAACTGCGGGAGCACGCCCTGCACGGCGTAGAGCTCGGCGAAGGTCGCGAGCCCGGCGGCGAGGAGGGCGATCGTCAGCCGGCGCTGCGAGACGGGAGGAGCGTCGACGGCTGGGCGGACGCTGGTGCTCATCCTCCGAGGCTAGAACCGCGGCGAACGCATGACCAATGCCTTTCGCGCGCTGACCTATACGCTGAAGGCATGGATGAGCCCGCGATCCTCCGGCTGCTGCCGATGCTCGTCGCCGTCGCGCAGACCGGGAGCGTCACCGCTGCGGCGGCCGAGCTCGGCGTGCCGCAGCCCACCGCGAGCCGCTCGCTCGCGCGCCTGTCGGAGCTGGTCGGCGCTCCGCTGATCCGCCGTGAGGGCCGCGGTGTCGTGCTGACCGAGGCCGGCCGACGGCTCGCGGACGTCGCGCAGGACGGCCTGGCGCTGATCCGCGCGGGCCTGACCGAGGTGCAGCAGGCCCGCGACCTCGAGGACGGCCGCATCGCGATCGCCTTCCAGACCCTGCTCGGCGAGACGTTCGTGCCCGACGTGATCCGGCGCTTCCGCCGCCGCTGGCCCCGCGTCGGCTTCGGCCTCCGCCACGGCTCGCGCGCGCTGTGCCTCCGGACGGTCGCCGACGGCGAATCGGAGCTGGCGATCGTCGCCGACCCGCCGGAGCTGCCGGGCACCACCACGACCACCCTCTACACGGAGCCGCTGCTCGCCGTCGTCGACGACCGGCACCCGCTCGCCTCCCGCCGCTCCGTGACGGTCGAGGAGCTGCGCGGCCTCGACCTGATCATGCTCTCGCCCGGCTACGGCCTGCACGAGTCGGCCCGGCGACTGCTGTCCTTCGAGGGACGCGACCCCGAGCCGGCCTTCGAGGTCGGCGACTACCGCGCCGCGCGCGGACTGGCCGCGGCGGGACTCGGGCTGACGATCCTGCCGCCGAGCCCGTCGTCGATCGAGGACGGCGTGCGCGAGATCCCGATCGACGACCCGCGGGCCGTCCGCGAGATCGGCGTGCTCGTCCGCGACACCGGGAATCCGGTGGTGCCGGAGTTCGTCGAGGCCCTGCGCGCGGCGGCCGGAGCGCGCGCCCGGGTGCGCTGACGCGCGAGGACTCTTCTGTCAAGCACAGGCACACGGGGCTCCTGTGCAGGATGCTCGGAGAGGATCCACTTCCCCCCTCACCGCGCACCACCAGCAGCCAGGACGGTCCCGGTCATGATCCTTCTCCGCACCCACTCCAACCGCTGGATCGCCCGCGCCCGCCGCACCGGCGTCGTCCACGGCCTGATCACCTTCGCCGACGACCTGCCGCAGCCCGTCTTCCGCACGCTGCGCCTGGACGCCGCGACCGGCGAGCGCGTCCTGCTGCGCGACACCGACACCCTCGAGGTCGCCTTCGCCGTGTTGATCGCGGCCGTCGAGCGGGCGCGCCTGGCGGACGTCGCGGCACCGGCGGAGGACGACGTGGACTCTGCGGCGCAGACCCCTCTGGCGCCGGTCGCGGTCCTCGCCGAGCCCGACTCCTTCGAGCCGGACGAGCCCACCGACCCGCTGGAGGACGCCGTCGCGGCGTGACCCGCGCGACGAACCGCGCCGTTTTCTAAAACCTTCCGAACGATTTAGTCCGCATGGTTTTAGACTGAGGACATGAGCCACGACGACCACTCCGCACGTCTGAGCGAGCTGCTGCTCGACGCCGGGCTCAGCACGCGCATCACCGGCTTCCGCGAGCTGAGGATCACTACGCCGTCCGGCGCGGACCTGCACGTGCGCCTCGTGATCACCCCTCGGCCGCCCACCGCCTCGGAGATGCGCGACCAGGCGAAGCGGGCTACCGACGGCGCTGTGGCCGGATTCGTCGTGCCGCGAGCGAATGCGATCGCACGGCGACTCGCTCTCGACGACCCGAAGCTCGCGCTGTTCGGCACGGACGACGGCACGGTGATCCTGGGCAGGCAGGACCTGTCGTTCGCGACGGACGACCGACCCGCCGTTCCCTTGCGTGTGCCGTACGCGCGCTTCGCCCTCCTGCGCGCCCTGATCAGGACCCGCGAGCCACGCTCGCAGACGGAGCTCGCGGCGGAGTGCGGCGTCTCGCAGATGTCGATCTCGAAGCTGCTCCGCGCCGACCCGCTCCTCGCCGAGCGGACCGAGCACGGCTGGACCGCCCGCGACCCGCAGGCGCTCCTTCGGCACTTCCTCGCGGAGTACCCGGGCCCGGGCGGGCTCTCCCAGTACTGGTACTCCCTTCGGCCCGTGATCGCGCAGGGGGAGCGAGCCCTGACGACGGAGGTTCCAGCGCTGCTGTCCGGCGACTCCGCCGCCGATCGTCTCCAGCCGTGGAGAGTCCCGCGTCTGGCCGTCGTCTACGCCGACCGCGGACTCCCACTCGAGCCCGCTGACTTCACGGAGTCGGATTCGCGAGAGGGCACTCTCCTGGTCACCGTTCCGAGGGACCGGACGATCCGGGCGACGGCGACCGCGTGGTACCCGGACGGCCGCACCGTCGACCCGCTCATCGCCGCCTGGGATCTCCGCCGGAGCGGAGGTCCCGACGCCGACGAGGCCGCAGATCGCCTGCTGACGCGCGAGACACTCCGCTCACCTTCCGCACTCGAGTCCCGGGAGTCGAACGTGCCTTGATCGTGAAAGCCCTGTCCTACGAATCCCGCAGAAGCACGAACGACATGATCGACCTCTTCAACCTCCTGCAGGTCAGGCATTCGAACGAACCCGCCGAGATCGGAGGCCGGCGGATCGGAGACCGCGCAGACGCCGGAGCGCGACGGGACGCGGCGACCGCACTGCACCGACTCGCCGGCGCGCCGGGTCTCCGCCTGAGCCTCAGAGGGTCCGACGTCCCGCCTTCGGAGTTCAGCGCACTGCTCCGCAGGTACATCACGGCCGTGTGAGATCTCACCGGCGGACTCGCAGGGGGCCGACCCTCGACAGGTCGGCCCCCTTCGCACTCAGAGCGTCAGCGTGTGCGCGCCCGAGGCGAGCTCGCGGTCCTCGGTGCCGGCCGTGCGGACGACGGCGGTCGCACCCTCCGGGACGGTGACGGCCAGCTCGATCGCGTCGCCGCGGCGGTCCCAGCGGACGGAGGCGAGGCCGTGCGGGGTCTCGAGCGTGGACTCCGCCCAGTCGAGGTCGGTGCCGGGCTGCGGCGCGACCAGGAGGCGGGAGTAGCCGGGCTCCAGCGGCGCGAGGCCGCCGACGACGCGGTGCAGCCAGTCGGCGACCGCTCCGAGCGCGTAGTGGTTGAAGCTCGTCATCTCGCCCGGGTTGATGGTGCCGTCGGGCAGCATCGAGTCCCAGCGCTCCCAGACGGTCGTCGCGCCCATCGTCACCGGGTACAGCCACGACGGGCACTCGCGCTGCAGCAGCAGGCGGTACGCGGCGTCGATGTGCCCGGTCGAGGAGAGCGCGTCGGTGATGAAGGGCGTGCCCGCGAAGCCCGTCGAGATCGTGTAGCCGCTCTCGGCGACCAGCTCGGCGAGGCGGTCGCCCGCCCAGCCGAGCTCGTCGTCGTCGAGCAGGCCGAAGACGATCGCGAGGGAGTAGACGGTGGTGCAGTCGCTGAAGACGCGCTGGTCCGCGACGTACTTCGCGCGGAAGGCCTCGCGCAGCTGCGCCGCCATCGCGGTGAACTCCTGGGCGTCCTCGGTGCGGCCGAGCACGGCGGCGCTCTCGGCGACGATGCGCGCGGTGCGGTAGGCGCAGGCCGTGGCGACGACGCCGGTGTCGGCCTTCGCGTCGGCCGGCTTGTCGGGCGCCGCGTCGGGGTCGAGCCAGTCGCCGAACTGGAAGCCGGTGTCCCAGACCCCCGAGTCGGAGAGCTTCGAGCGCACCCGGCGGGCGTGCGAGGCCATCGACGCGAACGACTCCTCGAGCACCGTCGGGTCTCCGTACGCCTCCCAGACCGCCCACGGCACCCAGGCCGCGGCGTCGCTCCACAGCGCGGTGGAGTCCATCGGAGGGAAGCTGGTCTCGGCCGCGCGGCGCTTCAGCACGTCCGGCACGACGAACGGGACGGCGCCGTCGTGGTGCGCCTGCTCGAGGGCGAGGTCGCGGAGCCAGTCGCGGAGGAAGTCCTCGGCGTCGGCGAGGTAGACGGCGGTCGAGGCGAACGCGGCGATGTCGCCGGTCCAGCCGAGACGCTCGTCGCGCTGCGGGCAGTCGGTCGGCACGTCGAGGAAGTTGCCGACCATGCCGCGGTAGACGTTGTCGTGCAGCTGGTTGACGAGGTCGTCGGAGCTGCGGAAGGTGCCGATCCGGCGCAGGTCGCTGGAGACGACGACCGCGGTGAGCGCGCCGTCGGCGATGTCCCCGGGCCAGCCCTCGACCTCGGCGTAGCGGAAGCCGTGGAAGGTGAGGGTCGGCTCGAAGACGTCCGCGCCGCCCGAGAGGGTGAAGCGGTCGGTGGCCTTCGCCTCGCGCAGCGGGCGCACGCCCAGCTCGTCGTCCTCGAGGACCTCGGCGTGGCGCAGCGTGACGACGCTCCCCTCCGGGCCGGTGACCTCGACGCGCAGCCAGCCGACGAGGTTCTCACCGAAGTCGACGAGGGTGCGGCCGGACGGGCTCGTCCAGATCTTCTGCGGCGCGACCTCGCGCAGGCGGCGCACCGGCGGCGCGATGTAGGGCTCGAGCTTCGAGAGGTCGACGTCGATCTCGCGGGTGGCGGTCCAGGCGGAGTCGTCGAAGCCGGCGCTCCTCCAGCCCTGCGGCTCGAGGCGGGCGTCGATGTCCTGGCCGTCGTAGATGCTGTCGGCGGTCGTCGATCCGGTCGCGGCGCGCCAGGAGTCGTCGGTCGCGACGACCTGCTCGGCGCCGTCCGCGAAGGTGATCCGCAGCTCGGCGAAGCCGGCGATCTCGGTGCCGTAGGGCTCGGCGCCCTCGCCCCAGGTCAGGCGGCCGCGGTACCAGCCGTCGCCGAGCGCGAGCGCGAGCACCACGGAGTCGCCGGAGATCAGGCTCGTGACGTCGTGCTCGGAGTAGCGCAGGCGCCACTCGTAGCTCGTCCAGCCGGGAGTGAAGAGCTCGTCCGAGACGGGCTCGCCGTCGATCCAGGCCTCGACGATCCCCAGCGCCGAGAGGCGGAGGGTCGCGGAGACGACGTCGCCGTGCCCGGTCTCGAGGGCGGTCTCGCGGCGGAGCAGCGGGGCGGCGTCCAGGGCGGCGGCGGGCGCCGTGAAGCGGGCGGTCCAGTCGGTCATCATCGTCCTTCTGTCAGGAGTGGTCGGGGTGGTCAGGAGTGGGCGGGGTCTCGGGAGTGGGTGGGGTCTGCGGTGAGTGCGGAGGTCCGGAGCGCGGCGGAGGAGTCGCGGGCGCGGAGCACCGGGTCGACCTCGAAGTGCACGGCCTCGGTCCGGCCGGCGATCCGCTCGAGCAGCAGCTCGACCGAGCGGGCGCCGAGGGTCTCGCCGTGCTGGTCGATGGTCGTCAGCGACACCCCGGGGTGGGCCGCGATCTCGATGTCGTCGTAGCCGACGATCGACAGCTCGGAGGCGTCGAGTCCGGCGTCGCTCCGGGCCCAGAGCGCGCCGAGCGCGAGCGAGTCGTTGCCCGCGAACAACGCGGTGGGCCGGTCCGGTGAGCGGAACAGCTCGAGCGAGCGGACCCGGGCGTCACTGCGGGCCGCGTCGACGTGCACGATGCGCGTCTCGCTCTCGAGGCCGGCCTCGCGCATCCGCTGCTCGTACCGGACGCGCCGGACGAAGTGCGGCGCCTCCGCGAGCCGGTGGGTGACCTGGCTGCTCTCGGTGAGGTGCACGATCCGGCGGTGCCCGAGCGCGAAGAGGTGGTCCATCAGGAGATCGGTTCCGGCGACGTCGTCGTTGGTGACGGTGTCGTAGCCGACGGAGGCGTCGTGCCGGCCGAGCATGACGATCGGGATCCGCGTCGACTGCCGCTCGAGCCAGGCGTGGCTGACCACGGGCGAGACGGCGATGAGCCCGTCGACCTGGCGGTCGACCAGCGCCTCGATAGCGCGCAGTCCGTCGTCGCCGAAGTCGCTCTGCACCGGCGCCACCACCAGCTGGTAGCGGGTCCCCTCCAGGGCGGTGCTCGCGCCGGTGACGATGCGGTTGAAGAAGGCGTTGTCGAGCGAGGGCACCTCGACGCCGAGGGTGAAGCTGGCGCCGCGCATCGCCCGCGCCGCGACGCTCGGCCGGTAGTCGAGCTCCTCGATCGCGGCGGTGACCCGCCCCCGCATCGAGGCGCTGACGCCGTAGGCGTTGCGGATGACCTTGGAGACCGCGGCGCGCGAGACGCCGGCGTGCAGCGCGACGTCCTGGATGGTCGCGGGGCCGGTGGGACCGGTCTCGATCGAGCTCATCATCGCCTCCTCGCGCTGTCGCTGCTGCCGTGCTGCCGTGCTGCGTTGCTGCCGTGCTGTGACGACGCCCCGATCGGGGCCTCCGCGAACGCCACTGTAACGGTTCATCCTCGATCGTGTAGATCGATCCACGAATTTGCCCGATTTCGTTGACACGTTTCACGACGCGGACGTAGGTTCTCCCTGCGTCGCCCCGCGGCCCGGCCTTCTCACCGGCCCGGCAGGCAGGTCGGCCGCCCCCGGGCACCCCCGCAACGAAGAAGTTGTCCCTACATGGAGGTAGTGATGTCGACCCGACAGAACCGGCGAGCAGTGCTCGCCCTCGGCGCAGGAGGAGCGGCTCTCGCTCTCGCGCTCACCGGCTGCAGCACCGGAGGAGGCGGCGGCGATTCCGCCGACGGCTCCACGCTCAGCGTGCTCATCGACAACCAGACGGCGACGGTCGAGCTCTGGGACGCGCTGAAGACGAAGTTCGAGGAGGAGAACGACGGAATCACCCTCGACATCGAGACCCGGCCGCAGGGCAGCGAGGGCGACAACCTGATCAAGACGCGCCTCGCCACCGGCGAGATGAACGACGTCTTCGCCTACAACTCGGGCTCGCTCTTCCAGGCGCTGAACCCCGACCAGAACCTCGCGCCGCTCTCGGACGAGCCCTGGGTCGACTCGCTCGACGAGGGCTTCCGCACCGTGGTCTCGACCGACTCGGACCTCTACGGCATCCCGCTCGGCCAGGCGATGGGCGGCGCGGTCCTCTACAACAAGGACGTGTACAGCAGCCTCGGCCTGACCGTGCCGAAGACCTGGGACGAGTTCATCGCGAACAGCGAGAAGATCAAGGCCGCCGGCGATGTCGCGCCGATCATCCAGACCTACGGCGACACCTGGACCTCGCAGCTCTTCGTGCTCGGCGACTTCGCCAACGTGCTGGAGCAGGACCCGGAGTGGGCGACGCAGTACACGGCCAACGAGGCCAAGTACGTCGACGAGCCGGCGCTGGCCGGCTTCGAGCACCTGCAGCAGGTCGCCGAGTCGGGTCTCGTGAACGAGGACTACGCCTCCGCCACCTACGACGACGGCGTGCGCATGGTCGCGACCGGCGAGGGCGCGCAGTACCCGATGCTGACCTTCGCGGCCGGCCCGCTGATCCAGAACTACCCGGACTCCCTGCAGAAGGTCGGCCTGTTCCCGCTGCCCGGCGAGTCGGCCGACTCCAACCCGCTGACCGTCTGGCAGCCCAACGCGGTCTACGTGCCCAAGTCGACGGAGGGTGCGAAGCTCGAGAGCGCCAAGAAGCTGATGGCCTTCCTGGTCACCCCCGAGAGCTGCGACATCCAGAGCGAGGTCGCGGCGCCTCAGGGTCCGTTCGTGATCGACGGCTGCACGCTGCCCGACGACGTGCCCGCCCTCGTGTCGGACATGCAGCCCTACTTCGACAGTGGTGACACGGGCCTCGCGCTCGAGTTCCTCTCGCCGATCAAGGGCCCGGCGCTCGAGCAGATCACCGTCGCTGTCGGCTCCGGCATCACGCCCGCCGCGGAGGGTGCTCAGCAGTACGACGACGACGTCACGAAGCAGGCCAAGCAGCTCGGCCTCGACGGCTGGTGAGCCTCGGGGGCCGGGAGCGGAGGCAGCCCCTCCGCTCCCGGCCCCTTCCCCCGGGCGCACCGCCCTCCCACCCCTCCCCCGGCCGATCGACGGAGATCTGATGACCGCAACGATGGAGAAGCGCCCGGCCCGGCGCTCCGAACCCTCCCGCTCCCCCGAGCCGCCGAAACGACGCAAGGCCATGAAGAGCCCGTACCCGACGTGGTTCTACCTGCCGGCCGGCGTCTTCTACGTGGTCCTGTTCCTCGTCCCGACGGTCGCCTCCCTCTACTTCTCCCTCACGCGCTGGACGCTCTTCGACTCGACCTTCATCGGCTTCGAGAACTTCGTCGAGTTCTTCCAGGACCCGGCGCTGACGACCGGCTTCGTCAACACCTTCATCTACGCGGCGATCACCTCGGGCCTGAAGATCGTGCTCGGCATGGCCCTCGGCGTGCTGCTGAGCTCGCAGATCATCGGCCGCGGCTTCCTCCGCAGCGTGGTGTTCTTCCCGGTGCTGGTGTCGACGATCGGCATCGGCATCACCTTCAAGGTGCTGCTCGACCCGTTCGACGGCCTGATCAACCAGGGCCTCGCGACGATCGGCCTCGCCGGCCCGGGCTGGCTCACCGACCCGCAGTGGGCGCTCTTCTCGGTCGCGCTCGTCGACGTCTGGAAGGGCGTCGGACTCGCGACGCTCATCTACATCGCCGGCATCGTCGCGATCCCGCAGGACTACTTCGAGGCCGCCCGCGTCGACGGCGCCGGCGCCTGGCACAACTTCCGGCACATCACGCTGCCGCTGCTGCGCCCCGCCACCGTGACGGTGATCCTGCTCTCGCTGATCGGCGGGCTGCGCTCGTTCGATCTGATCTGGGCGATGACCAAGGGCGGGCCCGGCTTCACCAGCGACGTGGTCGCCTCGGTCATCTACAAGCAGTACCAGGCCGGCTTCTACGGCCTCTCGACCGCCGGCAACGTCATCCTCTTCCTCGTCGTCGCAGCGCTGATCTTCCCGCTGTCGGCCTGGCTCAACCGGAAGGACAAGGAGCTGTGACCACCACGCCGCTCACGCCCGCCCCGCTCTCGCCGACCCCGCTCCAGGACGACCCGCTGCGCGCGAAGGTGCGCCAGCGCGGCGTCGGCCGCGGCTCCCGGACCTGGCGCTACGGCGGCGGGATCCTCGCCATCGTCCTCGCGGTCATCGTCTTCATCGTCCCCTTCCTCTTCATCGTGCTCACCGCCGCGAAGACGCAGCAGGAGTCGTCGCTGCTCGGCTTCACGCTGCCGACGCAGTGGGTGTTCCTCGAGAACCTGCAGGAGGTGGTCTCGGCGCGGAACTTCGTGCTGCTGCGGGCCTTCGCGAACAGCGCGATCCTGACGATCGTCTCCGTCACGGTGATGGTGGTCCTCGCCGCGATGGTCGGCTACGTCCTCCAGCGCCGCCGCTCGAAGTGGAACCCGCTCGTCAACGGCTTCGTCCTGGCCGGCCTGATCATCCCGCCCGCCGTCGTCCCGACGATCTGGGTGCTGCAGGGCCTCGAGCTCTTCAAGACGCTGCCCGGCCTGATCGCGGTGCACGTCGCGTTCGGCCTCTCCTTCTGCATCCTCCTGTTCCGCGCCTTCGTCTCGACGATCCCCCGCGAGCTGGACGAGGCGGCGACCATCGACGGGGCCGGCCCCTTCCGGCTGTTCTTCACCGTGGTGCTGCCGCTGCTGAAGCCGGTGATCGTGACGGTGATCGTCGTCCAGGCCGTGACGGTGTTCAACGACTTCACCTATGCGCTGTACTTCCTGCCCGGCGACGACAACGCGACCGTGCAGCTCACGCTCTACAACTTCTCCTCGCAGTCGGTGTCCTCCTGGAACCTGCTCTTCATGGACGTGCTGCTCATCACCATCCCGCCGCTCGTGATGTACATCTTCTTCAACCGCCAGATCGTGGCCGGCATGACGTCCGGAGCGGTCAAGGGCTGAGCGGGGCCGCCGGGCAGCCACGCCGTTCCGGAGCCGCCGTCGAACTCCTCCCGTTCCACCGGGAGAGGTTCGGCGGCGGTTCCGTCGTGGGGGGGGTGTCTCCCCGCAGAGCCCTGTTGTCATATCCGTATGCTGTGTCTCGCGCCAGTTGCATCATTGGGTGATGAGCATCGAGGCGGTCGCTCAGCGCCGCAGAAGGACTTGGCCACCAGCGGAGCCGGCAGGACGAACGACCGGCAGACGTCCGTACTGGCGCGGATCGCGCGTCCTTCGAGGCGGCGCTCACACACACCCGCCGCAGGAGACCCCTCTCCGGGCCGGAGCGCTCGGCCTTCACGGCCGGGCGGGGCGGATGCCCCGTCAGGCGCCATCGCACTCGGACCAGCCGTTCGACCCTCCTACTCTTCATCGTCAACCGCAGAGCGCGGATACCGAACGGTCTTCTCACGCTCGAAGACGTCGGTCATGACGTCACGAAGGAGTGCACAGAATGGTCATGCGAACGAAGTCGACAATCCATCCGACCATCGTCGTGTCGAGCCTGGTGAGCGATCATCGATGCCATCGGCGACCCGGCAGGGGAAGTGACCGGCATGGCCGCGCTCAGGGCGGCCTGCTGTGACCCGTCAGAGCGAAGCGGGCGTTTCTACTGCGCTCGTCGCCTTCACGACCGGCACTGTGTTCGTCTTCATCGCCGCCGCCGAGAACCGCCCCGTGTGGTGGAACATCCTCATGGCGACGACGTTGCTCCTGACGGGATACAGCACTTTCGTCGACTTCCGCCGGCGTGGGCGCTAGACGGAAAGCCGGGGCATCGGCTCAGGAAGATCAGGCCGGCTGCTCGTCCTCACTGATCATGTTCAGCATGGGGACGTTCTTCATGTTCTCTGCTGCCGCCGAGGACAAGCCGACGTGGTGGATCATCCTCGCCGCGATCGGCCTCCTCGGAACCGGTATCGGCGCTTTCGCTGATCTTCATCGGCGCGGACGCTAGGCGTCGAACGACGACATCACCCCTCGACACCCGAGCCGGAAGGTCACGGGCTGCGCGGCCCTCCGTCCTCGTCCGTCGGGCCCTCCCCCGGCGGGCGCCGCTCGGTCCAGCGGGCGACGTCCGACGGGGGCTCGGTCGTGGGGAGGTCCCGCGGGCCGACGAGTCGGCGCAGCCGGGCCGGTCGGCGCGAGCGGGTCAGGGCCGTGCGCCAGCGGACGTCGACCGCGGCGCGCTGGAGCGGGTCGATCGGCTGGAGGACGCCGTCGATCCGCTCCTCGATGCGCACGAGCGGCGGGCGCACGAGGTGCAGGCGACGGCCCGGCTCGCGCTCCGGATCGGCGCGGCCGGCCCGGGTGCGGAGCTGCTGCTCCAGCTGCTCGGGATCGCGGGCCGACCAGGCACTGACTACGACCCGGCCGTCGGGCAGGTCGAAGCGCTCGGTGATGCGCAGGGGCAGCTCGTCGTGGGGGTGGGTCATCGTTCGTGCCTTTCCGAGGGAGGGTGGTGCCGAGCGGATCTGCGCCGGGGGACGTGGCATGGGGCCTGCGCGGGGGCGGTCGTCCAGCTGCATCGGGAGGAAAGTACTGCTCGCTTCCGCACGGCAGAGGGGCACGGGAGCGAGCTGTGGAGAGCTCCGCGATCCGCACTGTTGGGGAGGAGTGGCGTCTCCTGCGCCGGACCGCGACGGCGCACGGGATCCGTGGCACGCTCGTGGAGACCGAAAGGCCGTGATGACCACCGCACCTCCCTCCGCTCCGACTCCCTCTCCCGCTCCGCTCGCCGGCGTCCGCGTGCTCGAGCTGGGCAACTTCATCGCCGCCCCCACCGCGGGCCGCCTGCTCGCCGACTTCGGCGCCGACGTGATCAAGGTCGAGCGCCCCGGCACGGGCGACGAGCTGCGCAAGTGGCGGCTGCACCCCGGATCGACGACGTCGATGCTCTTCCACACCCTCAACCGCAGCAAGCGCTCGGTCGCGCTGGACCTCCGCACGGAGGAGGGCCGCGACGCCGTCCGCGGGCTCGCCGCCGAGTGCGATGTCGTCCTCGAGAACTTCCGCCCGGGCACCCTCGAGCGCTGGGGCATCGGGCCGGACGTGCTGAACGAGGCGAACCCCGAGCTGGTCATCGGCCGCATCTCCGCGTTCGGCCAGACCGGGCCGCTCTCGAGCCGGCCGGGGTTCGCGGCGGTCGCCGAGGCGATGGGCGGCTTCCGCGAGCTGGTCGGCGATCCGGACCGCCCGCCCGTCCGCGTCGGCGTCTCGATCGGCGACTCCATCGCCGGCCTCTACGCCGGCTACGGGGTGATGATGGCGCTCTTCCAGCGCGAGACCCGCCGCGCCGCCGGACTCGGCCCGGCACCGCTGGTCGAGCGGGTGATCGACGTCGCGCTCAACGAGGCGATGTTCTCGATGATGGAGTCGCTGATCCCCGACTACCAGGCGCACGGCATCGTGCGGGAGAGGGTCGGCGGCCGGATGGAGGGCATCGCGCCGACGAACGCCTACGTCTGCGGCGACGGCTCGAGCATCGTCGTCGCGGCGAACGGCGACGCGATCTTCCAGCGGCTGATGGCGATCATCGAGCGCGCCGACCTGGCCGAGGACCCGGACCTGCTCACCAACGACGGTCGCTGGCGCCGCCGCGACGAGCTCGACGCCGCGATCGGCGCCTGGACCGCCACGACGACCTCGGACGCGGCGCTCGCGATCCTCGACGAGCGCGGCGTGCCCTCGGGCCCGATCCTCACCGCCGCCGACATCAGCACGAACGAGCAGTACGCGGCCCGCGGCATGATCCAGAAGTTCGACGTCGACACGGGCGCCGGGATCATCGAGGGCGTCGGCTTCCCCGGCATCGTCCCGGTGCTCGGCGACCGCTCGCTCCCCATCCGCACGCTCGCGCCCGCGCTGGGCCACGACACCGAGGAGGTCCTGGCGATGCTCGGACGCAAGCCGATCGACGACACGACGGCGGAGGAGGAGACCCGATGACCGCCGCCGACCGTACCGTCCGGCTGCGCGACGTCACCCTCCGCGACGGACTGCAGCTGACCGGCAAGCTCCTCTCGACCGAGCGCAAGGTCGAGCTGGTCCGGGCGCTCCTCGCGGCGGGCGTCCCCGAGCTGGAGATCGGCTCGCTCGCCCGGGGCGATCTCGTGCCGCCGATGGCCAACACCCTCGAGGTCGTCGCGGCGCTGACCGCCGAGGAGCTCGAGCACTGCTGGGTCTGGGTGGCCACCCCGCGCCACATCGAGCGAGCGGCAGCGGCCGGCGCGCGCAACTTCCAGTACTGCTTCTCGGCCTCCGACTCCCACAACCGCGCCAACATCGGGCGGAGCACCGAGGCGAGCCTCGAAGCGATGCCCGAGGCCGTCGCCCTCGCGCACGCGGTCGGCGGACGCATCCAGCTCTGCATCGCCACGTCCTTCACCTGCCCCTTCGAGGGCCCGGTTCCCGAGGAGCGGGTGCTCGCGATCGCGAACGATCCCCGCGCAGCCGGCGCCGAGGACGTCGTCATCTGCGACACCCTCGGCCAGGCCCACCCCGAGCAGGTGTTCTCGCTCGTCTCCCGGGTCGCCGCCGAGACGCCGCCGCGGGAGATCGTCTTCCACGGCCACGACACCTGGGGCGCCGGCGTGGTCAACGCGCTGACCGCCGTCCGCGCCGGCGCGACCGTCGTCGACGGCGCGCTCGGCGGGCTGGGCGGCTGCCCGTTCGCACCCGGCGCGAGCGGCAACACCGCCACCGAGGACCTCGTCTTCGCGATGCGCCCCGACTGGCTCGACACCGAGCGCTTCGCCGAGCTGGTGCGCCAGTCCGAGCGGCTGCTCGCCGACGTCGAGGAGCCGAACCGCTCGAAGGCCCGCCAGGGCGCCCGCTCGAAGGCCGAGGCGTTCCCCTGGGTGGTCGCGGACGCGACGTCCTGAGGCCGGGCGTGCCGGCGGATCCACTTGGAAGAGCTGCCCGCAGCCTTTGCTGGTCGAGTAGCCCTGCAGTGGCGCATCGAGACCCGCCGACACCAGCAGGGCGGGTCTGCAGACTCAGGTGCTGACGGTGGTGGATCTCGATACGCCCGCTCCGCGGGCTACTCGATCAGCATGGGCAGGGCCGCTTGACGGGCTGATCGATCAGCATGGGCAGGGCCGCTTGGCGGGCTGATCGATCAGCATGGGCAGGGCCGCTTGGCGGGCTGGTCGATCAGCAGGGGGCGGGCCCGCTGCGCGGGCTCCTCGATCCGCTTGCGCGGGCCCGCTCGGCGGGCCGCTCGATCGGCGCCGGGTTCGCTGCGTGATCGGCGCCCGAGGGCGGGCGGTCAGGCCGGGACGCGCTCGCGCGGGACGCGGGGCTTCGCGGCCGAGGTGAGGAGCGAGGCGAGGGCGACCAGCACGAGGACGACGGCCATCGCGCCGCGGAGGCCGAAGTGCTCGCCGAGGAAGCCGAGCAGGGGCGGGCCGACGAGGAAGGCGATGTAGCCGGCGGTCGCGACGGCGGCGACGGCGGAGGTCGGGTCCTCGCTCTCGCCCGCGGCGGAGAGGGTGACGGGGAAGCCGAGGGCCGCGCCGAGACCCCAGAGGACCACGGCCGCGCCGGCGACGACGGCGTTGTCGGCGAAGACGACGATGCCGATCCCGACCGCCGAGACGAGGGTGCTCGCCAGCAGCACGGTCGCCTTGCCGAAGCGGGCCAGCAGCGGGGTGCCGAGGAAGCGGCCGACGGTCATCGCCGCGGCGAAGGCGGTGAACACCACGGTGCCGACGGTGGCGGAGACGCCGTGGCCGTCGACCATGAGCAGCGGCAGCCAGTCCGTCGCCGAGCCCTCGGCCAGCGCCAGGGCGAGCACGATCAGGCCGAGCATCAGCACGCGCGGCTGCTGCCAGACCGGCGTCGAGCGGACCTTCTCGCGGGGAGCGCCGGCGACGGCGCGCTCGACCCGACCGGTCTCGACCGGGATGGAGCGGATCACGGTGAGCAGCAGCGCCAGCGCGACGACCGCGACTCCGACGAGCTGCCAGACGACAGGGAAGTCGATCGCCGTCAGGCCGATGCCCGCGACCGCGCCGGTGACGGTGCCGAGACTGTAGAAGCCGTGCAGCGCGGGGAGGACCGAGCGGCCGGTGAGCGTCTCGAGCGCGGCGCCCTCCACGTTGAGCGCGATCTCGGAGATGCCGATGCCGAAGCCGACGAGGGCGAGGCCCGCCGCGACGCCGAACGGGGTGGAGAGCTCGGCGAAGATGCCGGTCAGCGCGATGCCGGTGACGAAGGAGGCGCCGCCGATGACGACGGTGAAGCGCACCCCCTGCCGACGCACGACGGCGGCCGAGGACAGGACTCCGCTCATCGAGCCGACCGAGAGGCCCAGCAGGACGAGGCCCATCTCCGCGGTCGAGGCCGCGAGCAGGTCGCGGACCGCCGGGGTCCGCACGACCCAGGAGGCCATCCCGATGCCGAAGACGAGCATGAAGGCCGAGATGGCCAGGCGGCGCTTCACGGCGGAGACGGGGCGGGACGGCATGACTACGACGGTATCGCCCGGGGGTGGACGGCAGTCGCCGCCGGACGGACGGGGCGCCCGTCAAGCTCCCCCGTCGCCACGCGGGCCGCGGCTAGCGTCGAGGAGTGCCGATGCCGCGGAACGACGGCGCCCGCCCGCTCGACGACCCCGGAGGACCCCATGCCCGACCAGTACACCTTCACCAACCCCGCCACGCAGTACCCGAACGTCACGCCGCCGATGCAGCAGCAGCCCGAGCCCGGCCTCCAGTCGCGGATGACCCCGGTCCCGGACCTCGGCGAGGACAGCTACCGCGGCACCGGCCGCCTCACCGGGCGCCGCGCGCTGATCACGGGCGCCGACTCCGGCATCGGCGCGGCGGTCGCGATCGCCTTCGCCCGCGAGGGCGCGGACATCGCGCTCGCCTACCTCCCCGACGAGGAGGAGGACGCGCAGCACGTCGTCGAGCTGATCCGCGCGGCCGGCCGAACCGCCGTGACGATCCCGGGCGACCTGACCGACGCGCAGTACTGCCGGGACCTCGTCGCGAAGGCCGTCCAGGGGCTCGGCGGCCTCGACACGGTCGTGAACGTCGCCGGCAAGCAGGTCTGGCAGGACGACGTCCTCGAGCTCAGCGACGAGCAGTTCGAGACGACGTTCGCGATCAACGTCTTCGCGCCGTTCCGCATCATCAAGGCGGCGCTCCCGCACCTCCCCGCGGGCTCCACCATCATCAACACCGCCTCGGCCGAGGCGCACACGCCCGCGCCCGACCGCCTCGACTACGCGATGACCAAGGGCGCGATCAACAACCTCTCCAAGGGGCTCGCCCAGCAGCTCGCGTCGAAGGGCATCCGGGTGAACGTCGTCGCACCCGGTCCGACCTGGTCGGTGCTGCAGGTGACCGCGGGCGTCGACCCGGAGAGCCTGCCCGAGTTCGGCTCGAGCGAGGCGCCGATGGGCCGCGCGGCACAGCCGGCCGAGCAGGCGCCCGCCTACGTCTTCCTCGCGTCGGCGGAGTCGAGCTACGTGGTCGGCGAGACGCTGAACGTCAACGGCGGGATGGTCTCGCCGTAGCCGGAGCCGCTGGGGTCCGCGCCCGCCCTCTACCGTAGGGAGCATGAGGACGATTCGCTGGCTTCTACCGGCAGCGGGCGTGCTGCTCGTCGTGATCGGGATCGTCGTCGCGGCGACCACTCCGCGCGAGGTGTCGTTCGGCTGGTTCGCGTACGCGCCGCTCTCGGAGACGATGTTCTCGCCCGGGACGATGGTCGTCACTCCGGGACTGGCGACCGCCGCCGCACTGATCGTGCTCGGGCTGCTCGTCCTGGCGTTCTGCGCGGGCTGGCTTCTCGCCCGACGGCACCCGCGGACCGCGAGTGGAGCATCGGGACAGGGCTCCTGACGCCTCGGTCCGCGCGCCCGCGCTGTGACGCGGTGACGATGCGGCGCGAGTCGGCGACGGACCTCCGGCTCGCGGAACGCGCTCCGGCTCGCTGAATCGGGCGGATCCCACGAGCCGGAGCTGATTCCGCGAGCCGGAGCTGGGCGTCGGCGGTGGCGCTCGCGACGTTCGGCACGTGGATCCGGGTCCGGCTCGTGGGATCCGCCGGTTCTCACGAGCCGAGGCTGTTCCTGCGAGCCGAGGCCATTGCGGGTGGACCTCCGGCACGTGGAACGAGGCTCGGCTCGCCGGCTCGAGACGATTCCACGAGCCGGAGCTGACTCCACGAGCCGGAGCTCACTCCACGAGCCGGAGCTCACTCCACGAGCCGGAGCTCACTCCACGAGCCGGGGCAGATCCCACGAGCCGGAGTTGATCCCACGAGCCGCCGCGGAGCAGGCAATCCTCACGCGAACGGACCCGAATCGGGCCCTGTGCCTGGAGAGGAGACCGATCTCCGTCCACTCGCGCGCCGCTCCGACTGCGAGTGGACGGGAAACGGGCCCCGCGTGGGTGCCAGGGCCCGTTCCGGGTCCGGTCGCGGATCCGCCCCCGGGAACCGGCGCGCCGCTAGGGTGAGCGCACCCGCCGCCGCCGCGATCCCCGCGCGACCGGGACACCGAGAGGCGGCCGCCGTGGTCCCCGACATCAACCCGTGGGCGGTCGGACTGGCCACCCTGTCGACGATGCTCGTCGGCTCGATCTGGTACACCCCGAAGGTCTTCGGCACGCTCTGGATGCGGCTGGCCGGCATCAGCCGGGAGCAGATGAGCAGCCGCAGCGCGGTCGTCCCGATCCTCGTCACCGTCGTGGTCAGCCTGGTCACCGCGCTCGTCCTGGCCGGCTGCGTCGACATCGCGCACGCCTTCTACGGCGGCAGCTGGTTCGCGAACTCGGTGATCACCGGGCTGTTCCTCTTCGTCGGCTTCACCGCCGCGCGGATGATCACCCACGACGCCTTCGAGGGCCGGCCGGCGAAGCTGACGATCCTGAACATCACGCACGAGCTCGTCACGATCCTCGTGATGGCCGTGATCATCGGCCTGCTGCCCGCCTGACGCCGGGTCTCCCCCGGCGCCGGCAGGGTCAGCCCTCGGGCAGCTCGGCGAACGTGCGCTTGGCGCCGTTGTACCAGCCCATCGACTGCACCGGGTGGCGCCAGCGGTTCTTCATGTCGTTGCGCGCCTCCTCGTGGACCGCGTCGCCGGCCTTCACCGCGTCGCGCAGGTGCCGGTCCTGCAGGTTGATGACGATGTCGGCCGTCTCGCCGCGGTGCTCGTGATCGCAGGGTCCGCCGAGCTGGCGGCAGGTCATGGTCTTCATCGGGTGCTCCTTCTGTCGGGGCCCGGGTGGGCCTCTCTCCTGTTCGACGGCCGGGGAGCCGCCGATGTGACACGACACGCCGGAGCGCGTCAGCCCGCGTCGACCGCGGCGCCCTCGCGCCGGACGATCGACGCCAGCACGGCCGGGGCCGCCCGGAAGACGACGGCGGCCACCCGCCCGTCGAGAACGGTGAAGTCGAACGCGACCTGCGGGGCTCCGCGGTGGAACCAGGCGGCGCCCGGCCGCCCGTCGACGACCGCGGCGAGCGCCGCATGAGCACTGCCGTCGAAGAAGGCGGCCACGGCCTCGCGACCGTCGATCCGCTCCGGGGTCCCCGCGGCGAGCGCGTCCGCATCCGCGCGGATGCTCGCGCCCGGCGCCAGCAGCAGCAGCAGGCGCGCGAGGTCGCCGCCGCGCGCCGCCGCCATGAAGGCGTCGACCACCTGCCAGTCGGCGACCGGCCCGTCCGCGGGTCCGGCCGCGGTCTTGGCGCGCGCCCGTGAGGCGAGCTTGCGCGCCGAGACCGCGCTGCGCCCGAGGATCTCGCCGATCGTCGCGAAGTCGACGCCGAAGCTGTCCGCGAGCACGAACGCGACGCGCTCGTTGGGCGTCAGGGTCTCGACGACGACGTGCAGGGCCTGCCCGACGGCCTCCGCGCGCTCCAGGCCCGCACCCTCGGTGCCTCGGCCGGTCTCGACGAGCTCGGCGGGCTCGGGGATGCGCGCGCGCAGCCGGTCGAGGCAGAGCCGGGTGGTGACCGTCGTCAGCCAGGCCGGCAGGTTGTCGATCGCGGCCGTCGTGCCGTGCAGGCGCAGCCACGCCGACTGCACTGCGTCCTCGGCCTCGTGGTGATCGTCGAGCAGCCGCGAGGCGAGCCAGGTGAGCCGGCCGCGCTCCGCCTCGAAGGCGACGGCCTGCTCGTCGTCGGAGCGGGACACGCGTCCTCCTGACCGGACCTGCGGCGGCCGCAGCTCGCGCCCCGGCCGCCGGTCCGGAGAGGACCGCGCGGTGAGGGACGCCCCCAGTGTCGCGGCCGGCCGCCGCCGCGACAAGAGCGACGGCGGCCGGCCCCCGCGTCAGCGGTCCGCGCGCGCGTCCTCCGGAGCCTCCGACCGCACCCCGGCGGCCGGCGCCGCGAGGCTCTCGCGGTGCAGGCGCTCCGCCTCCTCGCCGCCGACGGCCTCGCCGCGGGCGACCATGCCGGACTGGTCCGACAGCGGGATCTGCTTGAGCAGCAGCGCGAGGACGAAGGCGATCGCGATGAAGGGCAGGAGGTACCAGAACACCGGCGCCAGCGACTCGGCGTAGGCGCGGACGACGCCGTCGCGGACCTCGTCCGGCAGGGCGTTCAGCGCCTGCGGGTCGAGGGTCGCGGTGGCCGCTCCGACGTCGGCGACGCCCGCGTCGGTGAAGACGCCGGTCAGCTTCTCGGCGAGGGAGTTGGTGAAGATCGTGCCGAACACGGCCACGCCGAGCGAGGCGCCCACCTCGCGGAAGTAGTTGTTCGTGCTGGTCGCCGTGCCGATCATCTCGGGGGCGACGGCGTTCTGCACGACCAGGACGATGACCTGCATGATCAGGCCGAGCCCGGCGCCGAAGAAGAAGAGGTAGACGCAGATCAGCGGGATCGGGGTCTCGGCGGTCAGCGTGGTCATCGCCGCCATCGCGAGGCCGGTGAGCAGCGCGCCGACGATCGGGAACGCCTTGTAGCGGCCGGTGCGCGAGATCGCGATGCCCGAGTAGATCGACGTGCCCATCAGGCCCGCCATCATCGGCAGCATCAGCAGGCCCGACGCGGCGGCGGAGGTTCCGGACGCCATCTGCAGGAAGGTCGGCACGAAGGCGATGGCGGAGAACATGCCGAGGCCGAGCGTGAGGCCGATCGCGGTCGCGTTCACGAAGATCGGGTTGCGGAAGAGGCTGAGCGGGATGATCGGGTCCTCGGCGCGCGACTCCACCCAGATGAAGCCGGCGACCGCGGCGATCAGCCCGGCGCCGAAGGCCCAGGTCTCGAGGGCGCCCCAGCCGTGCGCGGCGTCGCCGCCGAAGTCGGTGAAGAAGATCAGGCAGGTGGTGGCGATCGAGAGCAGCAGGACGCCGGGGACGTCGATCCGCTTGGTCGCGCGCTTGCTGGGGAGGGTCAGCGCGAACCAGGCGATGGCGAAGGCCGCGATGCCGACCGGGATGTTGATGTAGAACGCCCACTGCCAGGTGAGGTGGTCGACGAAGAGGCCGCCGAGCAGCGGGCCGGCGACGGCGGAGAGGCCGAAGACGGCGCCGAGCGGGCCCATGTACTTGCCGCGCTCGTTGGCGGGCACGATGTCGGCGATGATCGCCTGCGACAGGATCATCAGCCCGCCGCCGCCGAGGCCCTGCAGGGCGCGGAAGACGACGAACGACCAGAAGTCGCCGGCCAGCGCGCAGCCGACGGACGCGAGGGTGAACAGCGCGATGGCGATCAGGAAGAGCGTGCGGCGGCCGAGGACGTCGCCGAACTTGCCGTAGATCGGCATCACGATCGTGGTCGCGAGCAGGTAGGCGGTGGTGATCCAGGCCTGGTGCTCGACGCCGCCGAGCTGGCCGACGATGGTCGGCATCGCGGTCGAGACGATCGTCTGGTCGAGGCTGGAGAGGAGCATGCCGGCGATCAGCGCGGAGAAGATGATCCAGATCCGGCGCTGCGTGAGCAGGAGCGGAGAAGCGGTGGCGGGGGCGGGGGCGGTCATGGTGTCCTCGGGGTCGGGTGGGGCGTGAGGGAGCGGATGGGCTGGCCGGCGCGGCGGGGGCCGGGTCAGCCCAGGAGCAGGCGCGTCACAGCCGCGATGCGGTCCTGCGCGAGGCGCTCGAGCGGCACGGAGCCGTCGGAGTCGAGGTAGGCGCCGGCCGCGCTGCGGACGACGGTGCCGGCCGTCTGCACGGCGAGCAGCACGGACGGGTCGGCGGGGTCGAGGCCCTCGCGCCGTGCCACGAGGTCGGCGACGAGCAGGTCGCGCTGGGTGCCGACGTCGAGCAGGGCCTGCAGGAGCTTGGGCTCGCGGTCGGCGACGGCGACGAACTCGCGGACGCTGTCGGCGTTCAGGCCGATCGCGGCGAAGTGCACCGCGCCGAGGGCGACGAGGGCCTCGAGCAGCGAGACGCCGGGGCGGCGGGTCAGGAACTCCGCGACGCTGTCGTCGTCGAGGCCCTCCTCGGGCCGGCCGACGATCGCGTACTCCTTGCTCGGGAAGTAGTTGAAGAAGGTGCGGCGCGAGATGCCGACCTCCTCGCAGAGCTCCTCGACGGTGAAGCCCGCGAAGCCGTGGCGGATGGTCAGCTCGCGGGCGGTGCGGGCCAGCTCGCCGCGCCGCTCGGCCGCGCGCTGGTCGCGCCGGGTCGCGGTCGCATCTGCTTGCATGCTGTGCATCATTGCACCATCGGGGCCAGGGTGCAATGCTGCGGGTGTCGCGCACCAGTGACCCCCGTCCGGGTGACTAACGGCCCTCAGCGGCGACCGGGGTCGCACCGTTCGATACCGTCATCGCGGGGGCGCGACGCCGCCTCCGCTCGAGACTCGGGGGGACGATGTCGCAGCAGACCAGCCAGGACCCGGCGATCGGCGCCGACGCACCGCTCGGGGCGCCCGACGACCGGGACCGCCGCGCCGCCGTGATCGAGGCGCTGGGCCTGATGGGCTCCGGCCCCGAGGAGCGCTTCGACCGGATCACCCGGATGGCGCAGGAGCTCTTCCAGGTGCCGGTGGCGGAGATCCACATCCTCGACGAGACGACGCTCTTCACGAAGTCGCCGCAGCCCGAGGGGCCGGTGTCCTACCCGCGCGCGGGGACGTTCTGCGACGCGACGCTCGCCCAGCGGAGCACGCTCGTCGTCCCCGACCTCGGCGCCGACGGAGCCTGGGCGCAGCACGTGCACGTCTCCGGACCGCCGCACGTGCAGTTCTACGCCGGCCGCCCGCTCACGGTGGACGACGGCCTGCAGCTCGGGACGCTCTGCCTGCTCGACTTCGTCCCCCGCGCGCTCAGCCCGGAGGAGGAGCTGCTCTTCGAGGAGTTCGGCCAGTGGGTCGAGCGCGAGCTGCGCGACACCGCGGAGTGGGACCGCGCCGCCGATGTGCAGGCCCGCCTCTCCCCCACCGCTTTCCGCCACCCCGCCGGCTACGACCTGGCCGGCGCCTCGCTGCCCAAGTGGCAGATCTGCGGCGACTTCTACACCTGGACCGCCACCGAGGCGGTCGTCGACCTGACCCTCGTCGACGTGATGGGCAAGGGCACCGGCGCCGCGATCCTCGCCGCCGGCATCCGCGCGGCGTTCCGCGCCCGGGCCGGCGGCGCTCCGGACGCGGTGGTCGCCGCGGTCAGCGAGCAGCTGCAGCCGGACTTCTCCGCCACCGAGACCTTCGCGACGCTCTTCCACGGCCGGCTCGACACCGCGACCGGCCGGGTCGACTTCGTGGACGCGGGCCACGGGCTCACCGTCCTGCTCCGCGCCGACGGGACCTTCCACCGCCTCGCCGCACTCGGCCTCCCCCTCGGCATCGCGGAGGACGGCGGCTGGGTCACCCAGACCGTCGATCTCGCCGTCGGCGACTCGCTGGTGTCCTTCACCGACGGGGTGCTCGACCTCTTCGACGGGACCCTGCAGTCGCTCGTCCTCGCGGCCGACCTCGTCCGCACCTCCGAGGGCGCCATCGGCTTCCTCACCGCCCTGACCGCGCTCGCCGGCTCCGGCCGCGCGCTCGACGACATCACCGCGCTCCTCGTGACGCGGACCCACGACACCCCGCGCCCCGCCGCGGACACCGACCAGGAGCAGGCATGACCTTCAGCACCGAGACGATCGCTCCGGGCGTCGCCGTGATCACGGCGGCGGGCCGGCTGAACCTCGCCGCGGCGCGGGATCTGCGGACGGAGGTGCGCAGCGCTCTCGACGAGGGCAGCAGCCGCATCGTCGTCGAGCTGAGCGAGGTCACCTTCATGGACTCGTCCGGGCTCGGCGCGCTCGTCGCCTGCCTCAAGAGCGCTCGCCAGGCCGGGGGCGACCTCCGGATCGCCGCCCCGAGCGAGCAGGTCACCATGGTGCTCGAGCTCTCCAACCTCGACCGCGTGCTCGTCGGCTACGCCTCGGCCGGCGACGCGTACCGTGACTGAGCGCACCCTCGCCTTCCGGACGCCGCCCGACGACATCGAGCTCGTGCACGACCTGCTCGACTCGCTCTTCGGCGAGCGCGCCGACGTCGGCGCCCGCGACCGGATGGAGTTCGAGACGGCGCTCGTCGAGCTCGTCTCCAACGTGATCCAGCACGCCGTCTCGACCACCGCGGTCCTCTGCCGCCTCGTCGTCACCGTCGACGACGAGGCGCTCCGGGCCGAGCTGGTCGACACCGCGGACCCGCCCGGCGTCGACACCGGCCCGCGGGAGATGCCGGACGCGTTCGCCGAGTCGGGTCGCGGGATCGCCCTCATCCAGGCGCTGGTGACCGACTTCGACTACGAGCGCACCGCGAGCCGCAACCTCTGGTCGATCCGCAAGGACCGCGCCCTGCAGGCCTGACGCGCGGGGTCGCTCGCGCTCAGCCGATCGTGTGCGCCGTGATGACCGCCGCGGCGCGCGCGAGGTCCTCGACGACCTCCTCCTCGCCCAGGCGCGGGGACGCCCGCAGCACCTCGACGCTGACCGCGCCGTAGCGCTCGTCGACCGCCGCGAGCAGCGCGGTGCCGGAGTCGGTCAGCTGGAGCAGGACGCTGCGCCGGTCCTGCGGATTGGAGACGCGGTCGAGGTGGCCGGCCTTGGCCAGGCGGTCGAGCAGCGCGGTCACCGCCCCGGTCGTCAGCGACAGCTCGAGCCCCAGCCACTTGGGCGTCAGCCCGGGCGACTCGGCGAGCGCCTCCAGCGCGCTCAGCTCCGAGATCCCGATCCCGGCGTCGAGGGCGACCGCGGCGCGCAGGTGGCGCTGCGCCGTCTCGAGCTGCCGCAGCGCCTGCCGGAGGGCCGCGCCGGCGGGCTGCTCGCCGCCGTCGGCGGGGGGTGTGTTCTCGGGATCCATGCGGCCTTCTCGGGTGTCGGAGCGGGGGTGGGAGCGGGTGTCGGAGCGGCGACGTCGCCGGCGAGGTGGCTGTCCCCACAACAGGGGGTATTAGAACGATTGCAAAGTATCTTTGCCATCAAGTAACTTACTCGACAAGCCAGAAAACACCCCACAGCGAACTGCACGGCAGTTCACCTTCTACCCGATCAGGAGTCCTGTCATGTCGAACCACACCGCAAAGCGCAAGCGCGTCCGTTTCGCCCCCCTCGTCCTCGCCACCAGCGTCGCCGCCGCCGCGCTGCTGTCGGTCTCGATGTCCGGAACCCTCTCCGGCTTCGTCGCCAGCATCACCAACACCAACAACACCGCGGCGTCCGGCTCGCTCGTCATGGAGGAGAAGTCGACCGGCACCACGCCCGTCACCTGCCTCAGCACCGACGGCGGCTCGGTCAGCACCAACACCGCGACCTGCTCGACCATCAACAAGTTCGGCGGCTCGACCACCATGGTCCCCGGCCAGACCGTCAGCACCTCGATCACCATCAAGAACGCCGGCACCGTCTCGGCCAACACCTTCACGCTGACCCCGGGCGCCACCTGCGCCCAGTCGGTCAACACCGCCGCCGGCTCCTCGGGCACCGCGACCGACTTCTGCTCCAAGCTGAACGTCGTCATCACCTCCGGCAGCACCACCGTCTACAGCGGCACCGCCGCCGCGCTCGCCGGCACCGCCGCCAAGTCGCTCTCCGCCGCCCCCGTCACCGCCGGCACCAGCACCCCCTTCACCATCGCCGTCACGCTCGACTCCTCCGCCGGCAACACCTACCAGGGCCTGTCCGCCTCGCTCCCCCTCACCTGGACCTTCGCCAGCTGATCGAGCCGGCGTCGATCGAGGCACGCGCCCGGCTCACGCCGATCGAGGCACGCGCTCGGTCCCTGCCGAGCGAGGCACGCGCCCGGCGCACGCCGACCGAGGTGCACGCCCGGTTCATGCTGATCGAGTAGCGCGCGCAGCGCGCCTATCGAGATCCCCCACCGAAGACCGCTTCCCCCGAGGCACCCGCCCCACCCAGAAACACCCCGAGAAACGCCCCCGCAACACCCGACACCCGCACCCCGGGGGCCGCCACCCAGGCGGCCCCCACCCCGCCGAGGAGGTGGACCCGTGACCACGCTGCAGACCCGCCCCGCCCCCGCGCTCCCCGGATCCACCGCCGTCCGCACCGGCACCGCCTCCCCCCTCACCACCACCACCACCCCCGAGCCCCGCTCCCCCCGCTCCCGCCTGCGCACCGTCGCGACCTGGACCGTCACCGCCCTCGTCGCCGCCCTGGTCGTCGCCGCCTTCCTCTTCCACGCCTCCGGCGGACGCTGGTTCATCGTCCAGACGCCGTCGATGGGCACCGCCGCTCCCGTCGGCACCCTCGTCCTCACCGCGCCGACGCCCCTCGAGGACATCCGAGTCGGCGACGTCGTCAGCTTCCACCCCACCACCACCCCCGACGAGACCTACACCCACCGCGTGGTCGACCTCGCCGACGACGGCACCCTCGTCACCCGCGGCGACATCAACGGCGCGACCGACCCGTGGGCGACCGGCGCCGAGCAGCTGATCGGCAAGGTCGTCGTCGCGCTCCCCGGCGCCGGCTGGCTCGCGAAGGGCCTGCCGATGCTCCTCGCCGGCACCGTCCTCGTCCTGCTGCTCACCCGCCTGCTCTCCTCCCCCACCCACCGCGCCGCGATGCGGGTGCTGGGGATCTCGCTCGTCGCCTCCTTCACGGTCTTCGTGCTCCGCCCGTTCGTCGGCATCGTCGTCCTCGAGGCGACCGTGGAGGACGGGCAGACGGACGCCTCGCTCGTCTCGGTCGGCATGCTGCCGATCCGCGTGACGGCCGTCGGCGGCACCCATGCCGACCTCGTCTCCGGCCAGGTCGGCAGCATCCGGGTGCCGGCCAACGGCGAGGACTTCTACAACGTGTCCTCGGCGCTGCACCTGCCGCTCTGGGGTTGGATCCTCTTCGGGGCCCTCTGCGCCACCCCTGTGCTCTGGACGATGCTGGTCGGACTCCCCGCCGAGGCCGAGCCGCGCGGCGAGCACGGCCGCCGGGCCCGCGCCGCCGAGACCGAGACCGCGCCCGCCGAGACCGCCGAGACCGAGTCGGCCGCCCGATGAGCCGCCACCGCCGCACCCGCTCCGGCCTCCTGGCCCGCCTCCGCTCCGCAGCACCGCGCACCCCGCGCACCACCCTCGCGGCCCTGCTCGTCGCCGCCCTCTCGGCCGTGCTGTTCCTCGCCCCCGCCACCTCCGGCGCCTACGTCGCCTCGATCCGCAACTCGAACAACACCGTCGGCAGCGCCGCCGCGTTCTTCACCTGCGACTCGGCGCTCGCGGCCGACAGGGGCGACGCGCTCTTCTCCTACACGCTCGCGCAGGCCACCGGAGCGACGACCGCCGTCGACACCGACTCCGGCGCCTACCCCGGCACCTACCGTCCGGCGATGACCAGCTCGCCGACCACCCCCAAGGCCTGCCCGCGCGACGCCGGCGGCTCCTGGCTGCTGAACGGCACGAACGGCTACCTCAGCACGCCGCTGCTGCTGAACAACCCGACCACCTTCAGCACGGAGATCTGGTTCAAGACCACCGTCGCGGGCGGAAAGCTCTTCAGCTTCAACACCAGCCGCGACAGCGCCGGCAGCCAGTACGACCGGCACACCTACGTCGGCGCGGACGGGCGCCTCGTCTTCGGCATCTACAACAACGGCGTCCAGTCGATCACCAGCCCGAACCCCGTGAACGACGGAGCCTGGCACCACGTCGTCTCGACGATCTCGCCGACCGCCGGGATGAGCCTCTGGCTCGACGGCGTGAAGGTCGCCGGCAACACCGCCTTCCGCACCCCCGAGAACAGCAACGGCTACTGGAAGATCGGCTACGACACCCTCGGCGGCTCCTGGACGAACGTCGGCCCCGCCTCCTTCTCCGGCAGCCTGCGCTACGCCGCCGTCTACTCGACCGCGCTCACCGCGACCCAGATCCAGAACCACTACAACGCCGGCCGCTGAGCCGCCGCTCCGCCCGCCCTGCATCGCTCGGCCCCGCTCCGCCCTGCACCGCCCTGCACCGCCCTGCACCGCACCGCTCCGCCTCGCCCGCCCACCTCCGCACCCGAACGGATCCCGCCATGACCAGCACCCCCGCGCCCGGACTCTCCCGCCGCTCGCTCACCACCACCGCCCTCTGGACCGTCCCCGTCGTCGCCATCGCCACGGGCGCACCCCTCGCCGCCGCGTCGACCGCTCCCTGCACGAGCGTCACGCAGTTCGCCGCGACGAACTCGAGCGGCAACCCCGCCGTCCTCGGCGCGACCTCCGCGTCCGGCCGCACCTCGACGATCCGCATCACCTCGACCCTCGCCGCCGGCACGACCGACCTCTCCGGCGGCACGCGCTACAACATGAGCCAGAACGGCTCGGGCTGGGCCGGGAACGCTCCCGGCGGCGTCCCCTCCGAGTACTCCTTCGCCGGCTTCGGCCCGGCGGGCGCGCTCGTGCTCAATCAGCGTCGCGAGGGCGACCTGGCCGTCCTGCCCACCCCGGGATCCGACGCGCAGACCCTGACCTTCGAGTTCCGCGACGCCGACGGCGCGCTCTTCGATCCGGTCGACTTCCAGCTGACGGTCTTCGACATCACCTCGAACACCGACGTCAACTCGTGGGTGCCGACCTACTGGGACGCCGTCGGCTTCAGCACCGAGCCGACCTCGATCGCGACCTCGGGCTCCCTCCCCGGCGCCGGCGTCGGCACCCTCGCCGACCCCTTCCGCCGCGCGACCGGGAACGAGTACACGACGGCGGGCGTCACCCGCTCCGACACCTTCCACTTCGGCGTCTTCCCCTCGGGCAGCACCCTGACCTACACCCAGCACGACGGCCGCCAGGGCTGGCACTTCGTCTCGCTCACCGACCTCCGCTTCGGCGCCGACGACTGCTAGGTTCGTCCCGGACGCGTCGCCTGCGACGCTCCACTTCCGAGGCCCACGCGAGAGCGTGGGCTTTCGGCGTCTCCCCGCCGCGCTGCCAGGATGAGGGCATGCGCGCTCTCGTCCTCGACTCCGTCCGCGGCGAGCCGGAGGTCCGCGACGTCCCGACGCCGGCCGCCCCGGCGGACGGCGTCGTCGTGCGGGTGCTGGCCACCGGGCTGTGCCGGAGCGACTGGCACGCCTGGGCCGGGCACGACGACATCGCGTTCCCGCACGTCCCGGGGCACGAGCTCGCGGGAGTGATCGCCGAGGTCGGGCCCGAGGTCCGGAACTGGGCGGTCGGCGACCGGGTGACCGTGCCGTTCGTCTGCGGCTGCGGCCGCTGCGAGTGGTGCCTGCAGGGCGACGCCCAGGTCTGCCCGGACCAGGAGCAGCCCGGCTTCACGCACTGGGGCTCGTTCGCCGAGTCCGTCGCGCTGCACGCGGCCGACACCAATCTCGTCGCGATCCCGGAGGGCGTCGACTTCGCGACCGCCGCGAGCCTCGGCTGCCGGTTCGCCACCGCCTACCGCGCGCTCGTCGGGCGGGCCCGAGTGCAGCCCGGCGAGTGGGTGACCGTGATCGGAGCGGGCGGCGTCGGCCTCAGCGCCGTCATGGTCGCGCACGCGCTCGGCGCCCGCGTGATCGCGGTGGACCGCAACGCCGCGGCGCTCGAGGTCGCGGCGAGTGTCGGCGCCGAGCACGTCCTCCTCGCGGACGGCCGCGATCTGCCGGCCGCCGTGCACGCGCTCACCGGCGGCGGGAGTCACGTCGCCGTCGACGCCGTCGGCAGCGAGCAGACCTCCTCCGACGCCCTCCTCAGCCTGCGCCGGCGCGGCCGGCACGTGCAGGTCGGCCTGCTGCCGCCGGTCGAGGGCCACCCGCGCGTGCCGATGGCGCGCGTGATCGCTTGGGAGCTCGACGTCCTCGGCAGCCACGGGATGGCGGCGCGCGACTACCCCGCGATGCTGCGGCTGATCGAGCAGGGCGTCCTCGCCCCGCAGCGCCTGATCGAGCGCACGATCGGACTCGAGGAGGCGGCCGAGCTGCTCCCCGTCTTCGACCGCTCGAACCCGGCGGGCATGACGATCATCGACCCCACGCGCTGATCTGCTCACTCCGCGGCGGGACCTCCGAGCACTCGCAGCACTCGCGCCCTCTCCGCGACGTCGTCCACGATGTAGCGGTGGCGGGGAAGCAGCAGCGCATCGGAGTACGTGCGCCTCAGAAGCGCCGCTCCCTCCTCCGCGGTGGTGTAGCCCGAGACGTTGTACAGCGTCGCCGCGTCGGACAGGTCGCGCTCGTCCCGTGCGGCGTGAAGCTTCATCGCGAGGAGGTACTCCGGCGAGGGGACCTGGACCAGGAGGGACTCGGAGTCGAAGACCGTCCGAGCGTCATCGTCCTGGCCGGGCAGGAAGCCCTTCGCGGCGTCGTTGATCCAGTCGGGCTCGAGGCCGTGAAGCTCGCCGAGCTCAGCGGCGATCTCCCGGACGGCGGAGGCCGGAGCGAACGCGGCATCGACGTCACGCGTCACCCGCCCTCCGTCGTACTCGAGTGCCATCGCTGCCCCGCCGACGACGAAGAGCTGGCCTGCTGGCCGCGGTCCTCCAAGCGGTCGGAGAGCTCCTGGAACAGCGCCCGGAGTTCCGAGGCGTCGAGCTCTCCGTCGCCGGTCATGCGCGCGCCAGGGACCGTCCAGTGATCAGGATCCCGCGCTGGCGGAAGGCACGAGGGCTGTCCCGTTCGGCCTCCTCGCGGAAGATGCTCGGCACGGAGGGATACCAGGCCTCGACACGACGCTCAGCAGCCGACGCCCACGCGGGAGTCTCCCACCCGTCTCGTCCGGCCAAGTGATCCGCCAGAGCCGCGAACGCCGCATCGAGCTCGGCGGCACCTGTCCGCCCGGGCTCCTCCGAGAACACCCCGGAAGCGACCTCGGTACCGGCCCGCTTCGCCGTCGACACGTAGTCGTCGAGTGTCTGCAGGATCCCGAACCTCCAGCAGGTCTCGAGCGACTCACCCTCGGCGAGCAGCTGCTCGACTCGGCGCGCGTTCCCCGCCGCAGTGTGCAGGACGCCTGCTCTGCGCCCGACCGGCGAGGAAGGCTGCTCGTCCTCGAGCTCGAGGAGCGCCCCGATCGACAGCACGTGACCTGTGAACTTCATTCCGTGACCTCGTCTCAGCGTGACCAGAGTAGTCCGGCACCGGCGGCCGCCTCCAGACGGCCGGCCCGCAGAGGGGCGTAGGTAACCGCTTTCCGATACGCTGGCCGGATCATGCAGCGCAGACGAGACGACCGCAGCCGCCCGCTCTCCGGAGTCCGACCGTGATCCCGCGGATCGGGCTCGTCGGCATCGGCGGCTACGGCGCCTCGCATCTCGGCGCTGTCCTCGCGGCGCACCGCGACGGCCGCGTCCGGCTCGTCGGCGTCGCCGATCCGCGGCCGCCGGTCGAGGGGCTGCTCCCCGACGGCGTCGCGCACCACCCCGACGCGACCGGCCTCTTCGCCGCCGGCGGCACCGACGTCGTCATCATCAGCACCCCGATCCACACCCACGCCGCGATCGCACTCGCGGCGATGGACCACGGCAACGACGTCCTGCTGGAGAAGCCGCCCGCCGCCTCGCTCGCCGAGTTCACCGCCATCACGGAGCGCGCCGCGGCGACCGGCTCGCTCGTGCAGGTCGGCTTCCAGAGCCTCGGCTCCTCCGCGATCCCGGCGATCCGCGCGGCCGTGGCCGACGGCGAGATCGGCGACGTCGTGCGCTACGGCGCCTCCGGAGTCTGGGTCCGCGACGACCGCTACTGGTCGCGCTCCCCCTGGGCCGGCCGCCGCACGCTCGACGGCGCTGTCGTCGCCGACGGCGTCCTGACCAACCCCTTCTCGCACGCGACCGCCACCGCCCTCGCGATCGCCGGCGCCGACCGGCTCGAGGACGTCGTCGACGTGCGCCTCGACCTGCGGCGCGCGAACGACATCGAGGCGGACGACACCTCGGTCGCCGTGCTGACCCTGGCCGACGGCCTGCGGGTCACGACCGCGGTCACCCTCTGCGCCGAGCGACCGGAGGAGCCCTCCGTCGAGATCGTCGGCACCCGCGGGACGCTCCGCTTCTACTACACGCTCGACGTGGTGCAGCTCGTGCGCGAGGACCTGCCGCCGCGCACACTGCAGTACGACCGGATCACGCCGTTCGAGGGGCTGCTCGCTGCTCGCGAGCTGGGCACGCCGCTGCACGCCGGGATCGAGCGCACGGGCGGCTTCCTCCGCCTGCTCGAGGCGGTGATGGCCGCTCCGTCGCCGCGGGCGCTGCCGGAGGACGCCTGGCGCGAGGTGCAGGACGTCGAGGGGCGCCACCGCGTGATCGACGGCGTCGAGCACGCTCTGCAGGAGGCACTGCGCCGCGAGACCACGTTCGACGCGCTGGATCTGCCGTGGAGCTGAGCTCGCTGGTCCTCTGAAAGAAGGAGCCCGGTCCGCCGCTCACCCTCCAGCGACGGCGGACCGGGAGTTCAGGGGTGCGCCTCTCAGAGGTGCGGCGACACCGTCTCGGCGAAGGACGCGACGACGCGCTCCGCGACCTCGGGGTACGCCGTGTCCCAGACCTCCTGGTGGAAGATCTCGACCTCGACGTCGCCGGCGTAGCCCGCCTCGACGACCGCGCGGGTGAGCGATGCGAAGTCGATGACGCCCTCGCCCGGGTAGCGGCGCGCGAGCAGCACGTCGGCCGAAAGCGGGGTCGCCCAGTCGCAGACCTGGTAGCTCGCGATCCGGCCCTCCGCTCCGGCGCGGACGATCTGCGCGAGCACCTGCGGGTCCCACCAGACATGGAAGGTGTCGACGACCACGCCGACCGCGGCCGCGTCGAACGGCGCGGCGAGGTCGAGGGCCTGGCCGAGCGTCGAGACGACGGCGCGGTCGGAGGCGTACATCGGGTGCAGCGGCTCGATGGCGAGCTGCACGCCCGCCGCCGCGGCGTCGTCGGCCAGCTCGGCCAGCGCCTCCTGCACGCGGGCCCGGGCGCCGATCACGTCGCGCGAGCCGGCCGGCAGCCCGCCGGCGACGAGCACGAGCGCGGGGGCGCCGAGCGCGGCGGTCTCCTCGATCGCACGGCGGTTCTCGTCGATCGCCGCCCGCCGCTCCGGACCCTCGGGCCCGGTGAAGAAGCCGCCGCGGCAGAGGGAGGAGACGCGCAGGCCGGAGTCGGCGACGAGGCGCACGGCCTCCGCCAGCCCGACCTCGGCGACCGGCTCGCGCCAGAGGCCGATCGCGGACATCCCCGCGGCGACCGTGGTGTCGAGCGCCTCGGCGAGCGAGGCGTGCTTGATCGTGGCCTGATTGAGGGAGAGGCGCGGGTCGGCGCTCACGCGGTGACCGCCTCGACCAGGTGCAGCGCCTCGACGCCGCGGGTGACCTCGACGCCGTTCAGCGCGAGCAGCCCGGTCCAGCGGTCGGCCGCGAGCTCCGGCCGCTCCAGCGCCCCGGACGCGTTCGCGAGCCGGACGATCTCGGACAGGTGCGGCAGCGAGCGCGCGGAGTGCAGGCCGCCCACCATCGAGAAGGCCGGCTGGTGGCCGTTCAGCCAGGACAGGAAGGCGACGCCGGTCTTGTAGTACTGCGTCGGCGCGGCGAAGACCTGGCGCGAGAGCGCCTCGGTCGGGCCCAGCACACGGCGGTACTCGGCGGTGTCGCCCGCGTCCAGCGCCTGGATCGCGGCGGAGGCGCTCGGCGCCAGCGCGGCGAAGGCGCCGAGCAGCGCGTCGGACCAGCGCGGCGTGCCGTCGGCGTCGGGGGCGCCCTCGATCAGGCCGACGTAGTTGAAGTCGTCGCCGGTGAAGAGGGTCGCACCCTCGGGCAGCCGCGAGCGCAGCGCGATCTCCGCGTCCGCGTCCAGCAGCGACATCTTGATGCCGCGCACCGAGTCGAGGTTGTCCTCGATGATCCGCTGCACGACCGGGAAGGCGTCGATCGGGTCGGCCGCGCCGAAGTAGCCCTCGAGCACGCTGTCGAAGGCGGTGCCGAGCCAGTGCAGGACGACCGGCTTCGTGGCGCGGGCGAGCACGGCGGCGTAGACCCGCTCGTAATCGGCGGCGGTCTCCGCGGCGCGGGCCAGGTGACGGCTGGCCATCAGCACGACCTCCGCCCCCGCGTCCTCGGCGAAGGCGAGCTGCTCGACGTACGCGTCGATGACCGTCTCGAGCGGCACCACATCCTCGGTGAGCTGGTCCGTGTTGATCCCGACCACGAGCGCCCCGCCGACCGAAGCGGCCTCGGCGGCGCAGCGGCGGATCAGCTCCTGCGTCGCGGTCCAGTCCAGGCCCATGTTGCGCTGCGCGGTGTCCATCGCGTCGGCGACGCCCAGGCCCCAGGACCAGACGTGGTGGCGGAAGCCGAGCGTCGCGTCCCAGTCGATCTGGGCCGGGTGGCCGGGCCGGTTCTCGCCGTGCACCAGCGGCACGACGTGCGCGGCCGCGTAGGCGGTGCGCGAGCGCAGCGGGGCGGTGGGCCTCGTGTGCGCGGGCGCCGGAAGCAGCTCGATCGAGCGGGTCGCGCCGTCGGCGCCGAGGAGGGTCAGCCCGCTCACTGGACGGCGCCCGCCTGCACGAGCACCTCGGCGTCGGCGGCGGCGTCGAGCGCGGCGACGTCGATCCGGCGGCCCTCGCGCGAGGACTCCAGGCCCAGCTCGGCCAGGCGCACGCCACGCGCTCCGGCGAAGAAGTCGTACTCGTGCGGAGCGTCCTCGACCACGTGGCGGATGAACTGCTCCCACTGGGTCTTGAAGCCGTTCTCGAACACGTCGTTGACGGGCAGCTCCTGCCAGTCCTCGGCGTAGTCGTGCGTCTCGGGCAGGTCCGGGTTCCAGGTGGGCTTGGGGGTCGCGACGCGCGGCTGGATCTTGGCGCCGAACAGGCCGACCACGGCCGAGCCGAGCGTGCCGTCGACCTGGAACTCGACGAGCTCCTTGCGGTCGACCCGCACGGCCCAGGAGGAGTTGAGCTGCGCGGTGATGCCGCCGGCGAGATCGAAGATCGCGTAGGCCGCATCGTCGGCCGTCGCCGTGTACGGCGCGCCGTTCTCGTCGACCCGGGTCTCGATGTGGGTGGTCGCCTTGGCGTAGACGCCCTCGATCGGTCCGAAGAGGTTCTCGAGCACGTAGTTCCAGTGCGGGAACATGTCGACGATGATGCCGCCGCCGTCCTCGCTGCGGTAGTTCCAGCTCGGGCGCTGCGCGGCCTGCCAGTCGCCCTCGAAGACCCAGTAGCCGAACTCGCCGCGGACGCTGAGGATGCGGCCGAAGAAGCCGGAGTCGATCAGGCGCTTGAGCTTCTGGAGGCCCGGCAGGTAGAGCTTGTCGTGCACGACGCCGTTCTTGATGCCAGCCTCCTTGGCCAGCTCGGCGATCTCGAGCGCCTCGGCGTAGGACTCCGCGGTGGGCTTCTCGGTGTAGATGTGCTTGCCGGCGGCGATCGCCTTCTTGATCGCGGGGACGCGCGCCTTCGTCACGAGGAAGTCGGCGTAGACCTGCCACTTCGGGTCGGCGAGCGCGGCGTCGAGGTCGGTGGTCCAGTTCGTCAGGCCGTGCTTGCCGGCGAGCTCGGCGAGCTTCGCCTCGGAGCGCCCGACCAGCAGCGGCTCGACCTGCACGCGGGTGCCGTCGGAGAGCAGCACGCCGCCCTGCTCGCGGATCGCCAGGATCGAGCGGACGAGGTGCTGGCGGTAGCCCATCCGGCCGGAGGCGCCGTTCAGGATGATCCCGAGGGTGGGGGTGGTCGACTCTGACACGGTGCGCCTTTCGGAGGAGTGGGAAGCGTTTTCCTGATGCTAGCCGCGGACCGGTCCTGCGGGCAAGCGCTTTCCCAACCAGCGGAGGAACGGTGGTGAGCGGGTCTCGATACGCGCTGCGCGCTACTCGACCAGCACGTGCGGACCCGCGCCGACGCGCTTGCACGTGTTCCATGCTGATCGAGTAGCCCGCGCAGCGGGCGTATCGAGATCCACCACCGTCAGAACAGGGGTCCGCAGACCTGCCGTTCGGGAGACGGCGGGTCTCGATACGCCCCTGCAGGGCTACTCGACCAGCATGGCGCGCGCTACGCGGCCGGCGCGACTCGCGGCGGGGTGCTCGCGCGCAGGACGACGCGGGTGGGCAGCTCGACCGAGGCCCCGTCGGCCTCGTCGCCGAGGGCCGCGGCGACGGCGCGCTCGCCGAGCGCCGCGAGCGGCACCGCGACCGTGGTCAGGCCGGGGTGCACGTCCTCCGCGATGGGCGCGTCGTCGAAGCCCGCGACGCCCATGCCCGCGCCGGGCTCGACTCCGGCCGCGCGCATCGCGGAGGCGACGCCGACCGCCATCAGGTCGGTGACGGCGAAGACCAGGTCGATGTCGGCGGAGCGCCCGGCCAGCAGCGCGGCCGCCGCGTCGAACGCGCCGTCCCGGGTGAGCGGCGCCTCGACGATCAGATCCGGATCGACGCTCACCCCGGCCGCGGCCAGCCCCTCGAGGAACCCCGCGACGCGGTCGGACGACGTCAGCACCGCCTCCGGACCGCGCACGATCGCGCAGCGCCGGTAGCCGGCCTCGGCGAGCGCCGCCGCGAGCGCGCGGGCTCCGGCGCGGTTGTCCACCTGCACCGAGGGGAACGGCAGCCCGCCCTGGCTGATCATGGCGACCCGCCCGCCGGACGCCTCGTAGGCCTGCAGCTCGGCGATCAGCGCGTCGCGGTGCCGGTCGGCGGCGAAGCGGCTGCCGGCCAGGACGATCGCCCGCGGCCGCCCACCGCGCAGCGAGCGGACCAGGCCGAGCTCCTTGTCCGGGTCGCGGTCGGTGACGGCGATCCGCACGTCCAGCCGCGACGCGTCGGCCGCGCCGATCACCCCGGAGGCGATGCCCGAGAAGTACGGGTCGGTGATGTCGCTGACGAGCAGCGCGATCGTCGAGGTGGTCCCGCGCGCGACGGCCTGCGCCGCCGGATTCGCGGAGTAGCCGAGCTCGGCCGCGGCCGCCTCGACCCGCTCGCGGTACTCGCCCTGCACCTTCCGCGCGCTGCCGTTGAGCACCCGCGAGGCGGTGGCCAGGGACACTCCCGCCGCCCGGGCGACGTCGTGCAGCGTCGCGGCGGCGGTCGTTCGTCGTGCTGCCACGGTGCTCCTCGGGGTCCGGCGGCGGCTTCCCGCGCGCTCGCCAGTGTACGGAGGAGCCGGGACGCGGAGGAGGCGGGTGTCCGCGGAAGGGCGCTTCGCTCAGCCCTCGTCGAGCGGCGACACCCCGGTCAGCTCGACGGCGCGGTCCCAGAGTCGGCGCGCGGCGTCCCGGTCGCGGGCGGCGCGGTTCGGGTTCACCTGGCGCGGCGCCCCGCGGACCTCACCGAGGCCGCCCGGTCCGTAGTAGGCGCCGGAGCGCGCGTCGGGCGAGGTCGCCGCGAGCAGCGTCGGCAGCGCGCCGTCCTCGCCGCTCTGCCCGACCGTGCGCATCAGCGCGCCCATGATCGCGCCCTGCCCGTCGCCGGTATGCGTGTGCAGCTCGGTGACCGACATGCCGGGGTGCGCGGCCATCGAGCCGACACTCGACCCGGCCCGGCGCAGGCGCCGGTGCAGCTCGAACGCGAAGACGAGGTCGGCCAGCTTGGACTGCCCGTAGGCCGGCCACGGGCTGTAGCGGCGGCGCTCCCAGTTCAGGTCGTCGACGTCGAGCGTGCCGAAGCGGTGGGCGAGGCTCGAGAGCGACACCACGCGGTCCGCGATCCGCGGCAGCAGCAGCCCGGTCAGCGCGAACGGCCCGAGGAAGTTCGTGCCGAACTGCAGCTCGAAGCCGTCGGCGGTGCGCCCCTCCGGGACCGCCATGATGCCGGCGTTGTTGACCAGCACGTCGATCGGCCCGGTCGCCTCGGCGAACTCGCGCACCGAGGCGAGGTCGGCGAGGTCGAGCCGCCGGACGACGACGTCGCCGCCCATCCGCTCCGCCGCCCGCTCGCCCTTCTCGACGGTCCGGCAGGCGAGCACCACGCGGGCGCCGTGCTCGGCGAGCGCCCGCGCGGTCGCCTCCCCCAGTCCGCTGTTCGCGCCGGTGACGACGAACGTCCTGCCGGTCTGGTCGGGGATGTCTGCGGCGCTCCAGGAGGTCATCCGCCCACCCTAGATTCCGGGCGTGCACGCCACCTGGACGCCGGTCAGTCCTCGGTCCAGCGGTACCAGTGCGCCACGACGACCGGGCCGAGCTCGACGAGCGGCGACGACGAGCGGCGACGGCGCTCCTCGGCGCTCCCGGTCAGGCCGATCCGCGCGTCGGGCGACATCGGCAGGATCTCCAGGACGACGTCCCCGGAGCCCGCGTTCAGCTCGTCCAGGTCGAGCACCCACGGCCCGCCGTCCCAGAACTGATCGGCGACGACCTCGCCGCCGACGAGGATCCGGGCGACGTCACCGGCCCAGTGGATCTCGAGCTCGCGCCGCTGCGCCGCCGGATCGGTCTCCGGCAGCTCGAGCCGGTGCGCGGCCGCGGCGGCGAAGTCGGCGTCCCGGGGTGCGGAGGCGCGCCCCGCGGCCTCGCCGTAGGACACCGGCACGGCGTCGCTCGCGCGGAGCAGGGGCGCCTCGACCGCCTCCGTCTCCGGCCGCATCGACGCCGCCGATCCGGCGACCGGGACGAAGCGCTGCCCTTCCGGGTCGTAGGCGCGCGGCAGGCGACTCCCCGCCCGGACGTCCCCCGCGATCCGCCCCGCTCCGTCGAGCCAGACCGGGTCCTCCGACAGCACGAGGCGGCGCTCCCCCGAGCCCTGGTCGACGAGCACCGACGCCTCCTCACCCGCCTCCGCCGACAGGACCAGCACCGAGCACGCCCCGCCGTCGCCCTGCGCCCGCACCAGCACCGGCTCCTCGACGTCGAGGCGGAGGAGCGCGCTGTCCCGCCGCACCCCGTCCACCTCCAGCCGCGTGCCCTCCGCGAAGGCCAGCTCGGCGACGACCCCCGCGGCCGCCACCAGGACCAGCGTCGGCTCCGCCCCGTCGAGGAGCGTCAGCGGCGTCGCGGTCGCCCAGTCCAGCCGCACTCCGCCGACCGTCAGGCGCACCGGCCAGACCATCAGCGTCCCGGCCGGCACGGGAGTGCTCACCGAGGGGAACCGCACGACCTCGTCGTCGAGACCCACCTCGAGCACCACGCCCGGGTGCTCCGGCAGCGGCTCGTGCGGCTGGTGCCAGGTGACGAACACGAAGCCGCTCGACCCGTCGCTCCGCAGCGCCCAGCGCAGCGTGTCCGTGTCCTGCTGGTCGACCGGCAGCTCGTCCGGCAGCGTCGACGGCATCTGCGCGAGCCGCTCGCCGAAGGCCTCGAGGAAGGCGTGCTGGCGCCGCAGCAGCGCGAGGGTCGGCGACGGCCGGCCGCTCGCTCCGATCGGCGCGCGGAAGTCGTAGTCGAACCGCGGCAGGTCGTTCGGGTAGCCGGTCGCCTGCGACTCCTGCAGTCCGTCGGCGGCGGCGCTGCGCGGGTTCGTCCCCCCGGTGTACATGTAGTAGCCCTGCCAGGCCGAGCCGTTGCCGATCTTGGTGTGCGCGACCGCCGCGATGTCGAGCGGCTGCACGGCCGGGCGCCGGTGGTAGGCGGTGGCCATGCCGCCGCCGAGCTCGCAGGTCGCCGGCGGGTAGTCGAGCGAGGGGGCGCGGGGCGTCACCGCGTCCGTCGTCGCGCCGCGGACGTCGGCGCCGATGCCCGGGTCGTCCCACTGGTGGCTGAAGAAGAAGTGGTCGCGGAACGTCGAGTCCCACGGCGAGTCGGACTCGACCCAGAAGCCGTCCGCGTAGCCGCCGAACAGCGGCAGCACCTCGTCCAGCGGCAGGTCGGCGCCGCCCCAGCCCGTCGACGTCCAGATCGGCGCCGTCAGCCCCGCCTCCCGGGCCAGGCCCTTGAGGGTCCGGATGTGCCCGGGCTGGTCGTAGATCTCGTTCTCGATCTGGATCGCGACCACGTTGCTGCCCGGTCCGCACCGCGACGCCAGCTCGCCGCCGAGCGCGCCGAACCAGTCCCGGACGAGCTCGAGGTACTCGGGGTCGTCGGTCCGGTGCTCCACCTCGGCGGCCTGCACCCAGTCCGGGAAGCCGCCGTTGCGGACCTCGCCGTGGCACCACGGCCCCACCCGCAGGACGACGTCCAGCCCGACCTCGGCGCAGAGGTCGACGAACGCGCCGACGTCGAGGTCCCCGTCGAAGCGGCGCTCTCCGCGCACCTCCTCGTGGTGGATCCAGATCACGTAGAACGCCACGACCGTCACGCCGCTCGCGCGCATCAGCCGCAGCCGCTCCTCCCACCGAGCGCGCGGCACGCGGCTGTAGTGCAGCTCACCGGAGACCGGGATGAAGGGCCGACCGTCGCGCAGCACCGAGCGGCTGGTCAGCCGCCAGCGGTCGTGGCGGTCGACCGCGGTGCTCATCGCGGGCTCCCGCGCGGGCGCGGCCCACGGGAGGTGCCGCACAGTGGCGGTGCTGACGGTGTCCTGGCGTGCTGCGGTCATCGAGATGCTCCTTCGGATCCGGTCGACGATCCCGTCCACGCTAGCGGGAGGCCGATCCGCAGGTGCCGCCGTCAGCGCCGCGCCCGCGTCGACGCCCGCGCGACCAGCTCCGGCAGGAACACCGTCTGCCGCGGGATCAGCTCCGGGTCCGCCGCCTCCTCCAACAGCACGCGCAGCGCCGTCCGCCCGATCACGGAGCTCGGCTGCCGCATCGAGGACAGCGGCACGGCGGCGGCCGCGGCGAACGAGATGTCGTCGAAGCCGATCAGCGCGATCTCGTCCGGCACCAGCATCCGCCCGTCCACGGCGAGCGCCTGCAGCAGCCCGAGCGCGACCAGGTCGTTGGCCGCGAAGAGCGCGTCGGGGCGGTCGCGGCGCGGCCGGGCCAGGATCCGCATCCCGGCGGCGACCCCCTGCGCGACGGTCAGCGCCGTGGTCGCCACGACCTCGAGATCGACCGACGCATCGCTGTTCTCCACCGCGACCCGCGCGCCCGCCAGCCGGTCGGTGACCTGGCGGATCTCGAACGGCCCGCCCACGAAGGCCAGCCGGCGCCGCCCGGTCGCGATCAGGTGCTCGGCCGCCATCCGCCCGCCCGCGACGCTGTCGACCGAGACCGAGCTGTAGCGTCCGTCGCCGCTGAAGCGGTCGACCAGCACGACCGGCACCCCGCGCCCGCGCAGCTTCTCCAGCCGCTGCGAGATGTCGCCGTACGGCGCGATCAGCACGCCGCGCACCTGCTGCTCCTCGAAGAGGTCGAGGTACTGCCGCTCGCGCGACGGGTCCTCGTCGGTGTTGCCGTAGAGCACGGCGATCTGGTGGCGCGACGCCTCGTCCTCCGCGCCGCGGACCACGTCGTTGAAGAACGGGTTCTGCCCGTCGAGCACCACGAAGCCGACGGTCGAGCTCACGCCGTTGCGGAGCTTCCGGGCCGCGTCGTTCCGCACGTAGCCGAGCGACTCGACGGCGGCATTCACCCGGGCGAGCGAGTCGTCGGAGACCTCGTCCGGCCGGTTCAGCACGTTGGAGACCGTGCCGACCGAGACGCCGGCGCGCAGGGCGACGTCGCGGATGCTCACTCGCGCCACATCGCCTCCCCTGGGACGCCGAGCCGCATCTCGCGTTGACCGCTCCGGCTCAGCGTCCCTATAGTAGCGATGAAGCTGGATGAATCGATTCAGGTCCTCTTCATCCGAAGCCGGGACCTGACCGCGATTCCCCTCGATGAGGAGGTACCACCCGTGGCATCAGATCCGCCACCCGCACTCGAGCTCGCCCGCGTGGTCAAGGCGTTCGGCGCCGTCGTCGCGCTGCGCTCGGGCACCATCGCCGTGCACCGCGGGTCGATCCACGCGCTGGTCGGCGAGAACGGCGCCGGCAAGTCGACGCTCGTCAAGATCATCGCCGGAGTGCACCAGCGCGATGCGGGCGAGTTCCTCCTCGACGGCGAGCCGGTCGACTTCTCCTCGACCGCGCAGTCGAAGGCCGCGGGCATCGCCGTGATCTACCAGGAGCCGACGCTCTTCCCCGATCTCAGCGTCACCGAGAACATCTTCATGGGCCGCCAGCCCCGCGGTCGCCTCGGCCGCATCGACCGCAAGGCGATGCGCACCGAGGTCGTCGGCCTCTTCGAGCGCCTCGGCGTCCGGATCGACCCCGACCGCCCCGCCGAGGGCCTCTCCATCGCCGACCAGCAGATCATCGAGATCGCCAAGGCCATCTCGCTCGACGCGAAGGTCCTCGTGATGGACGAGCCGACCGCCGCGCTCTCCGGCGTCGAGGTCGAGCGCCTCTTCACCGTCGCCCGGTCGCTCCGCGACGAGGGCCGCGCGCTGATCTTCATCTCGCACCGCTTCGACGAGGTCTTCTCGCTCTGCGACACCATCACCGTGATGCGCGACGGCGCCTACATCTCCACCACCGCCACCGAGGACGCCACCGTCGACGGCATCGTCCGCGAGATGGTCGGCCGCGACATCACCGAGCTCTTCCCCAAGCAGGCGACCGAGATCACCGACGTCCTGCTCGAGGTGAACGGCCTCACCTCGGCCGGCGTCTTCCACGACATCTCCTTCACCGTCCGCGCCGGCGAGATCGTCGGCCTGGCCGGCCTCGTCGGCGCCGGCCGCAGCGAGGTGGCGCGCGCCGTCTTCGGCGTCGACCCCTACGACTCCGGCTCCGTCACCCTCGTCGGCGGCCGCATCCCGGCGGGCAGCCCCTCGGCCGCGATGCGCGCCGGGCTCGCGCTCGTTCCCGAGGACCGCCGCAAGCAGGGCCTCGTGCTCGACTCCTCCGTCTCGCGCAACATCACGATGGCGATCCAGAAGTCGCTCTCCAAGGGCGGCCTGATCACCGGCCGCCGCGAGAACACCGCCGCGCGCGACTGGGCCGCGCGCCTGGAGGTGAAGACCGACGCGCTCGACACCGTCGCCGGCACGCTCTCGGGCGGCAACCAGCAGAAGGTCGTGCTGGGCAAGTGGCTCGCCACGAACCCGAGGGTCCTGATCATCGACGAGCCGACCCGCGGCATCGACGTCGGCACCAAGTCCGAGGTGCACCGGCTGCTCTCGCAGCTCGCCGGGGAGGGGATGGGGATCCTGATGATCTCGTCCGAGCTGCCCGAGGTGCTCGGCATGGCCGACCGCGTCCTGGTGATGCGCGAGGGGCGGATCACCGCCGAGCTCGACCGGGCCGAGGCCACCAGCGAGACCGTCATGCTCGCCGCCACCAGAGGAGCAGCCGCATGAGCACCGCCCAGGCACCGACGCAGAAGCGCGTGCCCGCTGCCAAGCCCAACGCCTTCGCCTCCGGCTTCGGCTCCTTCGTCCGGGCCCGCGAGACCGGCATCCTGCTCGCGCTGGTCCTCGTCGTCATCGCGACGACCGCGAAGAACCCGACCTTCCTCTTCTCCCCCGACGGCTGGCGCGACCTGCTGCTGACCCCGTCGATCCTCATCCTGATCGCGGTCGGCCAGGCCATCGTGATCATCACCCGCTCGGTCGACCTCTCGGTCGGCTCGATCCTGGGGCTGACCGCCTACCTCACCGGCCGGCTGTTCCTCGACGTGCCGGGGATCCCGATCCTCGCCGTCTTCGCCGCCGGCATCGTCTTCGGCGGACTGCTCGGGCTGATCAACGGCGCGCTCGTCGCGTTCGCGAAGGTCCCGGCACTGGTGATCACTCTCGGCACGCTCTACGCCTATCGCGGCATCAACGTCGCCTGGACGGGCAGCGATCGGATCAACGCGTCCGACATGCCCAAGGACTTCCTCGCCCTGGGCACCGGGCAGTTCCTCACCATCCCGTACCTCACGATCATCGCGCTCGTCGTGCTGATCGCCTCGGGCTGGTACCTGCGCAACCAGCGCGCCGGCCGCGAGTTCTACGCGATCGGCTCCGACCCGGACGCGGCGCGGCTCTACGGCCTGCCCGTCACCCGGCGCATCCTGGTCGCCTTCGTCGTCTCCGGCGCGCTGACCGGCCTGGCCGGCGTCCTCTACGCGGCGCGCTACGGCACCGTCAACTCGCAGGCCGGCTCCGGCTACGAGCTCGACGCCGTCGGCGCCGCGGTGATCGGCGGCGTCGCGATCTTCGGCGGCTCCGGCACGGTCTGGGGCGCAGCGATCGGCGCGGTGCTGCTGCTCACCATCAACCGGGCCCTGCCGATCCTGGGCGTGCCCGACTTCTGGCAGCGGGCGGTGGTCGGCGTGCTGATCATCGGCGCCATCGTGCTCGACCGCGTGCTCTCCCTCCGACAGTCCCGCAAGCTCCTCGAAGAGAGGGACGACTCCTGATGAGCCTCGTCACCGACACCACCGCCGTGCGCACCGCGCGCGAGTACCGCGACTACGCCCGGCCGGCCTGGCAGCGGATCCTCTTCAGCCGCGAGACGGCGATCGTCCTGCTGCTGATCCTCGTGATCGTCGTCGCCTCCGCCTCGGTGAAGAGCTTCGACAAGCCGATCACCATCACCTACCTCTTCCTCGACATCGCTCCGACGCTGCTGATCGCGCTGCCGATGACGCTGATCATCATCACCGGCGAGATCGACCTGTCGGTCGCCTCCACCGTCGGGCTGGCGAGCGTGCTCACCGGCACGCTGCACCAGGCCGGAGTGCCGTTCGAGGTCGCAGCGCTGATCGCGATCGTGGCGGGCGCCGTCGGCGGAGCGCTGAACGGCTTCCTGGTCACCGTCGTCGGACTGCCCTCGCTCGCCGTCACGATCGGCACGCTCGCGCTCTACCGCGGGCTCGCGGTCGGACTGCTCGGCACCACGGCCGTGACGGACTTCCCCGAGTTCTGGACCGACCTCGCGAAGGCGAAGCTCGTCGGCCCGGTGCCGCTGGTGGTGCTGCCGTTCGCGATCCTGGCGATCGTCTTCGCGGTGGTGCTGCACTCCACCCGCTTCGGCCGCGGCGTCTTCGCCATCGGCCTGAACGACGAGGCGGCGATCTTCTCCGGCGTGAACGTGAACCGCACCAAGTTCATCCTGTTCGTGGTCTCCGGCGCCGTCTCCGCGCTGGCCGGCATCTACTACACGCTCCGCTACGGCTCCGCCCGCGGCGACAACGCGACCGGGCTCGAGCTGCAGGTGATCGCGGCCGTCCTGCTGGGCGGCGTCTCGATCTTCGGCGGCCGCGGCGCCCTGCACGGCGTGATCGCCGGCGTGATCCTGATCGGCGTGATCGCCTCGGCCCTGCGCCTCGCGAACGTCACCTCCGACGTCATCAACATCATCACCGGAGTGCTGCTCGTGCTCTCGGTGGTGTCCACCAGCTTCCTGGCCTGGCTGTCGCGACTGCGGCGCTCGGGCAGGAGACGCCCCTGATCCCGCATCACCGGCACAGCACCCGCACCACCCCGCACCACCCCCACAGCACCTCGACGAAAGGCAGACGATGATGTTCTCCTCCCGTGGGCGCCGCCTCGGCACCCTCACCGCACTGGCCGTCTCGGTCGCGCTCGTCGCGACCGGCTGCTCCGCCTCCGACGGCGACTCCGGCTCGGACGCCGGCGGCGACTCCGGCTCCGGTGACTACTCGATCACCTTCCTGCCGAAGAACCTCGGCAACGCGTACTTCGACACCTCCGACGCCGGCGGCGAGAAGGCCATCGAGGAGTTCGGCGGCACCTACGCCGAGGTCGGGCCCGCCGAGGCCTCCCCCGACGCGCAGGTCTCCTACATCAACACGCTCACCCAGCAGGGCGCCGGAGCGATCGTCGTCTCGGCGAACGACCCGAAGGCGATCTGCGACGCGCTGAACGAGGCGCGCGACAACGGCACCAAGGTCGTCACCTTCGACTCCGACACCAACGCCGACTGCCGCGACCTCTACATCAACCAGGCCACCGCCGAGGGCATCGCCAAGGCGCAGGTCGACCTGATCACCGAGCAGATCGGCGACAGCGGCGAGGTCGCGATCCTCTCCGCCTCCGCGAACGCCACGAACCAGAACGCCTGGATCGAGCTGATGGAGGAGGAGCTCACCGCGAACCACCCGGACGTCACGCTCGTCGACACCGTCTACGGCGACGACGACGACCAGACCTCGTTCGACAAGACCGCGGCCCTCCTGCAGACCCACCCCGACCTCAAGGGCATCATCTCGCCCACGACGGTCGGCATCGCCGCCGCCGCCCGCTACCTCTCCACCTCGGACTTCAAGGGCAAGGTCGCGCTGACCGGTCTCGGCACGCCGAACCAGATGCGCGAGTTCGTCGAGGACGGCACCGTCACCGCGTTCGCGCTGTGGAACCCGGGAGACCTCGGCTACCTCGCCGCCTACGCCTCGAAGGCCCTGATCGACGGCGACATCACCGGCGCCGAGGGCGACACCTTCGAGGCCGGCGACCTCGGCTCCTTCACCGTCGACGCCGACAACACCGTCCTGCTCGGCGACCCCTTCACCTTCACCGCCGACAACATCGCCGACTTCGACTTCTGACCCGTCAATTGGCCGAAGGCAAGCGCCCGCAGCAGACATGCTGATCGAGTAGCGCCCGCAGGGCGCGTATCGAGATCCACCGTCCCTGAAACGGTGGGTCTCGATACGCCGCTCCGCGGCTACTCGACCAACATGGCTGCAGGCCGCTCGAACAGCTCTCGCAGGGCGACCCCGTTCATGCTGATCGAGTAGCGCCCGCAGGGCGCGTATCGAGATCCCCCACCGAAAGGCCCCACCCCATGCAGCGCGTCTGCTTCCAGCTCCAGGTGCGACCGGAGCGCATCCCCGAGTACACCCGCCGCCACGCGGCCATCTGGCCCGACATGGCCGCCGCCCTGAAGGCCACCGGCTGGAACAACTACTCCCTCTTCCTCCGCCCCGACGGCCTCCTGATCGGGTACTTCGAGACCCCGTCGCTCGAGGCCGCCCGCGCCGGGATGGCCGCCACCGAGGTCAACGCCCGCTGGCAGGCCGAGATGGCCGAGTTCTTCGTCGAGCTCGACGGAGCCCCCGACACCGGCTTCCTGCAGCTGACCGAGGTCTTCCACCTCGAGGACCAGTTGCCCTGACTCCCTCCTCCTCCCCGACACCCATCGGACAGAGCCGCGGCTCCGAATGATGCACGGGGTCGATCGAGGAGGTCGCAAGGATGTCGTTCAACAGTCGCCGCTGGCAGGTGCGCACCATCGTGGCCCGCGTCCAGGCCACCGCCGCCGTCGGCACCGCGGGTCTGGACACGGCCGCCCGCGCCGACCGCAAGCTCGAGATCCTCCGCATCGCGGACGGCGTCGACGCCGGCCAGGTCAGCAACGACGAGGCCGTCGCCGCGTTCGAGCGCCTGGCGGAGGAGCTCCGTCCGCACTCCGAAGGCAGCCTGGGGTCCGCCGGGTGCTGAGCGCTCCGTGACCGCCGACGCCCTGTCCGCTCCGGAGGGCCTCGTCCCGGGCCTCGCCGACGGCGACCACGCCGCGTTCCGCCGGCTCTACGAGCGGACCGTGCGCCGCGTCCGCTCGATCACGGTCGGCATCCTGCAGGATCACGCGCAGGCCGAGGAGGTCGCGCAGGAGACCTACTTCGAGCTCTGGCGCTCCGTCGGCCGGCACGCGGTCCTGGAGGAGCAGCAGCACCTCGTCGCCGTGATCGCACGCCGCCGCGCGATCGACCGGGTCCGCGCCTCTCAGTCCTCCCGCGAGCGCGACCACCGGTACGCGATCCACAGCTACCTCCGCGAGATCGACGAGGCGGAGTCGCACGGCGAGATCGTCGGCGAGTTCAGCCGCGCCGCCGCCGAGATCCGCCGTCTCGCGCCGAAGCACCGCGACCTGCTCTTCCTCGCCTACGTCCGCGGCCTGACCCACGCCGAGATCGCCACCGAGCTCGGCCTGCCGATCGGCACCGTCAAGACCCGCCTCCGCGACACCCTCGCCCGCCTCCGCCGCGAGCTGACGCCCCCGCCCCCCTGACGCGCACTGCACGCCGGCCGAGCAGCCGCGCAGCGCCCCCCTCCATGCCGGTCGAGCAGCCGCGCAGCGCCCCCGCATCCTGGTCGAGTAGCCGCGCAGCGGCGTATCGAGACCCACATCCTCAGCACGGCGGCCCTGCAGCGGCCCCTCCGATGTCGTCATCGTCCGACGCGGACGCAGAACATCAGCCAGGAATCCGTCTCCTCGCCCATCAGCGATGACAAGCGCTTCCAGCCGATGTTCTGCCGCCGCAGCCGCGCACAACATCAGCTGAGAAGGGGGTCCCTCGGCTGACAGAGGAGGCCGGTTGCTCTCAGCTGATGTTGTGCGCAGCACCGTAGCGAGACCCACCCACGCCGAAGCCCCCGCCCTCCGAGAGTGGAGAGCGGGGGCCACGGCGAGACCGTCAGCGCGTCAGAGCGTCTGCGCGAACGGGTCGAAGTCCACCGGCACCGCGGGTACCGGCGCGGACAGCGTGCTGTCGATCGCGACGAACTCGCCGCTCTCGGCCGACTCCTGCGCCGACAGCATGACGTCGAGCACGTGGAAGCCGAGCTCGCCGGTGGCCACGTGCGGGCGGTCCTCGGCGATCGCGCGGACCATGTCGAGCAGTCCGAGGCCGCGGCCGACGACCGTGCCCTTCTGCTCGATCTCGGTCCACTCCTGCTCGCCCCACTGGCCGTCGGCGATCGAGGTGCGGGCCTTCACGTACGCGGTGCGCCCCTCGAACTGGTTCGGGTCCGGGATCACGATCGACCCCTCCGTGCCGTGGATCTCGAAGACGCCGTGGCGCTCGAGCGCGGAGTCGAAGCTGAGCAGGCTCGACGCCTGCGGCCCGGCCGCGAACGAGGTCAGCACCTGCAGCGAGGTGGGCACCTCGACCGGGAACGTCGTCCCCGCGTCGGGGCCGGAGCGGATGACCCGCTCCTCGAGCTTCTTCCGCCCGAGGGCCGCGACCCGCTGGACCGGTCCGAAGAGGCTGACGAGTCCGGTGAAGTAGTACGGCCCCATGTCCAGCAACGGGCCCGCGCCCTCCGCGAAGAGGAAGGCCGGGCTCGGGTGCCACAGGTCCGGTCCGACCGTCTGGAAGACGGTGGACGCGAACATCGGCTCGCCGATCACGCCGTCCGCGATCGCGCGCTTCGCGGTCTGGAAGCCCGGGCCGAGCAGCGTGTCCGGCGCCGAGCCGACGCGCAGCCCCTTGGCGGCGGCGTCCTGCAGCAGCTGCGCGGTGCCGGCGCGGTCCAGGCCCAGCGGCTTCTCGCTCCAGACGTGCTTGCCCGCGGCGATCGCCGCGGCCGAGACCTCGACGTGCGCGGCGGGGATGGTCAGGTTGACGACGACCTGCACGCCGGCGTGCGCGAGGACGTCCTCCGCCGAGCCCCAGGCGGGGACGCCGTGCTTCTCGGCCTGGCTCTTCGCCCGGTCGAGCAGCAGGTCGCCGACGATGAGCACCTGGACGTCCGGGAAGGACGCGAGGTTCTCGAGGTAGGTGTCGCTGATGACGCCGACGCCGATGACGCCGATGCCGATGGGCCCGCTCATGCCGCGTACCCGCCCTTCACGAGGAAGTCGTAGCTCGCCTGGATGTCCGCGAAGACGTCGCCGGGGGCGTTGTCGTACTCGATGACGGCGTACTTGATGGCGCCCTCGCCGGCCTTGAGCGCCTCGACGAGCGGCACGTCGCCCTCGCCCGGGCGGCGCTGGTCGAGGGTGTCCGAGCCGAAGGCCGCCGCACCGGGAGCGAACGGGTTCTCGGCCGGAGCGATGCCGTCCTTGACGTGCACCGCGACCAGGCGCGAGCCCAGCTTCGACACCAGCGCGGGGCCGTCCTGGCCGCCGGTCAGCGCCCAGAACAGGTCCAGCTCGATCTCGACGCGCTCGTCGGTCGTCGCGACGAAGCGCTCGTAGGCGGTCTCGCCGTCGAAGGAGGCGATGAACTCCTGCGCGTGGTTGTGGTAGCCGACCTTCAGGCCGAAGGTCGCGGCGACCTCGGCGGCCTTGTTCAGGCGGTCGGCGATGTCCGCCACGCCGTCCTCGGTCAGCCAGCGCTCGGCCGAGACGAACGGGTCGATGACCGTCTGGATGCCGATCTGCGCGGCCGCCTCGAAGACGACCTCGGGGGCGGGCGTGGGGATGGAGCCGTCCGGCGTCCACAGCTCGTCGGAGAGCAGCGGAGCGTGGCCGGTCGGCGAGGCGAGACCGCTCGCGTCGAGCGCGGCGCGGATCTCGGCGGGGCGGCGGACGAAGTCGAACGCCTCGACGTTCTTCAGTCCGATCGCCGCGAGCTTCTCGAGCGAGCCGTTCGGGTCCTCGGAGAACTCCTTGGCCAGCGTGTAGAGCTGGATGGAGGCCAGGGGCAGAGTCATGATCGATGTCGCTTTCACTGGTGATGGTGGTGCGGGCAGAACTGTCGTCTCCGACCAGCCTGTCCTATGGACGTCTGAGAAAGGCCTATCGGACTTTCTTGATGGGGAGGATGACGAGCGCGCCGACCACCGCGGCCAGTGCGCAGACCGTGAACCACAGCCCGTAGTTGTTGCCGGTCGGGTCGCTGACGTAGACGAGGATGCCGCCGACCAGCGGCGCGAGCGTCTGCGGCAGCGCGTTGGCGATGTTGAAGACGCCGAGGTCCTTGCCGGAGTCGTCGGGGTTCGGCAGCACGTCGACGACGAGCGCGAGGTCGACGCCGACGTAGATGCCGTAGGCGAGTCCGAGGACCGCCTCGAGGACGTAGAAGGCGCCGATGTCCTGCACGAAGATCAGCGCGAAGGTGCCGACCGCGAAGAGCGCGGTCGAGCTCCAGACGAACACCTTGCGGCGCCCGATCCGGTCGGAGAGCCAGCCGGCGAAGTAGCTCGCGCCGACGAGGGTCACCGTGTAGATCAGCACGCTGGTGGTGATCACGGCCGGGATGCTCCCCTCCTCCACGCCGATGTGGTTGAGGAGGTAGAAGAAGCGGAAGGTGGTGAAGCCGAAGCTCGCGAAGATGATCAGGAAGCGCGACCACCAGGCCAGCGCGTAGTCGGGGTTCTTCACCGGGCTGACCCAGAAGGTCTCGGCCCAGTCGCGCAGCGTCGCGCGCGGCGGCGCCTGGGGCAGGCGCTTGTCGGGCAGCACGACCGCGAAGACGACCATGGCGACGATCGCGAGGATCGACGGGGCGACGAACATCACGACCAGCTGTCCGGCGAACGCCTGGGCGACGTAGGTGCCGCCGAGGATGCCGACGTTCTGCGCGATGCCGAGCGCCGCGGTGATCTTCCCGCGCTGGAACTTCGGCACCTGGTCGGCGAGCGTCGCGGTGAAGGGGGCGAGCGTCATGTTCGCGCCGAGCTGGGCGAGCGACCAGCCGACGGTGGCGACGAGCAGGGTGGGGGCGAGCGCCATGATCGCGAAGGCGACCGTCATCAGCACCGTGCCGGTCACGATCCAGATCCGGCGGCGGCCGAAGCGGCTCGTCGTGCGGTCGGAGAGCCGGCCGACGACGACGTTCGCGATCGTGGCGAAGAGGGCGCCGAAGCCGCCGAGCACCGCCGCCGCGCCGGTCGCGCCGTCCTGCGCGATCTCGCCCGACTCGACGAGCGACTGGATCTTCAGGCCGATGCCGACGACCGCCGGCCCGAGCAGGGCGATGAAGAAGATCAGCTGCGCCGCGAGCAGCCAGAAGACGTAGCCCTTCGTCGCAGGCTCGGTCGGCTCGGAGAACGCGTGGTGCCCCCGCACCGTCGCCGTCGCGGTGGTCATGCCCGAGGGCATCCCCGCCGCGGATCCGCTGGACGTCGTCATGATCGTTCCCTCTCGTCATCGAGTGTGCGGAATCGAGCGGTCGCACCCAAAACCTTGCATCGTATGGTTTTGAGTATGCAGGGCCACCCTCCCCGCCGCAACCGTCCACCGCACGAGACCGGAACCCGAGTTGTGCGAGATCCCGCCCCGACGACGCTAGCCCTCCCCCTCGCGCCGCCGCCGCCCCGCACCCGAGCTGGCGCGCGACGTCCCGCGAGCAGCCCCCGGACGTCGGACTGCACGCCCCTCGGCGCCGAACCGCGGATGCCCCGACGGCCGAACGTACGCTCGAAGCATGTCGACCATCAGCGTCACCGACGCGTGCGCGAACTTCTCCGAACTGATCATCCGCTCACGCACCGAGACCGTCGTCATCATGCGCCGAGGACGTCCGGAAGCCGTGCTCATCAGCCCCGAGCAGTACGAGCGGATGAGGGACGCTCTCGAGGACGCAGAAGATGTGGAGGCCTTCGACGCCGCGCTGGCGGAGGAGGGCGACAGCATCCCCTGGTCCGAGGCGGAGGCTGCATCGTGAATGAGCCGTTCAACCAAGAACGGCCCGCCGAAGCGGGCCGTCCTGTTCTGTCTCAACCAGAGTGCGCCCGGAGGGATTCGAACCCCCAACCTTCTGATCCGTAGTCAGATGCTCTATCCGTTGAGCTACGGGCGCAGTCCATCGCGTGGCCTTGGGGGGCGCACGCAACGAGGTACGACTATACACATCGGGGAGCCCCGCCGCGAATCGAGCGGGCGCCCGCCCGGGCCCGCGTACCGTGGCAGTCATGGAGGCCGCCGCGATCGAGCTCGTGCGCTTCGTCGTCTCGCCGCTGCACCGGTTCGAGGGCCGGCCGGCCGACGGCCCGATCCCCTCCGAGGGCAACGAGCAGCCCGAGCGGATCGAGATCCGCGCGGGACTCGGCATCGTCGGCGACCGCTACTTCGCCCAGCGCGCGCATCGCACCGCCGCGGTCACCCTCTTCGCGATCGAGTCGCTCGAGCACGTCGCGGCGGAGCTCGGCCGTGCCGCGTTCGACCCCGCCGACACCCGCCGCAACATCATCGTGCGCGGCGCCGACATCGACGCGCTCGCCGGCCGCACCTTCGCGGTGGAGCAGGGCGGCGAGCGGATCGAGTTCCAGGGCGGCCGCCCGGCCAACCCCTGCGCCTGGATGGACGTCTCGCTCGCGCCCGGCGCCTTCAAGGCGATGCGGCGCCGCGGGGGCGTGCGCTGCGCCCCGCTCACCAACGGCCTCCTCCACATCGGGCCGGCCCGGCTGATCCTCCACCGCTCCGAGGACATGCTGATCTGAGCGGATCGGCCAGCGCCTAGGCTCTCCCCCGACCCGTTCCCGCCAGGCCGCTGCGCCGCGACACCCGAGGAGGCGCCCGTGCCCTACCCCGGCCGCCCCCTGCGCGCCCTCGCCACGAGCGTCCGCCACGGCCTGCGCGACGTCTTCTCCACCACGCGCTCCCGCCGGCGCGACCCGCGTCGCCGCTACAAGAACACCGACGTCTCCGTCCTCCGCGTCCGCCGCGGCGACGTCTACGCCCGGGTCAACACGGTCGGCCACACCGGCGAGCGCACCTTCGTCCTCGTCCCGGGCATCGGCGTCGCCGCCACCTACTTCGAGCGGCTCGCCCCGGCGCTCAACGAGTTCGGCCCCGTGCACGCCCTCGACCTGCCCGGCTTCGGCGGCGTCCCGCACCCGCCGAACGCCCGGCACATGACCATCGGCGACTACGCCGAGCTGGTCGGCGCCGTCATCGACGACCTCGGCCTCGACGACCCGGTCGTCCTCGGCCACTCGATGGGCACGCAGGTCGTCGCCGAGCTCGCCGCCCGCCGCCCCGAGCTCACCACGATCGTCCTGCTCGGCCCGGTGATGAACCCGCACGAGCGCCGCATCCCGATCGCCGCCTGGCGCTTCGCCCAGTCGAGCGTCCGCGAGCCGGTGCAGGTCGCCGTCCTCGCCGCCGCGGCCTACCTGCTCTGCGGCCCGCGCTGGTTCTCGCGGGTGCTGCCCGAGATGATGCAGTACCGGATCGAGGACGTCCTGCCCCGGATCAGCGCCTCCACGCTGGTCATCCGCGGCGAGTTCGACCGCCTCGTCCCGCGGGAGTGGGCCGAGGAGGTCGCCGAGGCGATCCCGCACGCGCGCGCCTGGGAGATCCCGGACGCCTCGCACTCCGTGATGCACGCCCACGCGGAGGAGGTCGCCCGGCTCTGCGTCGAGCACGCCCGCGCCCCGCAGCCCGACCGCGACGAGGCCGAGCTCCGCCGCTTCCCGGACGACGAGGTCGACCGCTCGCAGGAGGACGCCCCGATCGACGACCCGCTGGGCGCCCTCCGCGGCCGGGTGACCGAGCTCGCCGGCATCCTCGTCGACGACGACTCGCTGATCGCGGAGGGCAAGACCCAGCACGCCGAGGCCACCGACCCGGCCGCGCTGCAGGAGTCCGACACCGATGCCGGAGACGGCGACTCCGGGCCCGGCCTGTTCGACACGCCCACCGCACGCTGAGCGCGGAGCCCGCTCAGGACTCCTCGCCCACGATCTCCTCGCGGATGCGACGCAGGTCCTCGGCGAGCGCCCCCAGCAGGATCCAGTGCTCCGGGTGCGGGGTCACGATGACGAGCGGGGCGGTGAGCGCCGGCAGCTCGTCGGTGATCGGCTCCGGCTCCGGCACCGCGACCGAGGACTGCACAAGCAGCCGCAGGTCGTGCGCCGCTCGGTGCAGCTGCACCGCGATGTCCCCGATCGTCGGCTCGCCCACCAGGTCCTGGTCGTAGAGGTCGTGCACCGTGCGGGTCATGCCGCGGACGCGCGTCACGATGCGGGCGAGCCGCGGAGTGACGGAGTCCAGCGCCAGCAGCCGGTCGCGGTGCGCTGAGCGGCGGGGGTTCAGCCGCAGCGACTCCTCGCCCGTGGCGATGGCCTCCTCCGCCTTGGTCTGCATGGTCTGCAGCAGCCGCGCGTTGATCAGCAGCTCGCTGAGCCGCTCGCGGCCGACCTTCGTCTCGAGCACGTCGGCCAGGTCGTCCAGAGCCGCGGCGAGCTGCGCGGTCAGGTCGCCGACGGCCCGCTCGGCCGGCGCCAGCGTGATCGGCGGGACGATCAGCGCGTTGACGACGATGCCGACCGCCGCGCCGATCAGCGTCTCGAGGATGCGGTCGACGGCGTAGTTCGGCGTCACCGAGCCGACCGAGAGCACGAGCATCGCGCTGATCGGGATCTGCACGGCGGAGGCGGGCGTCAGCCGCACCGCCCAGCCCACGGCGATCGCGGCGACGATCGCCCCGAGGACGATCGCGCTGTCGTCGCCGAAGGCGGTCCCGATCAGCGACCCGACGACCACCCCGATGATCACGCCGACGCTGCGCTCGAGCGCCTTCGAGAACGACTGGTTCACGCTCGGCGCGACCACCAGCAGCGCCGCGATGGCGCCGAAGACGGGCAGCGTCCCGGGGAAGATCAGGGCGGCGATGATCCAGGTGACGACGGTCGCCGCCGCCGTCTTGACCAGCTGCAGCACCGGCGGCCGCGTGTCCACGGTGAAGCTGGACGTGAGGCGCATGGCTCCACGGTAGCCGCGGCGTGCGGGCGCGGTCACCGCTCGGGCGCCGCCTCGATGCTCGCGAGCACCGCCCGCAGGCCCCGGGCGGCGTCGTCGCGGAGCGCGTCCGGCACCGCGGCGAGCAGCTCCCGCTCCACCTCGAGCACTTCGGGGAAGGCGGCGTCGACCAGCGCGGTCCCCTCGGCGGTCAGCGCGATCAGCGCGCCGCGCCCGTCCGCCGGGTTCGCGGTCCGCAGCACCAGCCCGCGGCGCTCGAGCGCGTGCAGCCGCTTCGTCACCGCAGGGGCGGAGGCGAGGCCGATCGTCCGCAGCGTCGTCGGCGACTGCGGCGCGGCGAGCCGGCGCAGCGTCGTCAGCACATCGAACTCGCCGCGGGTCAGCTCGAAGACGGCGAGCCGCTCCTCGGTCGCCCGCACGAGCAGGGCGGAGGCGCGGATCAGCCGCCCGGCGACATCGACCGCCGAGGTGTCCAGCTCGGGCCGCAGCCGGCGCCAGCCCGCGCGGATCTCGTCGACGGCGTCCGGAGCCGCGTCGGGGTCCGGATGCGACGAGTCGCTCGACAGAAGATGATTCACGAGTAAAGTATATCTGGTTCACCCGTGAACGACCTCTCCGGCCGCTGCCGCTCGGATCCGCCCGCCGACCCGAGGACTCCGATGCCCGCCACCCCCTCCCTCCGCAGCGCCCTGCCGCACCCCCGCGAGCTCGTCGCCTTCGGCCCGCACGACGGCGCGCACCGCGTCGCCCTGCGCGCCGGGATCTCGATGGCGGTGCCGCTCCTCCTCCTCTGGGTCTTCGGCCGCACCGACCTCGCCCTCTACGCCACCTTCGGCGCCTTCACCGCGCTCTACGGCCGCCGGCACACCCACCGCCCGCGCCTGCTGATGCAGGCCTCGGCCGCCGCCTACCTCGTGGCGATGGTGACGATCGGCACCGCCGTCGCCCTGTCGCCGCAGCGCGACTGGCTGATCATCCCGGTGGTCACCCTCGCCGCCGCCGGCGCCGCCTATCTCAGCGACGCCCTGCACTGGCACCCGCCCGGCCCGCTCTTCCCGGTGTTCGCCGTCACCGCCTGCGCGTCGGTGCCCGTCGAGGCGACGCGGATCCCGGAGGCGTTCGCCCTCGCCGCCGCCTCCGCCGCCTTCTCGCTGCTCATCGGAGTGAGCGGGATCGCCGCCCCGCGCGCCCGGCTGCTGCCCGCGACGCCGTGGCGACCCTCCTTCCGCGCCGCCGCCGTCCGCTCCACGACCCGCGCCGGGATGCTCCGCTTCGGCGCCGTCGTGCTGATCGCCGGCGCGATCCCCACCGCGACCGGCCTCGGCCACCCCTACTGGGCGATGGTCTCCGCTGTCGCGGCGGTCTCGGGCGCCGACGCGACCGCCCGCCTCGTCCGCGCCGGCCACCGGATGCTCGGCACCGTCATCGGCGTCGCGATCGCCGCCGCGCTGCTCGCCCTGCCGCTGTCCCCGCTGGCCACGATCGGTGTCGTCGTGCTGCTGCAGATGCTCGCCGAGCTCGTCGTCGGCCGCAACTACGGCCTGACCCTCGCCCTGATCACCCCGCTCGCGATCCTGATGGTCGAGCTCGCCCACCACACCGACGAGTTCGTCCTCCTGCGCGACCGCGCCCTCGAGACCGCGATCGGCGTCGCCGTGGGCGTGGCCGCCACCCTGCTGACCCACGCGGTCGCCACCCGCACGCCCCGGGGAACTACCGCCACCCGCTGACCGGCCGCTCGCCCGCATCCCGCGTCGCCCCACTCCAGATCTGCTCCAGATCGTGACAGAATCTGGAGCAACGAGAGGTGGGTGCGACGGTGAAGGTCCCCATGCCGCCCCCCGACTGGGCCGCGATCCTGCACGGCGAAGGGCGAGATCGGATCTTCTCGGCGATGGTCGGCGCCGATCTCGACGACAGCGCCTACCTGCCCTGGGACAAGGTCCGCTACCGGACCCCTCCCGCCGGCCTCACCGCCCAGGAATTCTGGGCGGCGCTCAAGCTCCGTCGTCAGTCCGGGCTGCGCACGGTCTCCCTCCTCTCGAAGGACGGCAAGGCCTTCTCTTACACGCTCACCGATCACCTCCTCCGGAGGTGCGAGGAGATCGCGGCCCGCGCGAGCGGCACGATCTCGATGCCCGAGCTCGCCGTCTCCCAGGGCGATCGAGACCGGTACGTCGTCAGCTCCCTCATCGAAGAGGCGATCACCTCCAGTCAGCTGGAGGGCGCCTCCACCTCGCGCCGCGTGGCCAAGGAGATGCTCGTCTCCGGTCGCCGTCCCGTCACGAGGAGCGAGCGCATGATCGTGAACAACTACCGCGCCATGGAGCGCATCCGCGAGGTGACCGAGGAGCGGCTCACCCCGGAGCTCGTCCTCGAGCTGCACCGCATCGTGACCGATGGCACGCTCGACGACCCCGAGGACGCCGGACGCCTCCAGCAGGAGAGCGACGAGCGCGTCCGCATCTTCGGCGACGACGACCAGATCCTGCATGTGCAGCCGCCGGCCGCCGAGCTCGCCGATCGGCTCCAGGCGCTCTGCCGTTTCGCGAACGGCGAGGACGGCGACACGGCCTATCTTCCTGCTCCGCTCCGCTCGATCGTCCTGCACTTCATGGTCGGCTACGACCACTACTTCGCCGACGGCAACGGCCGGACCGCGCGGATCCTCTTCTACTGGAGCATGCTCCGGCAGGGCTACTGGGTGACGGAGTACCTCACCGTCTCCCGGATCCTCAAGAACGCTCCCGCCCGTTACCCAGGCGCTTACCTGCTCACCGAGGACGACGACGGCGATCTCACGTACTTCCTCACCTTCCATGTCGACGTCTGCACGCGAGCGCTCGACGATCTGCAGAGACACCTGCAACGCAAGAGCGCTGAACTTCGGGACATGAGAGCCCTGCTCGATCGCCGTTCGAACGACTTCAATCCTCGGCAGCTCGCCGCATTGGAGTCGGCACTCCGCGATCCGCAGTCGGAGTTCACGGTGCACGGGCACGCCACCACCCATCGCATCTCAGGAGAGACCGCTCGAGTCGATCTCCTCGGCCTCGAGGAAGCGGGGCTGTTCGTGCGCTCCCGACGGAGCAAGAGCTACGTCTGGCGCCCCGCCGGGGACGCGGGGCGCGTGGTCGAGATCGCTGCGGACGAATGATCGCTCGCTCCACCGTTCGATCCGGATCCCGGCGGGTCGGAACCTCGCTCCCTCACCCGGGCACGACGGAACCCCCGGTCGGCTCGCGCTGACCGGGGGTTCCACGGCGGGGGTCGGCGGGCGCCGGACCCGATGGGCCCGCCCGCCCCCGCACGAGGCGCGGAGTCGCGCGGCGGTTTCCCCCCACCGCGCGACCCTCACGCCTCAGCTAGGCGACGAAGCTCCACTTCTGGTGGTTGCCTCCGTTGCAGGACCAGGTCCCGAGCTGACGACCCGCGGTCGTGCTCTCGTCGGGCACGTCGAGGCAGGCGCCGCTCGCGCGGTTGACGATGGTCTGACCGCTCACCTGCCACTGCGTCGTCTGTCCGGAGGTGCAGGGCGCCTGCACCAGCGCGCCGCCGGAGCCCGAGGACCCGGACTGCGCGAGGCAGAGCCCGCTGTGCTGCGTCTGGAACTGCAGGTAGCCGGCGGCCGACGCCCGGGCGAACACGGCGTTCGACCCGTTGCCGCAGGTCCACTGGACCACCTTCGAGCCGGTCGCGGTCGAGTCGTCCGCGACGTTCACGCACAGTCCGCTCGACGCCGACTTGATCGTCGATCGCGGCAGCGCCGGGGCGGCGTTCACCGTTCCCGCCGCGGTGTCGATGACGACCCCGTCCACTTCCGGCATGGCGACCGAGGTGTTCGACGGGAACTGCAGCGGCTGCCAGACGTAGCTGGAGTCGTTGACCGCTCCGTTGTTGGCGCCCGCCCAGCGGTCGCCCATGTAGAGGTAGGACGTGCCGGCGCTGCCGCTGATGGTCGCGACGTAGGTCGGCTGCGAGCGGTTGCCGGTCGGCCCGCCGAAGTCGGTCGGCGTCGACCACGGCCCGGTGATCTTCGTGGCCGTGGAGTACTTATTCTGGTTCGGGCTCCACCCGGTGGTCCCGGACGAGAGCGCGAAGTAGACGCCGTTGCGCTTGAAGATCGTCGGCGCCTCACGGGACTGGTTCTCCCAGTGCAGCCCCTGGAACGACTCGACGTTCGTGTACGACGCGTTGAGCTTGAAGATCGCCGTCGACGCGTTCGTGGTGGGGATGGCCGTCGACGAGAAGAGGTACGCCGAGCCGTCGTCGTCCTGGTACACCGTCATGTCGCGCGACTCGTAGCCCTGCGGCCGGAAGCTGCCCTGGTAGGAGTAGGAGCCGTCGATCGTGCTCGAGGTCGCGACCGCGACCCGGCCCTCCCAGTAGTTCTGCCCGTTCTCCCAGTGCATCCAGAGCACGTACTTCTGTGTCGCCGCGTTGTAGACGAGCTTCGGCCGCTCGATCGTGGAGACGTTCAGCTCCGGCGCCGAGTTCTTGGTGAGGATGTCGCCGCGGAACTCCCAGTTCTTGAAGTCGGTGGAGCGGTAGAGCGGAACCGAGATGAAGCGGTTGTCCGCGTCGGTGCTCTGACCGACCCAGTAGTAGTACTGCCCGACCTTGAGCAGCCCCGCGCCGTGCCCGTGGATCGGCTGGCCCTGGGTGGTGAGGAACTGCGTGCCGTTCGTGACTGTCTGCGGCGCCGCCGTCGCGGGCGCCAGGCCCGAGACCGCGACCAGCGCCGCCGTGGCGAGCGCCATGAGCGCCAGCCGGATCCGTCCTCGTCGTTTCGCCATTGAAACTCTCCTTCTAGTTGAGGGTCATCGAGGGGACGACCCACGTGGTGGTCGACATCGCGGGAGCGGATGCCGTGAACCGGTTGCCGGCGAGCGCGGCGGAGGGCAGCGCCGCGAGGTCCTGGGAGCCACTGGTGCGCACCCCCGAGGCGGTCGCGGTGGCGGGAGCGAAGCGGCTGAGGTCGTAGGTGACCGTCGCCGGCGTCGAGGTGTTGTTGACCGTGACCAGCACGACGCGCCGGCCGGCCTCGTCGTGGAAGGCGACGGTGTCGTTGTCGCTCACGCCGATCACCCGGTAGCCTCGGCGGATGTAGCGGCTCCACTGCGCCATCGCCCAGAACTTCTTGTTCCGGGTGTAGCTCGACAGGTCGGCCGAGGCGTTGTTGAGGTCGGTGTCGAGCATCCCCCAGCCGCCGGAGTCGACCGCCTGCCAGTAGGCGAACGCGCTCGCGCCGAGCCACTTCACGTCCCAGAGGATGTTCTGCGAGAGGGTCATGCCGCTCGCGTCGCCGTTGCCGTGCTCGGAGTCCCAGATCCGCCCGCCGCGCGCGGCCGTCGTGAAGCCGGTCCGGTCCGAGCCCTCGTAGCTGTGCACGTTGTACTGGCCGACGAGCCCGCGGGTCTGCGCGGACCAGCTGTTCACCGTGTCGCGGCCGACGTCGATGCTCGTCTCGTCCGACGCCGCGATCCGCGTCGGGGACCCCTGCCGCGCGAGCTCGTCCGCCAGGGCCTTCAGCATCGTCGCCTGGTTGGCCGGGAGCATCCGGTTGCCCTCCTGGCGGTTGCCGAAGCTCCAGTAGGCGGCGCTCGGCTCGTTCACCGGCGACAGCGTGCGGAAGGGCACACCCCAGGTCGTGCGGAAGCGCTCGTTGACCGTCACGAGGTACCGGGCGAAGGCCTCGTAGCTGTCGGTGCGCAGGTTCTCGGCGGCGTTCCTGCCGCCGGTGACACTGCCCGAGATCGTCATCCACCAGGGTGGCGAGTTCGCGAACGACTCGGCGAGGAACTCACTCGCCGGGATCCGCGACTTGGCGGCCTGGAGGAACCAGCGCTGGTTCGGGTCCGCCGACCAGTCGTAGGTCGCCGTGGCGGAGGCGAGATAGCCGGGGATGCGGGCGCGCAGGTCCATGTGCCCGGGGTAGGCCGGGTTCTCGCCGCCGCCGATGTTGTAGCGGACGATGTTCAGCCCGAGACCCTTGTCGCGGTCGAAGAGCAGATCGGCGTAGGTGTCGCGCACCGCCTGCGTGCCGCCGATGCGGTGCGCGAACCAGCAGAGCGCCGTGCCGAAGCCCTCCCACACGGGTCCGCGCTGCCCGGGGTCGACGACCGCGGTGCCGGTGGCGGCGTGCGCGGGTGCCGCGCCCGACCCGGCGACCGCCGTGACCGCGCCCGTGAGCGCCGCCGTGCCCGCGAGGGCGAGAAGCCCTCTCCTGTCCATCTTCATGGGTACCTCCTTGTACCTGTGGTGCTCGTGCCGCGGCGCCTGATCGGCATCTCCCCCGCACGGATGTCCACGTCAACATCAGTCCGGCGAACGTAGCATGGCAGCGCAACCATCTCCAGCACGATGCGCGCCACCACCGGCAGAAGCCTCGGACGGGGGTCACCCACATCTCCGCGTGAGGGTCGTCGCCCCGAGTGCCAGGAGCGACGCACCCGGGAACGACAGAACCCCCGGTCGGCTCTCGCTGACTCGGGGGTTCTGACTGGCGGTACCGATCGGGCTCGCCGCGGTGCATGTCGGCTCAGGTCGCCTGACTAGTCGACCTCGCTACCCCTCACCGCTGAGACGACGAGCGCACCAGAGCTGATCACCGCAGGGACGAAGCCGAGCAATGACTCCGCTGGGAAGCCCTGCACGATGAGCACGACACCGGCCGCGAGGCCTCCGACAGCGAGGAGCTGCGACCCGATCGCTCCGACGATCACACCGACGGATTCCGCCCTCGTGAGCCGAGTCAGCGCTCCCGCGCGAGCATGTTCATTCGCGACATGCGCATCGACGATCTTCTCGGCACTGCCCGGGACGACGCGCTCGTATCCCTCGATCATCGCGACCGGAGGGAGAGGACCTCGAAACGATCGGCTTCGAGCGATCGCCTCTACCGTGCCGGAGCGCTCAGATTCTTCTTCGATTTCGGCGTCGAGCGTTCCATGGATGAGACCTCGGTCGGCGTCGGGTGACCAAGCACCTTCTTCATCTCGCCCAGGCGCCGTCTGTCGCCCGTCATTCCCACGAATGCTCCATGGGCCAGGCCCCTCATCGCTGCTCGAGCTGTCGGTGTCATCTGGCAGACCTACGTCCTCCGCCGGGCGAGAAGGAGCTCTCGCCATGTCATCGACCGAGAGCCTAGGCAGCTTCTGCACCGGGGGTACGAGAGGCGCGTTTCCTCTGTCGCTCCACGTGACCGGCCCCGTCCTCGAGAGCTCGACAGCTGTCACCATCCGCCTCCGCCGACGGTGTCGCGCGGTCCAGGAACGACAGAACCCCCGGTCGCTCTCGCTGACTCGGGGGTTCTGACTGGCGGTACCGGTGGGATTTGAACCCACGGTGGACGCAAGCCCACACATGTTTTCGAGACATGCTCCTTCGGCCGCTCGGACACGGTACCGAGGACGAGTGTACGCGAGGCTCCGGAATCCCGCCAATCGGCGCGGGAACCGCGGCCGAGCGCGGGCGTGCGGCCGTCGCCGAGGCGTCAGGCGGGCTCGGGCAGGAGGAAGGCGAGCACCCGGTCCCACTCGGAGACGGCGAGCAGATGGCCTCGGCCGGGCACGACCTCGAGGCGCGAATCCGGCAGGCGGGCGGCGTACCACTCGCCGTGCTGGCGGCCGACGGTCGCGTCCTCGCCGCCGTAGAGGAGGAGCGCCGGGGCGTCGACGGTCTCGACCGCGAAGCCCCACTCCTGGAGGGTGTAGCCGACGATGTCCGCGGCCTGGCCGAGGTTGCCCTGGGCGACGGCCCGCTCGAGCATCGCCAGGAGCCGCTCGCGGACGCCGGGCGCCTCGAGCACGTCCTCGTCGGCGGCGTCCCCTCCGAGCACGCCGAGAAGCGACTCGGGGGTGGGCGACGGCCCGAACGCGCTGTCGAGAGCGGCGGCGAGGGAGCGGACGGCCTCGTCCACCGGCAGCTCGCGCAGCTGCTCGAGCATCGCCCGGTTCTGCTCGCCGACCCACGGCACGGCGTCGTCGGGCGCGGGAGTGCCGAGGACGGCGACGCGCCCGACCAGGCCCGGGTAGTTGGCCGAGAGGGCGAGGGCGACGCGGCCGCCCGCCGACCAGCCGGCCGCGGTGACCGAGGCGATGCCCGCGGTGGCCAGGTACTCGGCGATGTCGGCGGCGGCCTGCTCCGGGCTCGCCCCGGCACCGGCGCCGGCGGGATCGACGTCGGTCAGCAACTCCGAGGCACCGTAGCCGGGGCGGTCGAACGAGAGCAGCCGCACGCCGTGTCGGGCGGTGGCCGCGGGGTCGGGGTCGAGACCGGCGGCGCCGGGTGCGGGGTGCGCGAGCACGACGACGTGCTCGGCGTCCTCCGGGCCGACCCAGGCGACTCCGAGCGCGCGGCCGGACTTGAGCGTGTGCACCGTCGAGGTCATGGGCTCAGTCTCCCGCAGACGACCGACACCGCCCGCGCGCCGCTCTGGTGCCGCCAGGACTCCTCCCCCACCGGGACGTCCGCCCGGCTGTCCACCGATCGGGCGCGGCGCGTCCGGGTGTCGGCGGTGCCCGCTAGTGTCGAAGACACGTTCGAAGGAACGCTCCGATGTCGGAGGCCGGCCGTAGCGTCGCCGGTGCTCCCTCGCTCCACCACTGCCCTGCACTCCACCACTGCCCTGCACTCCACCACTGCCCCGCACTCCCCCGGCCCGGAAGGACCCCATGGCCTCCTCGAAGACGCGCACCGCCGCCTACCGCTGCTCCGAGTGCGGCTGGACGACCGCGAAGTGGGTCGGCCGCTGCGGCGAGTGCCAGCAGTGGGGCTCCGTGATCGAGAGCACCGAGCGGACCGGTCTCGTCCGGGCGGTCGCGGCCGTCGCCCCCACTGCGGCGCGGCTCGCCAAGCCGATCACGCAGATCGAGACCACCTCCGCCGCCCATCGGCCCACCGGCGTGGGCGAGCTCGACCGGGTGCTCGGCGGCGGCATCGTCAACGGCGCCGTCGTCCTCCTCTCCGGCGAGCCCGGCGTCGGCAAGTCGACGCTGCTGCTCGAGGTCGCCTCCCGCGCCGCCGCCGAGGGCCAGCGCGTGCTTTACGTCAGCGCGGAGGAGTCCGCCGCCCAGGTGCGGATGCGCGCCGAGCGCACCGGCGCCATGCACGACAGCCTCTTCCTCGCGGCCGAGACCGACCTCGCCACCGTCCTCGGCCAGATCGACGAGGTCCGCCCGGACCTCCTGATCGTCGACTCCGTGCAGACCGTGGCGAGCGACACGGTGGACGGCCTGCCCGGCGGGCCGAGCCAGGTCCGCGAGGTCGCCGCGACGCTGATCCGCGTCTGCAAGGAGCGCGCGCTGCCCCTCGTCCTCGTCGGCCACGTCACCAAGGACGGCTCGATCGCCGGCCCGCGCCTGCTCGAGCACCTCGTCGACGTCGTCTGCCACTTCGAGGGCGACCGCCAGACGGCGCTGCGCTTCGTCCGCTCCCTCAAGAACCGCTTCGGCCCGACCGACGAGGTCGGCTGCTTCGAGATGACCGCCGAGGGCATCGCCGAGATCCCCGACCCCAGCGGCCTCTTCCTCAGCCGCACCCGCTTCCCCACCCCGGGCATCTGCGTCACCGTCGCGATGGAGGGGCGCCGCGCCCTGCCCGTCGAGATCCAGGCCCTCGTCATCGCGAACGACGGCGACCACCCGCGCCGGGTGACCAACGGCGTGGACGCCTCCCGCGTCGCGATGATCCTCGCGGTGCTCGAGCGCCAGGCCGGCATCCCGCTCCGCCGCTGCGACGTCTACGTCTCGACCGTGGGCGGCGTGAAGCTGATGGAGCCGGCCGCCGACCTCGCCATCGCCGTCGCGATCGCCTCGGCCCACGCCTACACGCCGCTGCGCCCCGGCATCGCGGCCTTCGGCGAGATCAGCCTCTCCGGCGACATCCGTCCGGCGTCCGGCGCGAAGCAGCGCGCCAACGAGGCCACCCGGCTCGGCCACCCCTCCCACCTGGACTCGAGCGCCTTCACCCTCTCGAGCGCGATCACCCACGCCCTGGTGCCGGTGCCCGCCCGCATCCCCGTCGGCTGACGGCCCTCCCGCCGGACCGCCGCCCTAGGCTGACGCCGTGAGCAGCGACACCGAGCGGGCCGGCACCGACCAGGACCGTCCCGCCACGGACGGAGACTCCGCCCCCGCCTCCGCACCGGCGGTGCGCCGCCGCCGCTTCCCGCTCCCCGCCCTGCTCGACCAGGCCTTCTTCGTCCTCGGCGGCGTGGCCGCGACCCTCCTCGCCGTGGTCCTCGTCACCGACGGCGTCCGCTCCGGCTGGGCCCAGATCGGCTTCTACGTCGCCGTCTGGGTCCTGGTCGCGTACCTCGTGCTGCCGCGGCTGCACCGGATCCTCACCCGGCTCTACGTGCCCGACTACTTCATCGGCCGCGCGCGCACCAGCGACGGCCTGCTCGGCGACCCGGTCAACCTCGCCTTCCAGGGCAGCGACGCGCAGCTCGTCCACGCGATGACCTCCTCCGGCTGGACCCGCGCCGACGAGGTCACGGTGCGCAGCAGCCGGCGGATCATCACGGCCACGCTCACCCGCCGCAGCTACCACCGCGCCCCCGTCTCGCCGCTCTTCGTGTTCGGGCGGCAGCAGGACGTCGCGTTCCAGCAGGAGGTCGCCGGCAACCCGGGCAAGCGCCACCACGTGCGCTTCTGGCGCTGCCCCGAGAACTGGTTCCTGCCCGGCGGATTCCCCGTCGAGTGGGTCGCCGCCGGCACCTTCGACCGCAGCGTCGGACTCTCGCTCTTCACCCTCCAGGTCACGCACAAGATCTCCCCCGACACCGACCAGGAGCGCGACCACATCGTGGCGAGCCTCCGCGAGCACCACCCCGAGGTGACGGTCGACGTCATCCAGGACTTCTCCACCGGCTACCACTCCCGGAACGGCGGCGGCGACTCCATCGTCACCGACGGCGACCTGCCGGTCGTCGACCTCCGCGCGATCCCCCTGCCGTCCGGGGCCGCCGAGCGCGACGCGATCGCCCCCGTCGCCGCCACCGAGCTGGCCGGTGCGCTCGGCACCTCGTCCGCGACGGTCCTCCGCCGTCCCGTCACCACGCACGTCGGAGCCCTGATGCTCGTCGCCCGCGGCCTCGCGTACGCGCTCCAGGCCGTGCTGCTGCTCGCCGGCGCCGCCTCGCTCGACGACCTGACCTGGCTCGACGGCGGCACCGCCACCGCGGGCGGCTCCACGCTCGACGAGGCCTCGACCCGGCCGATCGCCGCAGCCCTCCTCGGGGTGGCGATGCTCCTCTGGCTGCTCCTCGGCGCACTCGTGCTCCGCGGCTCCGGGACGGCCCGCCTGCTCGCCCTCTCCTCCAGCCTGCTCAGCACGATCACCGCCTTCGCCGCCGTGCTCCAGGGCGGTGCGGCGATCAGCCTGCAGACCAACCTCGGCAGCGTCGCCTTCGACATCCTCGTGCTGCTCGCCCTCTCGAGCCGCAGCTCCCGCGACTACGCGGCCGCGAAGAGCCGGCTCCGCGCCGACCGCCGCGCCGAGAGCAGGTCGAGACGGGGCGCGCGCGGCCGAGAAGGCTAGACCCCGCCGCCTCCGCCGCCGCCCCCGCCACCGCCGGAGCTGCCGCCACCGCCCGCGCCGCCGCTCGACGAGCTCGACGAGGAGCCGACGAAGCTCGACGCGGACGAGGAGAACGAGGAGATGCTCCCCGCGAACGCCGCGGCGTGGAACGCCGTCGTCCCCGAGTACCAGACCGGGCTCTCGCCCGTCTGCTCGTAGGCGGTCGCGAGTGCTGCCGACCACTCCTTCTCCAACCCGAGGAGCACCGCCCACGGCAGCAGCCGCTCGGTCACCTCGACGACCTCGACCGGACCGACGCTGCGCCGGTCGGCACCGCGGGGCGACTGCAGCATCGCGAACCGGTCCGCCTCCGCCAGCCGCAGGTACAGCTCGAGACCCTTCAGGTGGTCGCGCAGCTCCGCGCCGGCCGCGGTCAGCGGCACCTTCGCGAGCAGGACGCAGACCAGCGCCCCCACGACGAGCGCCGAGAGGAGCAGCACGATCGGCAGTGCCCCGCCGAGCGCCGCCCCGAGCAGGAGCGCCCCGGACAGCACGACGCCGACGACGGCGACCACCGCGAGCACGACCAGGAGCACGGAGCCGCGCACCGTCCCGGAGCGCCGCAGTCCCTCCTCCACGACCCGCGCGGACATCACCGTCTGGAAGGACGACACCGCCTTCCCGAACTCCTTGTCCTTCCCGCTCAGATCGCGGACGGCGCCCGGCGCGGGCGAGGCCCCGAAGGCGATGTCGAAGAACTCCCGGTCGACGGGAGGGACGACCCGCGGCCGCCCGGCCCGTCGCGGCGCGGCCGTCGCCGGATCGAGCACGCGGAGGAGGAACCCCGGCTTCCTCCCCGAGTCCTTCTCCTCGACCCGGACCAGCCCGCGGACCGCCGCGTCGAGCAGCGCCGCGGCCGGAGCGCGCGAGGACCGCCCGCGCAGCGCCGCGGAGAGGAAGAGCCCCTGCGCGGGCGGCTCGTACTCGGCGATCACCGTCGGGCGCCCCGGAGCATCGCGCAGCACCGTGGCACGCCGCCGGATCGCCGCGACGAGCACGCCGAGCAGCACGAGCATCGACGCCAGCTGCACCCAGGCCCAGCCCGAGGCGAAGTAGCCGTCGTCGCGCGGCGTGAAGGTCCCCGGCGCGAAGCCGACCGCGACCGTCACGTTCTCGTACGCCGCCAGGTCGGTCCCGCTCGCGGTCACCACGGCGCCGTCGCGGCCGATTGAGCAGCCGTCGGTGGACCCCGCCGCACCGCGGTAGCAGGACGCGGTCCCGGTCGCCGCCTCGGCCAGGCCGCCGGTGAGCCGGATCCGGACGTCGTAGCGGTCGAAGGGCTGCCGCCACTGCGTGCCGTTCGCGTCCCAGTAGAACTCGTCCTCGCCGCTCCTGGTTCCGGAGCCGGGCAGCGTCACGTCGTGCTGGGTGTAGGTGAAGACATAGGTCTGGCTGCCGCTGACGAAGCCGTCCGCGGCGCTCGTCACGAGGAGGATCCCGTCCTCGGTCTCGGTGTCGACGGGCCGGGCCCGCCCCGTCTCGTCCGTCACCGACACCAGGTCCACGCCGGTCGGGTAGCCCTGGTACTGGAGCGGGATCGCCCGCTGCATCCCGCGGTTCTGGTCCTCGGGGAACTCGGCGACGAAGGTCTCGACCGTCGTCAGCGTCGAGCGCCCCTCGGCGTCGCGGCCGAGGTCGTAGTCGACGGCGTAGCGGGAGAAGCGGAAGTCGTCGACGCCGCGTGCTGGTCCGCCGATGGCGGCGGCGCCGACGGCAGCGGCGGCGACCGGCTCGCCCCCGCGGCCCGCGGGCAGGGGTCCCGCCGCCGCCGCGGGCGCCCCCGCCAGCGCGGCCGCGAGCAGCATCCCCGCCGCTCCCGCGGACAGCCCGGGTCCGCGCGCTCCGGAGCCCCGCCCCCTCGGCGTGATCGCGGACAGGAGCCGGCGGAGCGTCCTCATCATGTCCGTGAGCGTACGCGCGCGTGTTCCGCGCCACCTCCCCCTGAAGGGCGACAGGTGGGACGGACTACTGCAGCAGGAACTGCGTCGTCGACCCCGACGGGATCCCCGCGACCGAGACCGACAGGTTGTACGCCGCGCCGCCCCCCTCGACCGCCTCGCGCCCGCCGGAGCAGGTGTCCGGCGAGGAGCGGGTGCGGTCCCAGGTGATCGCGCTGCCCGTGACCGAGGTGCCGGCCTGAAGCAGGATCTCGAGGGACGACCCGTTCGTCTGGCAGTCGGTCGAGGTCCAGACCGGGTCGGACCCGCTGGTGATCGTGAAGACCTGCCCGCTCGTCCCGGCGTCGATCACGCAGTCGGTGCTCGAGATGTTCGCGAGCGAGAGCGAGAGCTGCGGCGCCTCGTCGGGCCCGTAGCTCGTCGCATCGGTGACGGCCGTGACCGCGACGGTGTCGGCGGTGCAGGCGGCGGCGTCGGCGGGCGGCGAGCCCTCGGGCGCGGTCGAGGGGTAGAGCGTCGGCAGCGCCGAGGCCGTCGGGCTCGCGCTCTCGGCCGTCCCGCGCGCGCCCGCCCACGGCTGCAGCGAGACCAGCGCGGCGATTCCGGCGATGATCACCAGCAGCGCGAGGATCAGACCGGCCCTGCGTCGCCGGTAGACCCGGGAGGGCAGGCGGCGGGGAGGCGGAGTCACCGACACAGGCTACGACGCGCGAGCGCTCAGAGCGTCTTGAGCATGCGGGTGTTGCCGAGCGTGTTCGGCTTCACCCGGGCGAGGTCGAGGAACTCGGCGACGCCCTCGTCGGGAGAGCGCAGCAGCTCGGCGTACACCTCGGGGTCGACGACCTTCTCGCCGATCGGCGCGTAGCCGTGGCGCTCGAAGAAGCCGACCTCGAAGGTCAGGCAGAACAGGCGCTTCAGCCCGAGCTCGCGCGCGTCGTTCTCGAGGCGCTCCAGGATGTGGTGGCCCACGCCCCGGCCGAGCCAGTCCTTCGCGACGGCGAGGGTGCGCACCTCCGCGATGTCGTCCCACATCACGTGCAGCGCGCCGCAGCCGATGGCGGTGCCGTCACCCGACTCCGCGATCCGGAACTCCTGCACGGCGCCGTAGAGCACCACGCGGTCCTTGCCGAGGAGGATGCGCTCGTTGACGAGCGGCTCGCTGAGCTCCTGGATGAAGGGGACGTCGCTCGTGCGCGCGCGGCGCACCGGGTACTTCCAATCGGCCATCCGACAAGCGTACGGCCGAACGACGACGAGCCCGTCCCTCCGCGAGGAGGAACGGGCTCGCTGTCGTGCTGTGCGGGTGCTACGCCATCAGGTCGGGCGTCGCGGGGCCGGCGGTCGCCGCTCCCGCCGTCGCACCGGCGCTGATCGAGATGAGACGCGGCGTCGTCGTGAAGACGAACTTGTTCTCCGCGAAGTCCACGTGCACGTGGTCTCCGGCACCGAGCTGGCCGTGCAGGATCTGCTCGGACAGCTGGTCCTCGATCTCGCGCTGGATCGCGCGGCGCAGCGGGCGGGCGCCGAGGGCCGGGTCGAACCCGACCTCGATCAGCCGCTCCTTGGCCGACTGCGTCAGCTCCACCGTCATGTCGCGGTCCAGCAGGCGGTCGCCGAGGCGGCCGATGAACAGGTCGACGATCTGGAGCAGCTCGGGCTTCGACAGCTGCGGGAAGACGATGACGTCGTCCACGCGGTTGAGGAACTCGGGCTTGAAGTGCTTCTTCAGCTCCTCGTTGACCTTGCCGCGCATGCGGTCGTAGCCGGTGGCGTTCTCGCCCTCGATCTGGAACCCGACGGGACCACCGGCGATGTCACGCGCACCGAGGTTGGTGGTCATGATGATGACGGTGTTCTTGAAGTCGACGACGCGCCCCTGGCCGTCGGTCAGACGACCCTCCTCGAGAATCTGGAGGAGCGAGTTGAAGATGTCGGGGTGAGCCTTCTCGATCTCGTCGAAGAGGACCACGCTGAAGGGCTTCCGGCGGACCTTCTCGGTGAGCTGCCCGCCCTCCTCGAAGCCGACGAACCCGGGAGGGGCGCCGAACAGCCGCGAGACGGTGTGCTTCTCGCCGTACTCCGACATGTCGAGCGAGATCATCGCGTTCTCGTCGTCGAAGAGGAACTCGGCGAGCGCCTTGGCGAGCTCCGTCTTTCCGACACCGGTGGGGCCGGCGAAGATGAACGATCCCGACGGACGCTTGGGGTCCTTGAGGCCGGCACGGGTGCGGCGGATGGTCCGCGAGAGGGCCGCGATGGCCTCCTCCTGACCGATGACGCGCTGGTGCAGCGCCTTCTCCATGAAGACGAGCCGCGAGGACTCCTCCTCGGTCAGCTTGAAGACCGGGATGCCGGTCGCCTGGGCGAGGACCTCGGCGATCAGGCCCTCGTCGACGACACCGGTCGCCTTGACGTCGCCCGACTTCCACTTCTTCTCCAGGCGCAGGCGCTCACCGAGCAGCTGCTTCTCCTCGTCGCGGAGCGACGCGGCCTTCTCGAAGTCCTGGTCCTCGATCGCGGCCTCCTTCGCGGTGCGGACGACGGCGATCTTGTCGTCGAACTCGCGCAGCTCCGGCGGGGCCGAGAGGATCGAGAGGCGCAGGCGGGCGCCGGCCTCGTCGATCAGGTCGATGGCCTTGTCGGGGAGGAAGCGGTCGCTGATGTAGCGGTCCGCGAGGTTGGCGGCCGAGACGATGGCGCCGTCGGTGATGGACACCTTGTGGTGCGCCTCGTAGCGGTCGCGCAGGCCCTTGAGGATGTTGATGGTGTGGGGCAGCGACGGCTCCGCGACCTGGATCGGCTGGAAGCGGCGCTCGAGCGCGGCGTCCTTCTCGAAGTGCTTGCGGTACTCGTCGAGCGTGGTCGCGCCGATGGTCTGCAGCTCGCCGCGGGCGAGCAGCGGCTTGAGGATCGAGGCGGCGTCGATCGCGCCCTCCGCGGCCCCTGCGCCGACGAGGGTGTGGATCTCGTCGATGAAGGTGATGATGTCGCCGCGGGTGCGGATCTCCTTCGTCACCTTCTTGAGGCGCTCCTCGAAGTCACCGCGGTAGCGGGAACCGGCGATGAGCGAGCCGAGGTCGAGCGTGTAGAGCTGCTTGTCCTTGAGCGTCTCGGGCACGTCGCCGCGCACGATCGCCTGGGCGAGGCCCTCGACGACGGCGGTCTTGCCGACGCCGGGCTCGCCGATCAGGACGGGGTTGTTCTTGGAGCGGCGGGAGAGGATCTGCATGACCCGCTCGATCTCCTTCTCGCGCCCGATGACCGGGTCGAGCTTGTTGTCGCGCGCCGCCTGCGTGAGGTTGCGTCCGAACTGGTCGAGGATCTGCGAGCCGCCCTGAGGCTGCTGCTGCTCACCGCCCACGGCGACCTGCTCCTTGCCCTGGTAGCCCGAGAGGAGCTGGATGACCTGCTGGCGCACCCGGTTGAGGTCGGCGCCCAGCTTGACGAGCACCTGTGCGGCGACGCCCTCGCCCTCGCGGATGAGGCCGAGCAGGATGTGCTCGGTCCCGATGTAGTTGTGGCCGAGCTGCAGCGCTTCGCGCAGGGACAGCTCGAGGACCTTCTTCGCACGCGGCGTGAAGGGGATGTGGCCGGTGGGCTGCTGCTGCCCCTGGCCGATGATGTCCTGGACCTGCTCGCGCACCGCGTCGAGCGAGATGCCGAGGGACTCGAGCGCCTTGGCCGCCACTCCCTCGCCCTCGTGGATCAGGCCGAGCAGGATGTGCTCGGTCCCGATGTAGTTGTGATTGAGCATCTTGGCCTCTTCTTGGGCCAGGACGACGACGCGCCGTGCGCGATCGGTGAATCTCTCGAACATGCTGTCACTCCCTACAGAACCCGCAGGGGTGGGCTCCGATAGCTCGACTGTAACCAGCGCTCCCCCCGGTCGGACCCCCTGTTCGCCCTGGGCGTGAGACGGGTGCCCGAGAGCGGCCGTGCGGCGGCGCCGACGTCCCGCGACACGTCCGCCTCCCGGCGGATGCGACGGGGTCTCCCGTGCGGGATCGTGACTCAGCGCACTCACCACCGAGAGCCTCGATCACCTGGGGGACCAGCACCACATGACACGACTCGCACCACCCTTCGCCCGCGGCGCCGTCGCCGCCACCGCCGCCGCACTCGGCCTCGCGCTGCTGGCGGCGACGCCCGCCTCGGCCGCCGAGGTCGAGGGCGAGGAGATCTTCGAGTACAACGGAGGCGGGATCACCGTCGACGCAGGTCCCGAGTACGCCGGCTACGACGTGTTCGTGCAGTCGCAGATCCCGCGCACCGTCGAGGGCTACGAGGGCGGAGGGGTCTGGAACATCCGCAAGGCGTCGCTCGACGCCGAGGGCACCGCCCGCGTCGTCAACTTCGCCGGACCGACGAACCTCTACTTCTTCAGCCCGAGTGCCGAGCAGCCCGGACTCGAGCTGCCCGAGCCCGACGCGACGGCGGCCATCTACCGCGGCGGCGAGATCGAGTACGACGTCGACCCCGAGGCCGGCACCGCCGTCGTCGACGGGGCCGTCCCGACGGTCGTGGCGCCCGCGCTGGCCGACCTGCAGACGTACGGCACCCCGCTCACGCTCGCGACCGTCCAGCCGTCGAGCTACACGGTCGACGAGGCGTTCGATCTCACCTTCTCCGAGCTCTACTGGGCGGCGCCCGGCGACCTGGACGGCCAGTCGACCAGCACGGTCGTCTACTCGGAGCCGACCACCATCGGCACCTCGACGATCGCCGGCGGCTCGGTGACCACCACGATCGGCGCCGAGTACACCACCGACCCGCACACGGTCGCGCTGCTGGACGGCTACGGCCGCGTGCTGTCGGCCGCGACGCTCGACGGCGGCGCCGCCGCTCCCGAGGCCGAGCCGACGGCGACCCCGACCGCGACTCCGACGCCGGTGGCCGTGGCCCCGGTCTCGAACAGCGGATCGAAGCCGGGCGCGAAGCCCGGCGCGCACCTGGCGGAGACCGGCGTCGAGGCCGGCTCGATCGCTCTGCTGGCGAGCGGCCTGCTCGCCGCGGGCCTCGGCGGACTCGTCCTGGCACGCCGCCGCCGCGCGAGCGCCTGACGATCGATCGGGCGGGCGGCCCGTCGTGCCTCGGCACGGCGGCCCGCCCGCTCGTTCGTCGCTCTCCGCTCGCGCCGTCGGGCGCCTCGCGTCCCGGAGCGGGTCCGGCCCGCTCGAACACGATGTCCCGATTCGACGACGGCCGTCTCGAAGGGCTTGCGCGCGGGCGTTCCGCCCCCGAGAGTGAGCCGACGACCTCACCGACGACGGTCGCCACCACCGGGGGACACACCGCATGAACCGCTCGACCCGCCCGCTCCGCCCGCTCCTCGGCTGCGCTCTCGCCGCGACGGCCGCCGTGGGCCTCGCCCTGACCGCCGCCGCGCCGGCCTCGGCCGACACGCCCTACAACCCGCTGGACTGGCAGGACGCGATCCTCTTCAACGGCGGCGGCATCTCGATCGACGCCGGCCCCGAGTACGCCGGCTACGACGTCTTCGTCCAGGCGCAGCTGCCGGTCGGCGCCCGAGGGAGCCGCGGCGAGTGGGTCCTCAAGAAGGCGTCGCTCGACGCGGAGGGCGACGCCCTCGTCTACAACTTCGCCGGCCCGGTCAACCTGTACTTCTTCAGCCCGAGCTCGCCCGACGTCGGGCTCGAGCTCCCGGAGCCCGCCGCGACCGCGGCGATCTACCGCGATGAGGAGATCGCGTACGACGTCGACCCGGCGGCGGGGACCGCGGTCGTCGACGGCGACGTCCCCTCCGTCACGCCGCCGGCCCTCGAGAACTTCGACATCTACCTCGCCGACTTCACCGACGCGTCGGTCGCGCCCTCGAGCTACCTGGTGGGCGAGAGCTTCGACCTGACCTTCTCGGACCTGTACTGGGCGGCCGAGGGCGATCTCGACGGCCTGGCCACCAGCACCGTGATCTACTCCGAGCCGACCACGATCGGCACCTCCGCGATCGCCAGCGGCGCCGTGACCACCACCATCGGCGCCGAGTACACGACCGAGCCGCACACCCTCGCCCTGATGGACGACTACGGCCGCGTGCTCGCGAGCGCCACCCTCGACGGCGGCGCCGCCGCGGGTTCCGAGCCCGTGGGCACCACCGAGCCGACCACCCCGTCCGCCACCCCCGTCGCCGCGGCACCTGCCTCGAGCACCGGATCGAAGCCGGGCGGACCCCGCCTGGCCGAGACCGGCCTCGAGGGCGGGGCCACCGCGCTGCTGGGCGCGGCCCTCCTCCTGGCGGGCGGAGCCGGACTCGTCGTGGCGCGCCGTCGCCGCGCGAGCGCCTGACGCACCACCCGGGAGCGGACGGCGAGCGCAGCCGCCCGCCCGCTCCCGGCACGACGGGGCGAGCGCTGCTGGCGGTGCTCGCCTCCTCCGTGCTGCCCGGACTCGGGCACCGGATGCTCGGCCGACCGCGTGCGGCCGCCGTCCGCGCCGGCCTCGCCGTGCTCGTCGTGCTGGGCATCGCCCTCGGCACCTGGACCGCGGTCTCCGATCCGGCAGCACTCGTCGGGGCCGCGACCGACACCCGCGTCCTGCTGCTGCTCGGCGCGGTCGGCGCGCTGATCGGCCTGCTCTGGATCTCCGGCCCGATCGGCGCCGCCCTGCTCGCCCGGCGTACCGCGGTGCCGCGGGCGGCCCTCGTGCTCGTCACCGCGCTGGCCGTGCTCGCGCCCCTCGGGGCGACGACCTGGTGGGTCTCGACCGTCGCCGCGCAGCACCGCCTGCTGACGGCGGTCTCGGCCTCCGGACGCGGCCTGGAGCCCGTCGACGGCCGCTACACGATCCTGCTGATGGGCCTCGACGACGACCCCCTGCGCGACCAGGTCCTCCTGCCCGACTCCCTCACCGTCGTCAGCGTCGACGCCGTGACGGGGCGCAGCGTGCTGCTCGGCGTCCCGCGCACCGCCGCCAACTTCCTCTACCCGCCCGGCTCGGCGCTGGCGGCGGCCCTGCCCGAGGGGACCCGCTGCCTCGCCGGCTGCGGGGTCAACCACACCTACCAGTACGGGCTCGAGCACCCGGAGCTCTACCCCGGCAGCGCGGACCCGGGCGCGGACGCCGTGCGGGAGGCGGTCAGCGGCTACACGGGGCTGCCCGTGCAGGCGACGGTGTCGATCCGGATGACCGGCTTCGTCGAGCTCATCGACGCGCTGGGCGGCGTCTCGGTCGTGGTCGGCCGCCCGGTCCTCCAGGCGGGCGTGCCCGACGACGGCAGCGGACGACCCGTCGAGTACGGTCCGCCGATCGAGGCGGGACTCCAGCACCTCGACGGCAGCGAGGCGCTCTGGTTCGCCCGGTCGCGGGTGAACACCTCCGACGCCGACCGGTCCGAGCGGCAGGGCTGCCTCCAGGCCGCTCTGTTCCGCCAGGCCGACCCGCTGACGGTGCTGACCCGCTTCCAGGCGATCGCGCGGGCCGGCGGCGAGAACGTCTCGACGAGTCTCCCGGCCGAGTCGCTGCCTGCCCTCGCCCGGCTCGCCGTCTCGGCCCGCGAGCACCCCCTCCTGCGCGTCGAGCTCGGCCTGCCGCTGACCCTGCCCGAGCAGCCCGACATCGATCTGGTCCACCGGACCGTCGCCGAGGCGATCGCCGGGACCGGCGAGCAGGACGCCGCGACGATCGAGGTGCCGCCGGCGGACGCTCCCCTCGAGGCGCCCGCCGCTGCCGCCCCGGTGGACCCGGACCTGGCGGAGCCCGCCTGCAGCGTTCCGTGAGCGGCCGCCGAAAATCCATGCAGAGGCATACACTTCGGGGATGAGCGACCTCGAGAAGCACCCGGAGGAGCACCCCGTGCCCTCCGCCCGCAGCACCGCCGTCGAGGCTGCCGCCGTCGAGACCGCTGCGGTCGAGATCCTCGAGGCGCGCCTGGTGCCGCTCGGCGGCCCTCGTGCGATCGAGGTGCGCCGCACGCTCCCCCAGCGCTCGCGCTCCACGATCGGCGCCTGGTGCTTCGCGGACCACTACGGCCCGGTGCGCCTCGGCGAGGAGGCGGGGATGGACGTCCCGCCGCACCCGCACACCGGACTGCAGACCGTCAGCTGGCTCTTCGAGGGCGAGATCGACCACCGCGACAGCGTCGGGAGCCACCAGCTGGTGCGGCCGGGCGAGCTCAATCTGATGACCGCCGGGCGCGGAATCTCGCACTCCGAGGTCTCCACCGGCGCCGAGCCCGTCCTGCACGGCGTGCAGCTCTGGGTCGCGCTGCCCGAGGAGGCGCGCCTGGGCGAGCCGTTCTTCGAGCACCACCACGGCGTGCGGGTGGAGCTGCCCGGGGCGACGGCGCAGGTCTTCGTCGGCGAGCTGCTCGGCGCCTCCGTGCCCGCGAGCGTGTTCACCCCGCTCGTCGCCGCGCAGCTCGACCTCGAGCCGGGCGCCCGCGTCGAGATCCCGCTCGAGACCGCGTGGGAGCACGGAGTGCTGGTCGACGCCGGCCCGCTCGAGGTCGACGGCGTCGACGTCCCCCGCTCCGACCTCGCCTATCTCGCGCCGGGCCGCGACGTGCTGGTGCTGACGGCCGGGGACGAGGGCGCCCGGGTCGTCCTGATCGGCGGCGAGCCCTTCCCCGACCAGCTGGTGATGTGGTGGAACTTCGTCGGCCGCAGCCACGACGATGTCGCGGCCGCGCGCGAGCGCTGGCAGAGCGACGTCATCGCGGGCGGCGACGCCGACGGGCCGTTCGGCACGGTCGCGGACTACCCCGGCCGGGCACTGCCGGCGCCGACCCTGCCGACCGTCCGGCTGAAGCCGCGCCGACGCGCCTGAGCGCACCGGCGCCGGGTCAGGAGGTCCGGGTCAGGACGCCTCGGCCGCCTTCTCTTTCTCCTTCGCCGCGCGCTTCTCCGCCGCCTCGCGGTCGGTCGCCTCGGCGGTCTCGCGGAACGCGCGGCGCGGATCCTGCAGCGCGCTCATCGGCGACAGGTCGCGGCGCGAGACCGCGTCGACGACCCAGCCGGCGATGATGCGCCACTTGCGGTCGAAGGTCGGCATGGCGGCCCCGTGGTACGCCCGGTGCGCGAGCCAGGCGGGCAGCCCGCGCAGCTTCACGCCCTTGATGAGGCCCGCGCCCTTGCCGATCCCGTACTCGGCGACCGTGCCGACGGACACGTGGCGGTACTCCTCGACCGGGCCGCCGGTGATGTCGGCGATGATGTTGCGCGCCAGCAGCTTGGCCTGGCGGACGGCGTTCTGGGCGTTCGGCGGGTAGTACGCGGGCTGCTTCGCGGCGGTGAGGTCGGGCACCTGCGCGCCGTCGCCGGCCGCCCAGGCCGAGCCGACGGGCTCGCCGTCCTCGGTGATCACCCGGAGGCGCGCGTCGGCCATCACGTGGCCCTTCGGCCCGCGGGGCGCATCGGTCGCGTCGAGGATCGGGTTGGGCTTCACACCCGCGGTCCACACGATCGTCGCGGCAGGGATCCGCTCGCCGCTGGAGAGCTCGACCACGCCGTCCTCGCAGGAGGGCATCGTCGTCTTCAGGTGCACGTGCACGCCGCGCTCGCGGAGGTGGTCGAGCGTCCAGACCGAGAGCTCCGGGCCGACCTCGGGCGCGACCCGGTCGAGCGCCTCGACGAGGTGCCAGGTGACGTCGCCCATCGACAGCGAGGGCTGCGCGGCGAGGGTGCGGCGGCTGAGGTCGAGCAGCTCGCTGAGCGCCTCGACCCCCGTGTAGCCGCCGCCGACGAAGACGAAGGTGAGCAGGCGCCGGCGCTCGGTCGGATCGGTGGTCAGCGCGGCCTTCGCGATGTTCTCGATGACGCGGTCGCGCAGGTGCGCCGCCTCCTCGACCGTCTTGAAGCCGATGGCGTGCTCGGCGAGACCGGGTGTCGGGAAGGTGCGGGTCACCGCGCCGAGGGCGAAGACGACGTGGTCGAAGGGCAGCGTGCGGCTGGTGCCGTCCATCGCCGCGACGGTGGCCGAGCGCTCGGCCAGGCTGACGCCGGTGATCGCGCCGCGGACGATGCGGGTGCGCTTCAGCGCCTGCACCAGCGGCACCGTGACGTGGCGCGGCTGGACGTGCCCGCCGGCCACCTCGGGGAGGAGCGGCTGGTAGGTCATGTAGGGGTTCGGCTCGACGACGGTGACGTCGATCGGCGCCGCTCCGCGGAGCTTCTCGAGGCCCCAGGCCGTGTAGAGGCCGACGTAGCCGCCGCCGAGGATGAGGATGCGCGTCGTTCTGCTCGCCGCCATGACGTTCCCTTCTGAAGTGCCGGCCCCGGAGGACCGACGGCCCACCGTGCTGAGGACGATCCGACGCTACGCCGGGCGCCTCGGACAGCACAGGGCCTTGCGCGAGTCGCCGTCATTCGCAAGCGACGAGGGCGGGCGAGGATCGGGGGAACCGCGGGCGAGGGCCGGCTCAGCCCGCGGCGAGGTCCTCGCCGTTCAGACGGCGCCGGTACTCGCTCGGGGACAGCCCCGTCTCGGTCGCGATCGCGCGCCGCAGCCGCTCCGGCGACGAGAAGCCGGAGCGCCGGGCGATGTCGCTGAGCGGGAGGATGCTCGACTCCGGCGTGCCGACCAGGCGCAGGGCGTTCTCGGTGCGGACGTCGGAGATGAGCCGGCGCAGGGTCGAGCCGCGCTCGTCGGCCACCGCGCGCTGGAGCGTCCGCAGGCTGACTCGGCAGCGCCGCGCCACCGTGCTCGGGTCGAGCGTCGGGTCGCTGTAGTCGGCCTGGATCACCTGCAGGGCGGCCTCGACCATGTCGTGCAGGCCCAGGCGCTCGCGCGAGCCCTCCTCCCGCTCCGAGCCGAGCAGCCGGGCGAGGCGCAGGACGGTGCCCTCGAGGTACTCGGCCTGCACCGGGTTCTCGGGGTCGAGCTCGGCCAGGAACGCCCGCAGCATCGTCCGCGCGGTGGCCGTCGTCGAGGTGGCGGGGACGAGCCGGACCGGGTCGGTGCCGCGGCGCTCCGAGACGCCGTTGTCGGCGCAGAGCACGAGGAAGCGGGCCGGGCGGGAGGTGCGGATGACGACCGGATCCTCCGTGGAGAGGGCGAGCCCGCCCTCCTCGACCTCGAGCAGGCCGGACGTCGTGTCGACGGCGAGGACGCCGTCCATCGGCAGGAGGAAGACGGAGGACCCGTCGACCGCGCTCGTTCCGGGCCAGCGGACGGCGAACGCCGTCGAGACGACGTGGATCACGCGGACGCGCTCGGTCGCGGCGATGGCGAGGTCCATCCGGAAGCCGGCCGACGTCGGGACGGAGACGTCGACCGTGCGGCGCAGCGCCGAGGCGCCCGCCGAGCCCCGGAGCCGCACGGCGCGCGCGCCGGCGCTCAGCGGGACGCAGAGCGGGTTCAGATGTGAGGGACGAGGGATCACGGTGGCGACTCCGATCGAAGAGGAGCGGACGTCGAGGAACGTTCGCCTTCGGAGCGTAACAAGAAGTGAGAGAGTCTCGCCATTCCTGAGCGAAGCTCGATTCACCCCTATTGGAGGGCCGAGGTGAGCCGCGCCAGATTGTCGAGGATCGTCGAGCGCAGCGGCTGCTGGCGCCACTCGCGCAGCGTCAGCTCGCGGGAGTGCTCCCGGTAGTCCTGCTGCACCTCGCGCAGGTCCTCGACGAAGTCGGCGCCGCGCACCATCAGCGACACCTCCAGGTTGAGGGTGAAGGAGCGCATGTCCATGTTGCTCGAGCCGATCACGGCGACGTCGTCGTCGATGGTGAAGTGCTTCGCGTGCAGGATGGTGGGCTTCCGGTACATCCAGATCCGCACGCCGGCGGTGAGCAGCGTCTCGTAGTAGGAGCGCTGCGCGTGGTAGACGACGGCCTGGTCGCCGATCTCGGAGACGAAGAGCTCGACGTGCACGCCGCGGCGGGTCGCGGTCGTGATCGCGTAGAGCATCGCCTCGTCCGGGACGAAGTACGGGCTCGTGATGATGATCGACTTCTGCGCCGAGTAGAGCAGCGCGAGGAAGAGGCGGAGGTTGTTCTCGCCGTCGAATCCCGGACCGCTCGGCACCACCTGGCAGTCGATGGTGTCGCGCTGCTGCAGCGCCTCCATCGGCTCGGACTCGCGCAGGAGCAGCTCGTCCGTCTCGCTGTACCAGTCGGTGATGAAGATGGCGTTGATGCCCTGCACCACCGGGCCCTCGAGGCGCACCATCAGGTCGTGCCAGTGCAGGCCGCGGCGGATGTTGCCGCGCTTGTTGTAGCTCGAGTCGACGACGTTCTGCGAGCCCATGAAGGCGGCGTTGCCGTCCACGATCAGCAGCTTGCGGTGGTTGCGGAGGTCCGGGCGCTGGTACTGGCCGAGCCACGGGCGCACGGGCAGCATGTACGACCAGCGCGCGCCGGCCCGCTCCAGCGCCCGCAGGCGGCGGTGCGTCCCGGTGTAGTAGCCGGGCACGCGGATGGAGGCGATGTGGTCCAGCAGGATCCGCACCGTCACGCCGCGGGCGACGGCGCGGTCGAGCGCGTCGAAGAACGGGGCCGTCGTCGCGTCGGCGGCGAGGATGTAGAACTCGCAGTGCACGTAGCGGCGGGCGCGGTCGATCTCGTCGGCCATCGCGCGGATGGTCTGCTCGTAGCCGCCCTGCAGGCGGGCGTCGTTGCCGCCGACGAGGGGCATCGCGCCGAGGTTGCGGTTGAGGGTGACGACGGACTCGAGCCAGAGCGGCCAGGGGTGGTTGCGGGCGACCCGGTCGATGCCCTCGGTCGACTCCAGGATGAAGCGGTTGATCTCCTCCTGCTTGCGCCGGCGCTTGCGCGGCAGCCGGTAGCTGCCGATGAAGAGGAAGAGCAGGATGCCGACGTAGGGGATCAGGAAGATCGCCATCAGCCAGGCGAGGCCGGTGGTCGGGCGGCGGTTGCGCGGGACGACGATGACCGCGATCACGCGGACGACGAGCTCCACGACGATTGCGCCGACCGCGAGGACCAGCGACCAGTCGGGAGTGTTCACGCCGGGCTCTACGCCGCGTCGCGCGGGGGCAGACCTCGGCGGGCCCGCTCCTGCGCCTCGATGCGGTCGTAGGCGCGGCGCTCGTTGCGGTCCGAGCGGATGAGCGCGCGCATGATGAACCAGAAGAGGAGCCCGATGGTGACGGTCGGCACGAGTGCCCACAGTCCTTGATTCCACAGCTCCCAGTCCATGGGGGCGATCCTACCCGGCCCGGCCGGGAGCGGGCCCGGAGCGGCCGCTCAGCGAACGGGGCCGGACGGACCGGTCCTTCGGCCGCCCGGAGCGGCTCAGCTGCTCTCGATCGACTGGTTGAGGGCCGACGCGTCGGCGTTCAGCCCCTCGAGCTCGGTGCGCAGGCCGTCGTAGACCGCGATGTCCGCGTCGATCGCGGCACGGGTGGCGTCGATCGCCTCGCCCCGCGCGAGCAGGTCGGCCCGCTCGGCGTCGAAGGCGGCGTCCGAGGCGAAGTCGCCGCTGTCCGCCCGGGCGTTGAAGGAGTCGATCTCGGCGTTCAGCGCGTCGTACTCGGCGTTGTTGGCGTCGATGCGCGCGGTGAGGTCCGCGTACATCGCGTCGATGCGGCCGACCAGCTCGGTGATGCGGTCCTCGAGGTCGGTGAAGACCGCCTCGTACTGGGCGTTCAGGCCGACCACGATCGAGCGGTCGGCGAAGTACTCGGCGTAATGGGCCTCGAGCGCGGGCGGCAGGTCGGCGACCTCGGTGCCGAGGATCGAGTGCAGCTCGTTGACGCGCTCGCCCAGGCCTCCAGTGCGGTAGAGCTCCAGGCGCTCGGCGATCGGGCCGTCCTGCGGCAGGGCGGCGTAGGCGGCCTCGAGCTGCGCGCCGACCTCGGCCTGCTCGGCGGCGTCCATCCGCACCCACGCGGCGTGCAGCATCTCGTGCGCGGCGGTCACGTCGCGGATCCCGTCGAGGTCGGGATTCTCGACGTCGGAGATGTAGATGTCGCTGCCGGTGTAGCAGCCGAGCACGATCTCGTCGGAGGCGCCGTAGCCGCAGAGCGCGTTGAAGCCGGCCGTCGGCTCGACCGAGGGGTTCGAGGCGTAGTAGAGGGCACGGCCGCGGGTGGACATCGCGGTGCGGTCCGCGAAACCGGTGATCGTGCTGTCGGGGGTGAACGACTCCGCCGCCCGCTGATCCGCCAGCGCACGGCCGACATCGGCGGAGTCGACGAGCACCGAGCCCGCGACCGCCGCGCCCACGCCGAACTGCGCGAGGGTGAGGACGCCGGCGACGACCGTCGCGACGATGCTGGATGCCCTGACCACGCCTCGAACCTACTTGACCAGCGGGAAGAGGATGGTCTCGCGGATCCCGAGACCGGTGACGGCCATCAGCAGCCGGTCGATGCCCATGCCCATGCCGCCGGTGGGCGGCATGCCGTGCTCGAGCGCGCGGAGGAAGTCCTCGTCGAGGCGCATCGCCTCGTCGTCGCCGGCCGCGGCCTGGAGCGCCTGCTCGACGAAGCGCTCGCGCTGGACGACCGGGTCGATCAGCTCGGAGTAGCCGGTGGCCAGCTCGAAGCCGCGGACGTAGAGGTCCCACTTCTCGACGACGCCCGGGATGCTGCGGTGCGCGCGCACCAGCGGCGAGGTGTCGACCGGGAAGTCCATGACGAAGGTGGGCCGGACGAGGCCGCCCTTGACGAAGTGCTCCCAGAGCTCCTCGACGTACTTGCCGTGGGTGGGCACGTGCACCTCGATACCGAAATGCTCAGCTATCTCACGCAGAACCTCCACGCTTGTCTGCGGAGTGATTTCTTCCGGCGGTGCAGGAGCGAGGCTCCATTCACTATCTTCGCCACGGTAGTTCGCATATCCCTCACGAAGAGCCACGGAAAGGCTCTCGTACATCGAGATCCGCTGCCACTCACCGCCGAGGTCGTACTCGGTGCCGTCGGCCCAGGTGACCACGTGCGAGCCGGCCACGGCGAGCGCCGCGTTCTGAATCAGCTCCTGGGTGAGGTCGGCGATGCTCGAGTAGTCGCCGTAGGCCTGGTACGCCTCGAGCATCGCGAACTCGGGCGAGTGCGTCGAATCGGCACCCTCGTTGCGGAAGTTGCGGTTGATCTCGAAGACGCGCTCGATGCCGCCGACGACGGCGCGCTTGAGGTAGAGCTCCGGCGCGATGCGGAGGTAGAGCTCGGTGTCGAAGGCGTTCGAGTGCGTGGCGAAGGGGCGGGCCGAGGCGCCGCCGTGCATCACCTGCAGCATCGGGGTCTCGACCTCGAGGAAGCCGTGGTCGACGAAGGTCTTCCGGAGGGACGCGTTCACGGTCGACCGGGCGATCACGGTCTCGCGGGCCTGCGGCCGCACGATCAGGTCGAGGTAGCGCTGGCGCATCCGGGTCTCGTCGCCGAGCTCGTTGTGCAGGTTCGGCAGCGGGAGGATCGCCTTGGCCGCGATGCTCCACTCCGACACCCAGACGGAGAGCTCGCCGCGCTTGCTGGAGAGCACCTCGCCGGCGACGAAGAGGTGGTCGCCCAGGTCGACGAGCTCCTTCCAGCTCGCCAGCGACTCCTCGCCGACGTCGCCGAGCGAGACCATCGCCTGGATCCGCGAGCCGTCGCCGGCCTGCAGCGTCGCGAAGCAGAGCTTGCCGGTGTTGCGCTGGAAGACGACGCGGCCGGCGAGGCCGACCCGCTCGCCGGTCTTGACGTCGGGCTCGATACCCTCGTGGCGCGCGCGGACGGCCGCGATGGTGTCGGTGACCGCGACGGACACCGGGTAGGCGCCGCCGCCGAGGTCGTCGCCGGCCAGCTCGATCAGGCGCTCGCGCTTGGCCAGGCGGACGGCCTTCTGCTCGGAGGCCTCCTCGGGCGTGGGCTCGGACGGGGGCACGGGGGCGCCGGGAGTGTCGACCATGTCAGAACGCGGGTGCTTTCGGTTGGAGGCGGCGGGCGCGATCAGGCGAGCAGGATCGGTCCGTTGTCGAGGAGCCGGGTGGAGCCGACGACCGCGGCGACGAGCACGAGGGCCGGGCCGCGGTGGTCGTCGTCGACCGGCAGGAGCGTCGCCGGGTTCGCGACGACGAGGTAGTCCAGCTTAACCAGCGGCTCGCCCATCGAGGCGGACTGCGCGGCGGCGATCACGGCGTCGATGCCGCGATCGGCGGCGGAGGCCGCGGCCTCGAGCAGGAGCGGGATCGTCCGGGCTGCCCGGCGCTCGCGGGCGTCGAGGTAGCGGTTGCGGCTGGAGAGCGCGAGGCCGTCCTCCTCGCGGACGGTGTCCACGCCCTCGATCGCGACGGGCAGATCGAGGTCGCGGACCATCCGGCGGACGAGGAAGAGCTGCTGCGCGTCCTTCTGCCCGAACATCGCGACGTCCGGCTGCACGATGTGCAGGAGCTTCGAGACGACGGTCAGCATGCCGTCGAAGTGGCCGGGGCGCGAGCGGCCCTCGTAGAGCGAGCCGACCTTCCCGGCGACGACGCGGGTGGAGGAGGGGCCGTCCGGGTACATCTCGGCGACGCTCGGCGCGAAGACGTGGCCGACGCCGCGCTCCTCGAGCAGGGCGACGTCGGCCGCGAGGTCGCGCGGGTAGCGGTCGAGGTCCTCGTTCGGGCCGAACTGCAGCGGATTCACGAAGATCGACACGACGACGACGTCCGCGATCTCCCGCGCCCGGTCGACGAGCGCGAGGTGCCCGTCGTGCAGGGCGCCCATCGTCGGCACGAGGCCGATCCGCGCCCCGGCGCGCCGCGCCTCCTGCAGGGTCTCCCGGAGCTCGCCGATGCGTTCGATGGTGCTGATCACCCGAGAACCCTACCGGCGGTGCGGAGTCCGGTGATCGAGGAGCCCGCGCCGCGGGCACCCTCCATGCCGATCGAGTAGCCCGCGCAGCGGGCACCCTTCTTGCTGATCGAGTAGCCCGCGCAGCGGGCGTATCGAGATCCGCCGGCGTCAGAACACGAGTCTGCAGACCCGCACTGCTGATGACGCCGGGTCTCGATACGCGCCTGCGGCGCTACTCGACCAGCATGGGGGGCGCTTGCAGCGCTGCTCAATTACCCCGCGCAGCGGGCGCCGTTCATGCTGATCGAGTAGCCCGCGCAGCGGGCGTATCGAGATCCGCCGGCACGGGAGGGCGGGGTCAGCCGGCCGCGCGGCGGAGGGCGTCGTCGACGGAGGAGCGGACGAGGCTGGAGAGGAAGAAGCCGGGCTTGTCGACGCCGATGCCGGCGAGGAGGCCGGCGGCCTGCTCGACGATGGCGGTGGAGAAGGTGGTCGCGGTCGAGACCGCCTCGGCGTAGGCGGGGCGGTCCGCCTCCGCGACGGTCACGGGCTCGCCGCCCATCTCGACGACCAAGGCCTGCGCGATCGGCAGCACCGGGCCGGGCGCGGTCACGGCGAAGTAGGTCTCGGCGAGGCGCGCGAGGTCGAGGCTGGTGCCGGTGAACGTCATCGCCGGGTGCACCGCGAGCGGGATGACTCCCGAGGCCAGGGCGGGCGCCAGCACGCCGAAACCGTGCTCCGCCGCGGTGTGCAGCACGAGCTGCCCGGGCTGCCACGCTCCGGTCGCCGCGAGGCCGGACACCAGCGCCGCGATCTCGGCGCCGGGGACGGCGATGATCACCAGCTCGCTCCGCTCGACGAGATCGGGGATCACGAGCACCGGAGCGCCGGGCAGCAGGGCGTCGACGCGCTCGCGGCCGGCGTCGCTCGTCGTGGCGACCCCGACCACGGCGTGCCCGGCGTTGGCGAGTGCGGCACCGAGCACCGGGCCGACGGGTCCGGCGCCGATGATCCCGACGCCGAGGCGTCCGTCGCGGCGGGCGTCAGGCATACGGGTCCCCCTCGGGTGCGGCCCACGCGTCACGGGGCGTCGGAGCGGCGGCGGCGCGCCGCCCCCAGTGGTGGCTGGCGTCGCGCTCGGCCGCGGCGGTCCCCGCCCGGCCCACGCTCTCGAAGAAGGCGGTTCCGTCGGCGACGCTCATCACCGGCACCAGCGGCGTGACCGGGCCGGCGACCGTGTGCACGCGCGCCGAGGCCAGCCCGAGCATCCGCTGCAGCGGCCCCTGCTGCACCCCGACGCTCTGCATCCGCGCGAGCGGGACGACCGTGACCCGGCGCCAGACGGCTCCGCTGCGCAGGACCACGACGTCCTCCGCCAGCCGGAAGCCGGTGCGCCGCCAGGAGAAGGGCCGCAGGAGCATCGCCGAGCGGGGCGCGCTGGTGAAGCCGGGGGCGTCGCGGCGGCGCAGCGCGTCGCCGACCGGGGTCGCCTCGGCGCCCTCGTCGTCGCCGGGCAGCAGCAGCGCGAGCACCCGCTCGACGGCGGCGAGGTCGCCGACCGGGAGGATCGTGGTGTTCGGCTCGCCGTTCGCACCGCGCGAGGCCGCGTGGCCGGCCCGGTCGATCTTCACCTGCCACCAGCCGAAGGGCCGCCAGAGCAGCGGCTGGGTGATCTCCACCGCGTGGATCCGGCCGGGCGGCAGGGTGTCGCTGCTGGTCGAGAGCACGCCGTAGCCGACGCGCACGCCGTCCGGCGTCGCGGCGATCGAGTAGCGCAGCGAGCGGACGAACTGGCGGAGGTAGTAGCTGCCGGAGCCGATCAGGCCGGGCAGGATCGCGATCAGCACGTAGGGCGAGCCGTAGACCGAGGTGAGCACGACGGCCACGATCGCCACCACCAGGAAGACGGTGAAGCCGCTGAACACCAGGGAGCCGAGCAGCCGCCCGGGCGGGATGGAGACCACCGACTCGGGCGGAGCCTGCTCCTCCGGCTCGGCGAACTCCTCCAGCCGGCGGGCGAGGAAGCCGCCGGCCGGTGCCTCCCCCGCGACGGCCTCCCGCTCGCGCACCCCCGACGCCAGCCGCAGGATGTCGCGCCGCAGCGCGTCGACCAGCCGCGAGCCGAGGTAGGAGAGCTGCACGTTCGCGTCCTGCCCGGCGACGCTGACCTCGAGCTTGGCCGCGCCGAACAGCCGGGCGAAGAGCGGGCGCTGCACGGCGATGCCCTGGATGCGGTCGAGCCGCGCTCGCCGGTTGGTGCGGAACAGCACTCCCGAGCGCACCTCGACGATCTCGTCGGTGATGCGGAAGGTGTGCATCCGCCAGGACAGCCAGAAGGCGAACACGGCGACGGCGAGACCGGCCGCCACGGCGAGCAGCGCCCAGCCGATCAACCCGCGATCGATCAGGGCGTCGACGGGGTCGCCGCTCTCGTAGTCGCCCGGGCCGGGGAGGAAGAGCTCGAGCAGGCGCTCGCGGAGGTTGGTGATCAGGATGCCGAGGACCACCAGCAGGCCGATCCCGCCCTTGAGCACGGGCGTCGCCGGGTGCAGGCGGTGCCACTCGCCGTCGGCGAGGTCGGTCTCGATGCCGCGGACGGCAGCAGGAGCCTCGCTCACAGGCCGGCCCGGCGCGACTCCGCCAGTTCGACGAGCCGATCGCGCAGCTCCTCCGCGTCGCCGTCGACGAGCCCGGGGATGCTGACACCGGTCGCCGCGGCGGCGGTCACGAAGCGCAGGTCGGCCAGGCCGAGCGCGCGGGCGAGCGGGCCGCGGTTGACGTCGATCAGCTGCATGCGGCCGTAGGGCACCGAGACGAAGCGCTGGAACATGATGCCGCGGCGGAAGAGCAGGTCGTCCTCGCGCAGCCGGTAGCCGTACGCGCGAGCGCGTCGAGGCGCCACGATCAGGAGGGTGACGGCGAGGATCGCCGCCGCGACGACGAGGATCCAGGCCCAGTCGACGCCGATCAGCAGGAGGAAGGTCGGCACGGCGAGGAGCACCACGCTGGAGACGACGGCCGAGACGACCTCGACGGCCACGTACTTCGGCGACACACGCCGCCACGGACCGGCCAGGTCGAGGCGCCCACCGGTCGCGCGCTCGGGACCGACGGAGTCGAGCCGGACGCCCTCCGGCCGGACCGCGTCACGCTCGGACTGAACCGCGTCCGGCTCCGGCTGAATCGCATCGTTCACGGGCCGGACCGACTCGCGCTCCTGCTCGAGCGCCGCCTCGCGGCTCCGCGCCTCACGCCGGCTCAGCGGCTCCGGGCTCAGCGGCTCCGGGCTCAGCGGCCCCGGGCTCAGCGGCTCCGGAGCGGCCGCGGGGGTCGCCTCCTGGTCGTCGGCCATGATGACGTCCTCCCTGCCTGCGTCCGAGCGGGCGTCGGCGTCAGGCGTGGTTCACCTCGCCGACAGCGGGGTCGTCGTCGTCGGTCGGCGGGATGGTGCACAGGTGCTCGGCGACCAGACCGGCCACCAGCAGGACGATCGCGCCGACGATGGCGGCCACGTCCTGCCACACGGAGCCTAGCGAAGGCACCACGGGCCGGCTCAGCAGGTAGACGAGCACCCCGCCGGAGGCCCCGAGCAGCAGGGCGCCGACGAGACTCGACGCCTTCGCCAGCACGACGACGCGCATCGCGCGGAACGGGTCGATGGGGCGGCGGAGCGTCCCCTTGGTCGCGCGGTGGATCGGGATCGCGAAGCCGATCACCAACGCCGCGACCACCACGAGCGTGAGCGGGACGGTGAGCGGCGGGATCAGCACCGGGCGCCCGGCGGAGGCGATGGCCAAGTCGATCAGGAAGCCGGCGACCGCGCCGACGAGGGCCAGGCCGAGCAGGGAGCTGATGCGGGTGCGCTTCACGGAGTGCTGCTCTCGGGGTCGGTGCGGCCGGGGGCGGGGGCGGTCTCGGAGGTTCGCGGGCGCCGCCACGCTATCGTCTCGGGCCGGTCGGTCACCCGGTCCGTCGCGCGGGCACGCAGCTCGGCGATCGGGCCGCGCCCCACCAGGACGGCGTGCGGCTCCACGTCGAGCCACGGCTCGAGCACGAAGGCGCGCTCACCGGCGCGGGGGTGCGGGAGCGTGAGGTGCGCGTCGTCGCGGACGACCCCGCCGACCGCGATCAGGTCGATGTCGAGCGTGCGGTCGCCCCAGCGCTCCTCGCCGTCGCCGCGGATCCGGCCGCCGGCGCTCTCGATCGCGGCCGTGGCGGCGAGCAGGTCGTCGGGCTCGAGCGTCGTCGAGCCGATCACGACCGCGTTGAAGTAGGCGGGCGCGTCCTCGTCGACGCCGTCGAGCTTCCAGGCCGGCGACTCGACCACCTTCGACACCCCGTCCAGGCGGAGCCCGGGCGTCGTCGCGAGCGCGCGCACGGCGGCCTCGAGGTGCGCGAGCCGGTCGCCCAGGTTGCTGCCGAGGGCGAGGACGACCCGGCGCTCGGGCAGCAGCCGCTGCTGCCGCGGCCTCACGGGCGGACCCGGGTGATCTGCACCGCGACGTCGTCGAACGGCAGCGGAATGGGCGCGTCGGGCTTGTGCACGGTGATCCGGACCACCTCGGCAGCGGCGAAGCTCAGCGCCACCGCGGCCAGGCGCTCCGCGACGGTCTCGATCAGGTCGACCGGGTCGCGGGTGACGGCGTCGGCGAGGGCGATCGCCAGCTCCCCGTAGTGCACCGTCTCGGCCAGCGCGTCGCCGCCCGCCGCGGGAGCGAGGTCGAGCCAGACCGTGGCGTCGATCACGAAGTCCTGGCCGTTCTCGCGCTCGAAGTCGAAGACCCCGTGGTGCGCGCGCACCCGCAGACCTGTGAGGGTGATGGAGTCGCGCAGCGCGAGCGCGGCGGCGTCGAGGGTCGGCGGCGTCGCGGCGGAGCGGGCGGGGTCGGTCACGGGAGCTCCTCCTGGAGGCGGGCGCCGAGCGCGAGGGCGCGGGCGCTCGAGCGGACGTCGTGCACCCGGACGCCCCAGGCGCCGCGGTCGACGGCGGCGAGGCTCAGCAGCGCGGTCACGTCGTCGCGCTCCACCGCGGTCGAGCCCGCGGGAGCGAAGGGCGCGAGGAAGCGCTTGCGGGAGTGGCCGACCAGCACGGGAAGGCCCAGCGAGACAATCGCGTCGAGGTGCGCGAGCAGCGCCCAGTCGTGGCCGCCGTCCTTCGCGAAGCCGAGTCCGGGATCGAGGATCAGGTGCTCGTCGCGGATGCCCGCCGCACGGGCGGCGTCCACGCGGCGCTCCAGCTCGGAGCGCACCTCGGCGACCACGTCGGCGTAGGAGGCGAGCTCCGTCATGCCGGCGCTGTGACCGCGCCAGTGCATGGCGATGTAGACCGCGCCGCGCTCGGCGACGAGCGGGAGCATCGCCGGGTCGGCGAGTCCGCCGGAGACGTCGTTGACGACGACCGCGCCCGCGTCCAGGGCGGCCTCCGCGGTCGCGGCGCTCATGGTGTCGATGCTCACCCGGACGCCCTCGGCCGCGAGCGCGCGGACCACCGGCAGCACGCGCCCCTGCTCGGCCGCGGCGTCGACGCGCGCGGCGCCGGGGCGGGTCGACTCCCCGCCGACGTCGACGAGGTCGGCGCCGAAGGACGCCGGGCCGTCGCCGGAGGAGCGGGTCATCCGGAGTCCGTGCTCGACCGCGTCGTCCACGGACAGCCAGCGACCGCCGTCGCTGAAGGAGTCGGGGGTGACGTTGAGGATCCCGAGGAGCGCGGCGCGATGGCCGGGTGCGAGATCGGTGACGGCGAGGCCCACGTCAGGCCTCCCGGGCGGCGCCGATCAGCGCGATGATCTCGGCGCGCGCGGCGGGGTCGGCGAGGGTGCCGCGGGCGGCGACAGTGACGGTCGAGCTGGCCCTCTGGCGCGCGCCGCGCAGCCGGACGCAGCCGTGCTCGGCGTCGACGACGACCAGGACGCCCTCGGGCGAGAGACCGGCGTCGAGGACGTCCGCGATCTGCTCGGTGAGCCGCTCCTGCAGCTGCGGCCTGGACGCGACGGTCTCGACGACCCGCGGGAGCTTGCCGAGGCCGACGACCCGCTCGCCCGCCCGGTAGGCGATGTGCGCGACGCCGGCGAACGGCAGCAGGTGGTGCTCGCAGACCGAGCGGAAGGCCAGGTCGCGGACGACGACCGTCTGGGTCGCCGGCGGCTGCTCCCCCTCCTCGACGACCGCGAAGGTCTCGGCGAGGTGCGAGGCGGGGTCGAGGTCGAACTCGCCGAAGAACTCCTCATAGGAGTCGGCGAAGCGCTGCGGGGTCGTCGAGAGCCCCTCGCGGCCCGGGTCCTCCCCGATGGCCGCGAGGAGCTCGGCGACGGCGGCCTCGATGCGCGCCCTGTCGACCGGCACGGTGCTGCTACGCCGTCGTCGGGCGCGGGTTGATCAGCGGCGGCCGCTGCGGGGCGGCGGGCTCGGAGCTCTCCGAGACGACCGCGCCGTCGGTGGCGCCGGCGTCGATCGGCGCCTTGGCCGGCGGCATGGGGATGGGCGGGAGGTCGGACAGCGGGCGCTTGTCGCTCGAGAGCCACTGCGGGCGCTCGTCGATCTTGCGGACGTCCTTGAAGATCTCGGCCAGCTGGTCGTGGTCGAGGGTCTCCTTCTCGAGGAGGTCGGCGGCGAGGCGGTCGAGGATGTCGCGGTTGGCGTTGATGACCTGCCAGGCCTCGTCGTGCGCCTGCTCGATCAGCTGCCGGGTCTCGAGGTCGACGCGCTCGGCGACCTGCTCGGAGTAGTCGCGCTGGTGGCCCATGTCGCGGCCGAGGAACATCTCGCCCGAGGAGGAGCCGAGCTTCACGGCGCCCACGTTCGAGGACATGCCGAACTCGGTGACCATCTTGCGGGCGATCGAGGTCGCCTTCTCGATGTCGTTCGAGGCGCCGGTGGTCGGGTCGTGGAAGACGATCTCCTCCGCGACGCGGCCGCCCATGGCGTAGGCGAGCTGGTCGAGCAGCTCGTTGCGGGTGGTCGAGTACTTGTCCTCGAGCGGCAGGACCATCGTGTAGCCGAGGGCTCGGCCGCGCGGGAGGATCGTCACCTTCGTGACGGGGTCGGTGTGGCGCATCGCCGCGGCGGCCAGGGCGTGGCCGCCCTCGTGGTACGCCGTGATCAGCTTCTCCTTGTCCCGCATGACGCGGGTGCGGCGCTGCGGACCGGCGATGACGCGGTCGATCGCCTCGTCGAGCGCGCGGTTGTCGATCAGCTGCGCGTTGGAGCGGGCCGTGAGCAGCGCGGCCTCGTTGAGGACGTTCGCGAGGTCGGCGCCGGTGAAGCCCGGGGTCTTGCGGGCGACGACCTCGAGGTCGACACCGCCGGCGAGCGGCTTGCCGCGGCCGTGCACCTCGAGGATCTTCTTGCGGCCGAGCATGTCGGGGGCGTCGACGCCGATCTGGCGGTCGAAGCGGCCCGGGCGCAGCAGCGCGGGGTCGAGGATGTCGGGGCGGTTGGTCGCCGCGATCAGGATGACGTTGGTCTTGACGTCGAAGCCGTCCATCTCGACCAGGAGCTGGTTGAGGGTCTGCTCGCGCTCGTCGTGCCCGCCGCCCATGCCGGCGCCGCGGTGGCGGCCGACGGCGTCGATCTCGTCGACGAAGATGATGGCCGGCGAGTTCTCCTTGGCCTGCTGGAACAGATCGCGGACGCGGCTCGCACCGACGCCGACGAACATCTCGACGAAGTCGGAGCCGGAGATCGAGTAGAAGGGGACGCCCGCCTCACCCGCGACGGCGCGGGCCAGCAGGGTCTTGCCGGTGCCGGGAGGGCCGTAGAGCAGGACGCCCTTCGGGATCCGCGCGCCGACGGCCTGGAACTTGGCCGGCTCCTTGAGGAACTCCTTGATCTCGTGCAGCTCCTCGATCGCCTCGTCGGCGCCGGCGACGTCGCCGAACGTGACCTTGGGCGACTCCTTCGAGACGAGCTTCGCCTTCGACTTGCCGAACTGCATGACGCGGTTGCCGCCGCCCTGCATGCCCGAGAGCATCAGCCAGAAGAACGCGCCGATCAGGAGGATCGGGAGGAGGAAGCCGAGAGCGGAGAGGAACCAGTTGGTCTGCGGGACCTCGTCGTCGTAGCCGTCGGACGGAGCGGCGGTGGTGACCGCGTCCACGACCTCGGCGCCGCGCGGTGCCACGTAGTAGAACTGCACCTGCTTGCCGTTGTCGCCGTCGTCCTGCGCGAGGGTCAGGTCGACGCGCTGCTCGCCGTCGACGATCTTCGCGGAGTCGACCTTGCCGTCGGAGAGGAGCTGGAGCCCCTCCTGCGTGCTGATCTGCCGGAAGCCCGACATCGTGATCAGCGAGGAGCCGATCCAGACCGCCACGATCGCGAGGACGACGTAGAGAATGGGACCCCGGAAGATGCGCTTGACGTTCATGAATGTTGCGGGCGCAGGCCCGGCACCTTTCTGACGAGGAAATGTGAGTGTCAGGCTACCTCCCGCTCTCTGAGCGCGCGCCACGCGTTCGCCCTGGGCGGAGGAAGCGCGGGCTGGGCGCTCGGCCCCCTCTCCATGCTGATCGAGCAGCCCGCGCAGCGGGCGTATCGAGATCCACCAGCGCCAGAAGCCGAGGCTGCAGACCCGCCCTGCGGAAGACAGCGGGTCTCGATACGCCCCTGCGGGGCTGATCGACCAGCATGAGCGCGTGCCGACCAGCGTGAGGCGTGCGCGGTCGCCCGTGCTGGGCCGCTCGGGTCACGCCGTCTCGAGCAGGGGCTCCGGGTCGCGCAGCGCCGGCGTCAGGCCGCGGCGGCGGCGGGCGGCGGCCAGCACGGTGACGGCGAGGGCGCCGAGCAGCCAGAGCGAGAGCACCAGCACGGCGTTCGCGACGCCGATGCTGCCGCCCGCGATCAGGGAGCGGAACGCCTCGACCGTGTAGGTCAGCGGCAGCACCCCGTGCACGGCCTGGAAGAAGGCGGGCGCCGTCTCGATCGGGTAGGTGCCGCCGGCCGAGGAGAGCTGGAGCACGATCAGCAGCAGCGCGAGGAAGCGGCCGGGTGCGTCGAGCAGGGCGATCAGCGCCTGGTTGATCGCGACGAAGGTCAGGCTGGTGAGGACCGCGATCCCCATCAGCGCCGGGAGCTGCGCCATCTCGACGCCGACGCCGAAGCGGATCACCAGCGCGGCGAGCACGCCCTGCGCCACGGCCATCAGCGCACCGGGCAGGTAGCTGCGCAGCGCGATCACCCAGGCGGGCCGGCGGGCGGCGAGCAGACGCTCGCTCAGCGGTGCGCTCATCAGGTAGAAGGCGAGGGCGCCGACCCAGAGCGCGAGAGCCATGAAGTACGGCGCGAGTCCGGAGCCGTACTCGGGCACGCGGTTCAGGCGCTCGGTGTCGAGAGCGACGGGGGCCGCGGCGACGGCGCTGAGCGCGTCCGCCTGGTCCGCCGTGTAGGACGGGACCTCGGCGGCCCCGTCTGCCAGCTTCCCGGACAGCGTCTCGGAACCGGAGGCGAGGGAGTCGACCCCCGAGGCGAGGCTGCTCGCGCCGGTCGCGGCGTCCGCGCTGCCCTGCGCGGCGGAGTCGGCACCGGTGGCGAGGGCGTCGGAACCGGAGGCGAGCGAGGCGGTGCCCGAGGCGAGTGCCCCGGCCCCGCTCGCGGCGGAGTCGAGGCCGGTCGTCAGCGGGCCGACGCTGCCGGCGAGAGTGCCGGTGCCGGCGGCGACCTGCGCTGCTCCGGAGTCGAGGGAGGCGGCGCCGGTCGCGAGGGACTGCGCCCCGGTGCTGAGCGACTGCGCGCCGGAATCGGCGGAGGCGGCTCCGGAGGCGAGCGACTGCACGCCGGTCGTGAGGTCGGCGGCTCCCGAGGACACGGAGGCGGCGCCCGCGACGAGCGCGGTCAGCCCGCCCGAGGAGTCGCCGACGAGCGCCGAGGACCCGGCGGCGAGGGTCTGCGCGCCCTGGTCCGCGGCGGTCACTCCGGCCGATACTCCGGCGGCTCCCGACTCGAGCTGCGTGAGGAGGGCGAGTCGCTCGGTGTCGGTGAGAGTGCCGTAGCCCGCGATCAGCGACCGGAGGCCGGTGTCGACCGTCGCCGCTCCGGTGGCCAGGTCGGGAGTGCTCGCGGCCAGCGCCGCCGAGCCGTCGCGCAGCGTCCCGGCACCGGCGAGCGCCGCCGTCGCGCCGTCGGAGACGGAGGAGGCGCCCTCGGCGAGGGACTGCGCGCCGGTCGCGGCCGTCGCCGCTCCGGAGGACAGAGCGGCGGTGCCGTCGGCGAGGGTCGCCGCCCCGGTCGCCAGGTCCGCTGCTCCGCCGTCGAGGGTCGAAGCCCCCGCGGCGACCGACTGCGCTCCGGTGTTCAGCGCGGCGGCGGACGACGGCAGCGCGGCCGTCCCGTCGGCGAGCTGCTGAAGCCCGGAGGAGAGGGTCGCCGCTCCGTCCGCAGCGGAGTCGGCCCCGGCGCGGAGCGAATCCGCCCCGGTGGCGAGCTGCGCGGTGCCGTCCTGCAGCCGCTCGAGACCGACCACGAGCTCGTCCGAGCCGCTCGACGCGGTGGCCGCGCCGTCGGCGAGCTGCGTCGCGCCGTCGGCGGCCTGCTCGAGGCTGTCGTGCACGTCCGTGAAGCCGACGTAGACGTTCTTCAGGTACTCCTCTCCGACCTGCTTCTCGAGGGTCTGCGTGACCGTGCTGCCGATCGTCGCGGCGATGTTGCCGACGATCAGGTTGGCGCCGTCGTTCGTCGCGATGGACAACCGGGCGGCAGTCGCCGCCGAGGGGTCGTCCCCGCCGACGGAGGCGACGTCGGCCGAGAAGCCGGCCGGAACGGTCAGCACCGCGTAGACGGCGCCGGAGGCGAGCTCGCTCGCGGCCTCGTCGGCGTCGGTCCGCGTCCAGTCGAAGTTCGAGGCGGAGGTGCTCGTCGTCAGCTCGTCGGTCAGCGCGTCGCCGAGCGCGAGGGCCGAGCCGTCGGCGGCGGTCGCGCCCGTGTCCTCGTTCACGATCGCCGCGGGGACCGAGTCGAGGTGGTGGGTCGGGTCGAGGTTCGCCGAGGTCAGCAGGCCCGCGTAGATCAGCGGGATGAGCGCGATCGCGGAGAAGACGACGACGAGGCGCGGGGAGACGGAGCGCAGACGGTGGAGGAGCCGGGGTGAGCGGCGGGCGGCGGAGGCGGGCATGGTCCTTCTACTTCGAGGAGTCGGTGGCGGGGGCGGTGAGCCGCGGCGATGCGACTCCGGTGACGAGGAGCTCGGCGATCTCGGCCGAGGCGGAGGCGACCGGGCGGCGGTCGTCGCCGTCGAGCAGCCAGCCGACGACGAGCCAGACGGTCCCGGCGGCGAGGAAGACGGCGAAGCGCTCGACCCGGGCGCGGTCGCCCGGCTCCTGCGCGGCCAGCGGCGAGAAGGCGAGCAGCCGCTGGGCGAGGAAGGCGACGACCGACTCCTGGACGGAGCGGGCGGTGCCACCGCTCAGCGCGCGGCGGTAGAAGTCGGCGTGCTCGAGCAGCCCCGAGAGCAGGCCGCGGACGACGCGGGGCACCGCGGTCTCCCAGACGTCCGTCGGGGAGGGCGGCACGACCTCGGCGAACAGCGCGTGCATCCGCTCGAGCGCGGCGGCCTCGACCAGCGAGGGCACGTCGCCGAAGTGCTGATAGAAGGTCGGCCGGCTGACGCGAGCGGCCGAGCAGAGGTCGGTGATCGACGGCTGCTCGTCGCCGGGGTGATCGAGCGCGACCGTGATCGCGGCGATCAGCTGCTCACGCGAGCGGGCGAGGCGGGGGTCGGCCATGGTGCCTCCTTTACGTTCGTAACATACATTACATCCGTAAAGGAGTCGAGGGAAAGCCCCCGGCCGAGTGAGCAGCCAACGCCGCCCGCATGCCGATCGCGGAGCACCCCGTCATGCTGATCGAGTAGCCCGCGCAGCGGGCGTATCGAGATCCACCGCGGCCGGCGGCGGGTCTCAGGCTCCGTCGGGCTCGGCGGCGAGGATGGTCGCGATCTCGGTGGTGTCGATCACGAGGGTGTCGTGCGGGGTGAGGCCCGGGCTCTTCGGGGTCGGCACCGGCAGACGGACGAGCAGTGCACCGGGGTCGACGCTGAAGCGGCCGCTCGTGGTGCGGCCGATCGGATCGCCGTCGAGCTCGGCGAGCACGGGCTGGTCGAGCGAGAAGGAGAACTCGCGTCCCGGCCACTGGTGCAGCGACGCGAGGCCGTTGCGGTTGCCGGTCGCGACGTCGAGGGCGAGTCCGAAGCGGCGGCGCAGCAGCACCAGCTCGAGGTCGCCGTCGTCGAGGACCGCGCCGGCGGCGAGCTCGATGTTCGCCACGACCGAGCTGCAGTTGCAGGCCAGCACCATGAGGGTGCGGGTCGGCGGCTCCGGCTTCCCGTCGATGGTCAGCGTCACCTCGAAGCCGGCCTTGAACATCACCTCGGCGCCCGCCGCGACGTAGGCGCCCCAGCCGACCCGCTTCTTCAGCTCGTCGTCGGTCTTGTCCATGATCTCGGCATCCAGGCCCACGCCGCCCATCACCATGAAGACGCGCTCCTCGCCGTCGTCGAAGGTCGCCGTGCCGACGTCGATCGCCCGGTCCTGCCCGAGCAGCGCGATCTCGACCGCGTCGGCGAGCGCGCCGAGCGGGATCCCGAGGTTGCGGGCGAGCAGGTTGCCGGTGCCGCTGGGCAGCAGGCCGTAGGGAACGGAGGTCCCGCGCAGCACCGAGGCGACCGCGCGCACGGTGCCGTCGCCGCCCATCGCGCAGACGAGGTCGGCGCCCGACTCCAGGGCGGCCCGCGCGGCTCCGGCTCCGGAGTCGTCGACGCTGGTCTCGAACCAGAGCGGCTCGCGCCACCCGGCGCGGCGGGCGACCGTGGCGACCACGTCCTGCGCGGCGCCGACGTCGTCGAACTTGCTCGGATTGATGACGACGGCGACCACGGGTCGCGCGGCCGTGGATCTCGCGGAAGGGGCTCTCACGTTCTCAGTCTGCTGTGCCGGACGCCGGCTCCCGCACCGTGCGCCGTGCGAGGGTCGCCGCCGCCTCCGTCGCGAGGACCGCGCCGAGCTCGGCCGAGAGCGTCGCGGGCAGGGTCGGCGGGGCGTCCCAGCGCGGTCCGGCGAGCAGGATCCCGCCTCGCTCGCTCGAGCGCCAGAGGGCGTCGACGCTGCCGGTGACGAAGAGGCGGATCCGTGCGGCGGACGCGGCGTCGACCCCGTCCGCCGTCGCGAGGTCGACCAGGTGCCGGTAGGCGATGCCGCCGAAGAGCGCGCCGTCCCCCGCACCCTGGTCGACGAAGACGCCGTCGGGCGCGAGGCGCGTGAGCAGGTCGTCGGCGGTCCGGGAGGCGTGCGCGAGCAGCCGTGCATCCGGACGCAGCCGGTGCAGCGCCAGCGCCGCCCCGATGTAGACGCCGTGGTTGTAGCTGAACGCCCAGTCGTCGCGGGCCGAGCCGCCCTCGCGGCCGATGCCGTCGGCGACGAAGCCGGTGTCGTCGTCGCGCAGGCGCACGTGCAGCCAGTCGAAGGCGGCGCGGGACAGCTCCTCCCGGCCGTCGGGGCGGAGCCGCTCCAGCCGCGCACCCAGGATTGCGAACGGCCCGTTCGCCGGCGCGTTCTTGTAGTCGAGCTGGCGGCGGCGCCAGGCGAGGCTCGCGCCGTGCCGGAGGTTCCAGCCGCGCGCGACCGCGAAGCGCCAGAGCCGGTCCGCGCGGTCGAGCCAGCGGCCCTCCCCCGTCGCCTCGCCGAGGCGGGCCAGCGCGCCGCCGAGCCACATCATGTCGTCGAAGTAGCCGTTGACCAGCCGTCCGCCGTTGCGGAGCCGGACGGCGCGGTGGATCCGCGCGGCGCGCTCGAGGTGCGCGCTGTCGCCGGTGCGCTCGAAAGCGTCGACCGCGGCGTCGATCGCGTGCGCGAGCCACCAGTAGTCGAACTCGAGATCCGCGCGCAGCGACGTCGGGTAGCTCACGTGGTAGCCGAGCACCGGCACGGCGAACAGCCGCTCGAGGCTCGACTGCGCCGCGTCCGCGCGGGCGTCGGCCCCGGACCGGTCAGGCGTAGACGTGGGGAGCGAGGATCGCGACATCGCGGAGGTTGCGGTAGCGCTCGGCGTAGTCGAGGCCGTAGCCGATGACGAAGTCGTTCGGGATGTCGAAGCCCACGTAGGCGACGTCGACCTCGACCTTGGCGGCGCGGGGCTTGCGGAAGAGCGCGCAGATCTCGACCGACTCCGCGCCGCGGCTGCGCAGATTTCCCTGCAGCCAGGAGAGGGTGAGGCCGGAGTCGATGATGTCCTCGACGATCAGCACCTTGCGGTCGGTGATGTCGGTGTCCAGGTCCTTGAGGATCCGCACCACGCCGGAGGACTTGGTGCTGCTGCCGTAGGAGGAGACGGCCATCCAGTCCATCACGATGTCGAGCTTCAGCTCGCGGGCGAGGTCCGCCATCACCATGACGGCACCGCGGAGCACCCCCACGATGAGCAGGTTCTCGCCGGCGTAGTCGCGCTCGATGGCGCGTGCCAGGTCGCGGATCCGCTCGTGGATCTCGGCCTCGGTGAAGAGGACCTCGGTGATGTCGTCGGCGATGTCGGCTGCTTCCACCCGGCCACTCTACGGGCGGGGGCGCCCTGCCCCCCTCCGCGAGATGCCACTTGTGCACGCCTTCCACGGCGTGTCGCGTGCACAAGTGGCATCTCGCGGCGGGGAGATCACACGGGGGCGAAGACGAGAGTGGCGGATACCCGGGTGGCTCGGACGCCGGGGAGGTCGACGCCCTTCTGGCCGTGCCAGTCGGTGACGAGGGCGGCGACGGCGAGGGTCTGGGCGCGGGAGAGGGCGACGCCGAACTCGTTCTGCACGACGAGGCGGATGATGCGCTGGCGGAGCGCCGGGGGGTCGGCGGCGAGGCCGCGCGCGTCGACCGTGACGTGGCCGTCGTCGTTCTGGCCGACGAGCTCGAGCGCCCAGTCGAGCGCCATCGCATCGAGCGCGTCGCCGTCCTCGCGGAGCTGGTCGGCCGTGCGGGCGAGCGCCTCGGCGACTCCCGGGCCGAGCTCGTCCTCGAGCACCGGCAGTACCGAGCGGCGGACGCGGACGCGGGTGTAGCGCGGGTCGTCGTTGTGCGGATCGCTCCACGGCTCGAGGCCGGCGTCGGCGCAGGCCGCCACGGTGCTCGAGCGCCGGACGCCGAGCAGAGGGCGCCGCAGCACCCCGCTCACCGCCGCCATGCCGTGCAGACTCGCCGCGCCAGCGCCGCGTGCGAGTCCGAGGAGCACCGTCTCGGCCTGGTCGTCGAGGGTGTGCGCGAGGAGGACCGCCGCGGCACCCGTCGCCTCGACCGCGTCGTCGAAGGCGCGGTACCTCGCCGTGCGCGCCGCCGCCTCCGGACCGTCTCCGTCCGGCAGCACGGACACGACCTCGCGCAGCACGGGGGCGAGGCCGAGGGCGTGCGCCTGCTCCGATGCGCGTCGCGCGACCTCCGCCGAGCCGTCCTGGAGACCGTGGTCGACGATCACCGCGCCGGCTCGCCGGCCGCCGCGCTCGGCCTCGAAGGCGACCGCGGCCGCGAGGGCCAGCGAGTCGGCTCCGCCGCTCAGCGCGACGAGCACCAGGGCCCCCGGATCGAGCTCGTCGAGGCTCGCGCGCACCGCGCGCCGGATGTCGGCGACGGCGGGAGTCAGGCGGGGGCGATCGGGCACATCAAGTAACGTTAGGCCAGCGATCCGGCCTGCGAGCGCGCGTGTCCGCGCGCACTCCCCCGGCCGGTCCGACCCGCCGATGCGCCGCCCGCGGCGCCACCGACTCAAGGAGCGAACATGGCCGCATACGACGTCGTCGTAGAGATCCCCAAGGGCAGCCGCAACAAGTACGAGGTCGATCACGAGACCGGTCGCGTCTACCTCGACCGCGTGCTCTTCACCTCCTTCGTCTACCCGACGGACTACGGCTACTTCGAGAACACCCTCGGCCTCGACGGCGACCCCGTCGACGCGCTGGTGCTGCTCGAGTACCCCGTCTTCCCGGGCGTGGGCGTCTCCGTCCGCCCGGTCGGCGTGCTCAACATGAGCGACGAGGCCGGCTCCGACGCCAAGGTGATCGTGGTCCCCGCGAAGGACCCGCGCTGGCAGCACATCCAGGACATCTCGGACGTCCCGGAGCAGACCAAGAACGAGATCAAGCACTTCTTCGAGCGCTACAAGGACCTCGAGCCCAACAAGTGGGTCAAGGTCGAGGCCTGGGGCGACGCCGCCGAGGCGGAGCAGATCGTCCAGGACGGCATCAAGAAGCTGGCCGAAGAGGGCCACTGACCCTCACGGGTCTCCGAACGACGGAACCCGCCCCGTCGAGTCGACCGGCTGCTGCCGGCGCCTCGAGGGGGCGGGTTCTCGTGTCTTCGAGCGGTGCTGCCCGGGCGGAGCCGCGCGGGCGGCGCTACGCCGTCGGGCGGCCGACCATGCCGGTCGGGGTGCCCCAGATGGAGTGCACGCGCACCGGCGAGTTCGGGTTCGGCGCCTCGATCATCTGGCCGTCGCCGAGGTAGATCGCGACGTGATAGTAGTCGCCGGGCGAGTCGGACCAGAAGAGCAGGTCGCCGCGCTGACGCTGGCTGTAGGGGACGAGCTTGCCCTCGTTCGCCATGGTGTTGTACTGGTTCGTCGCGGAGTGGGTGCCGATGTACTCGCCGGCGCTCGCGTACGACTGCTTGGTCAGACCCGAGCAGTCCCAGACGTCCGGGCCCATGCCGCCGAGCACGTAACGCTCGCCGAGCTGCGCCATCGCGTAGGAGATCGCGGTCTCGACCTGGTTCTGCTGCGGCGCGGGGTTCTGCACCGGCGCCGGTGCGGGCTGCGGGGCTGCGGGCGCCGGGAGCGGTGCGGGCTGCTGCGCAGGGGCCGCCGGAGCGACCGGCTGCTGCGGGGCGGGCTGGGGGGCGGGCTGCTCGACGACCGGCTGGTTCGGGACCGGCGCCGAGGGCTGGCTCGCTGCCGGCGCCGCGGGGCGGGGAGCCGTCGACGAGGAGCCCGACGACGAGGACCCTCCCGACGAGGACCCGGACGACGGCTGCGCGACCGGCTGGGCGGCGGCCGCGTCGGCCTCGGCCTTCGCGGCGGCGGCGGCAGCGGCCGCGGCGGCCTTGCGCTCCTGCTCGCCGGCGAGGAACGCGGTCTCGATCTCGACGGTGGAGTCCTTGAGCAGCGCGAGCTGCGCGATGAGCTCCTCCGACTTCGCCTCCTGCGCCGCGAGGGCGCTCCGGGCGGAGGCGGCGGCGGCGTCGGCGCCCGTGCGGGCCTCGTCCGCGGCGTCGGACAGCTTCTGGTGCTCGACGACGGCGACGTCGGCCTGCTCGGCGAGCGACTCCGCGGTCTGCTTGTCGGCCAGGGCGTCGGCGTAGACGCGCTGCGACTGCTCGGAGAGCTGCGACATCGCGCCGAGCTGGTACAGCAGATCGCCCGCGTCCTGGCCCTTCGCGACGAGGCTCATCGAGAGGTCGCCGCCGGCGGAGCGGGAGAGGTGCGCGGCGAGGAGGCCGGCACGCATCTGCGACGTGTGCGCCGTCGACGCCGCCGCGTTCGCGCGGTCCTCGAGCTCGGTGACGGCGGCGGCCGCGGCGTCGAGCGCCTCCTGGGCCTGGCGCCAGGCCTCCGCCTTCTTCATCGCGACGAGCGACGCGTCGTCGACCGAGGTCTGCAGCCCGCCGATCAGCGCGGTGATCGAGTCGATCTCGGCCTGCTTGCTGGCCTCGTCGGTCTTCGCGTTCTGCACGTCGTCCCACGAGGGGTACGACGGGTCGTCCGCCTGAGCCGGCACGATGCCGAGCGACGCCGTGACGGCGGTCACCGCGAAGGCGGCCGAGACCGCCAGCGGAAGACGGCCCTTCCAGGCCCGCTCACGCGGGGCGGGGGTGAAGCTGCGGGCGGTCTTCTGCGCGTCAACCAAGTGTGACTCCTCGTGCGGCCATGAAGGGCTGAGCGTCGACGGCGGTGCCGTTGACGCGGGTCTCGTAGTGCAGGTGGCAGCCGGTAGAGGCGCCGGTGGTGCCGACGGCGGCGATCTGCTGGCCCGCCTCGACCCGCTGGCCGACGCTGACGTAGATGCCGCCGGGCATGATGTGCGCGTAGCCGGTGCTGATGCCGTCGCCGTTGCTGATCTCGATCCAGTTGCCGTAGGTGCCGAACCAGCCGGCGTAGGTCACCGTCCCGCTGTGGGCGGCGAAGATCGGAATGCCGCAGCCGCCGGCGATGTCGGTGCCGCGGTGGTAGGAGCTGGTCGAGCCGCCGCCGGTGGAGAGGCTGCCGCGCGGCCCGAAAGTGCCGGTGATCCGACCCGCGGCGGGACGCACCCAGCCGGAGTCGCCGACCGCGGTCGAGCCGCCGCCCGGGGACGGGGCGACCGGGGCGCTGTAGCCACCGCCGCCGCCGGATCCGCGGGAGGGAGCCGCTGCCGCCGCAGCGGCCGCGGCCTCTCGGGCGGCCGCCGCCTGCTGGCGAGCGATCTCTGCCTGCGCCTGACGGGCGGCCTCCTGCTCGGCGAGGATGCGCTGGCGCTCGGCCTCGCGGGCGGCGACGCCGGCCTCGTAGTCGGCGACGGTCGTCGACTCCGTGTCGCGGAGGGCAGCGAGCTGCTGCTCGAGCACGATGCTCTGGTTCTGCTGCTCGGTGAGCGCCGCCTCCGAAGCGGCCTGCGCGGCCGTGGCCTCGGCGAGCTTCGCCTCGGCGGCGACGCGGAGCTTCTCCCGCTCGGCCTGCGCGACCTTCGCCTGGTCGCCGAGCGACTCGGCGGCGTTCTTGGTGGTGCTGGCCTGCTCGTAGATGGCGTTGGAGCGCTCGACGAGCTTCGTCATGTTGCCGATGCGGCCGAGGAGGTCGTCGGCCTTGCCGCCCTCGCCGTCGAGGAAGATGTTGACCGAGAGGTCGGTGCCGGTGGTGCGGTAGAGCTGAGCGGCCAGGAGGCCCGCCTGCTGCGTCGCGGCGTCGGCCTGGTCGGCACTGGCGGTGGCCTTGGCCTCGAGCTCGCTCGCCCGATCGGCGGCGTCGTCGAAGTCCTGCTGCGCCGCGAAGTACTCCTCGCCGCGCTGCTCGGCGACCTGCTGCGCCGCCGCGACCTCGCTCTGCAGGCCGTCGATGAGCGAGAGGATGCTGTCCACCTGCGCGGCCGCCGCCTGGGTGTTGCCCTTCGCCGCCTCGACGTCGGCCCAGCTGGGGTACTCGACCGCCTGGGCGGGAGTGGCGACCAGCAGACCCGCGACCAGGGCCACCGCGGCCGAGACGAGGGCGGTGCCGCGGAGACGGCCGATCCGCGGCGCGCCGGAGCGGCGTGCGGGGCGGTTTCGGCGCGAAGAGTGGATCATGGGACCTCGGTGCTGGAGACGGACTACTCCCCCGGCAGCGGTGCGGCTCCGTCGCGAGGAAGTGGCGATTCCGACCCACACTAGTCAAGCCCTCCCCGTACGCCTAGGGATCGGCGTCGCCCGTCCGGGGCACAGGCGCGCATCGACGTCCGGCGGCCGACCCGCGATCGGCGCCCCTCGAGGGCCGGTTTTGCATATCCGGCCGGCTGTCCCTATGCTTGCGTGTCGGTAGTCATGGTGGGTCGGCCGCAGGGTCGCCCCGGCGAGCTTCCGGCCCCATCGTTTAGTGGCCTAGGACACCGCCCTTTCACGGCGGCAGCACGGGTTCGAATCCCGTTGGGGTCACGGATGAGGGCTACCACCGCAAGAGAAGAGCACCACCGCAGAACGGCCGGAGACGGACGGGATGTGAAAATCGAACAGCCTCGAAGGCAGTATGCTTGTCTTCGCAACGAGGCCCTGTAGCGCAGCTGGTTAGCGTGCCGCCCTGTCACGGCGGAGGTCGCGGGTTCAAGTCCCGTCAGGGTCGCAGAGAGGCCCTTCCGAGAGGAAGGGCCTTTTCCAGGAGACGACTCGTTCGTCTCCTCGCGGCATCGATGTCCTCGGACATCCTCGGCTGCAACGGCTCTGTAGCTCAGTTGGTAGAGCGCACGACTGAAAATCGTGAGGTCACGGGATCGACGCCCGTCGGAGCCACGGAAACCCTCGCCTAGCTTCTACATGGCGGGGGTTTCTTCCGTTAACGGGTCGTTCCCGAGCCCCACCGTTCGGGCCGCGCCTCACTCCGCAGAAGTCGTCGTACTCGATGCAGGAGTACGACGGATCTCGCGCAGCAGAGTTCGAGAGCGGCTGCTCGGCTCGTCGGATCGGCCTCGGCTCGCGAGAACGGCGCGAACCGGCGTGCCGGACGTGGTTCTGCGAGCCCGGGGTGCGCTCCGGGCGCTCAGCTGGGCTGCGTAGCCTGGGTGGGCCATGAATCCCGCCGCCTTTCCGCCGCCCGATCCGTCGACCGTCGCCCCCGAGCAGCCTGCCGTCGCCGCCGCGCCGCCGCACGATGGGCCCGCCTTCGCGTGGGCGCCGCCGCCCGAGCCGCAGCCGTCGGTCGACGCTCCGTACTCCTCTCTCCTCTATCTGCCGGATCCGCGGGTGCGCTGGGGGCTGCCGACGGCGGCGCTGACGATCGCCGGGATCGTGCTGCCGCTCGCGCTGCTGATCGTGCTGTTCGGCTTCGGGGTGCTGCCCTACTCCCCCGGGCTCGTGTTCGCGGGGTCGTTCGCCAGCTACCTGGTCGCGCTCGTCATCCCGTTCGCCGCATCGAAGCTGCGCGGGCTGGGGTCGCTCGCGGCCGACTACGGGCTGCGGTTCCGCTGGATCGACGTGCCGATCGGCATCGGGCTGGGGATCGGCGTGCGGCTCGCGATCGTCGCCGTGCTGATCGTGTTCTCGCCGCTGCTGGGCGAGGCGGAGAGCAACCTCGAGCTCGACCCCGATCCGCTGTGGTTCGTGCTGAGCTCCGTGATGATCCCGGTGCTGGTCGCTCCGATCGTCGAGGAGATCCTCTGCCGCGGGGTCGTCATGCGGGCGGTCCGCAACCGGATGCTGCGGACGAAGGGCGATGCGGCACCGCCGACCCGCGGACGGCGCGTCTGGGCGGCGGTGTTCAGCGTGATCGCGTCGACGCTGGTCTTCGCCCTGCTGCACGGGCACCAGATGGTGAACCCCGCGACGGTGGTCACGCTGGGGACGACGACGGTGATCGCCGGGCTGGCGCACGGCTGGATCTCCACGGTGACCGGGCGGCTCGGCGCGGCGATCGTGTCGCACGCGACGCTGAACGGGTCCGCGGTGCTGCTGCTGGTGCTGGTGACGGCGCTGGGGTAGCCCCGGCGACGGTGGATCTCGATACGCCCGCTGCGCGGGCTGCTCGATCGGCATGAGTTCCCTGCTGGTCGAGTAGCCGCGGAGCGGCGTATCGAGACCGGGCGTGCTGGGGACGGTGGATCTCGATACGCCCGCGGAGCGGGCTACTCGATCAGCATGGGCAGGGCCCACAGGGCCGACCGCTCGATCAGCATGAACGGTGCAGCGGGTCAGACGTCGAGGATGCGGAGGACCGGGTCGAGGGGGAGCTCGCCGCGGACCTGGCGGTGCAGGCGCTCCATGTCGGCGTCGAGGGCGGCGGCGGTGCGCGCGGCGTCGGACAGGCCGTCGAGCAGCTGCTGCGGGACCTGGCGGTCGTACTTGTAGTAGATCTTGTGCTCGAGGCTGGCCCAGAAGTCCATCGCGATGGTGCGGAACTGGACCTCGACGCAGACGTCGACCGAGCCTCCCGAGAGGAACACCGGCACCTCGACGATCGCGTGCAGGCTCTTGTAGCCGTTCTCCTTCGGAGTGGCGATGTAGTCCTTCACCTCGAGGACGCGGACGTCGGCCTGCGAGGTGAGCATGTCGAAGACGCGGTAGACGTCCGAGACGAAGCTGCAGGTGATCCGGACGCCCGCGATGTCGGTGACGGCGGCGGCGATGCCCTCGAAGGAGGTGTCGCAGCCCTTGCGCTCGATCTTCTCGATCAGACTGTCGGCCGACTTCAGCCGGCTCGACACGTGCTCGATCGGGTTGTACTCCCGCATCTCGCGGAACTCCTCCTGCAGGATCGTCACCTTCGTGACGATCTCGTCCATGCCGAACTTGTACTGCAGCATGAACCGCGCGAAGTCGTCGCGGAGGGCGCGGATCTCGGCGACCGTCCCGGCGTCGAGCGCCTGCGCGACCTCGTCGCTCAGCGGGGGGACGGCGGGCGCCGCGCGGTCGGGAGATCGGGGTTCCACGGGGAGTCACCCTACGCGCGGGCACCTCGGGCCCGGATGTGAAGCGCCATCGGGGTTCCGAGGAGTCCCGGCTCCGTCCTGCGGGGGACGATCCGCGCGACCCCCGCTGGCTAGCGTCGGAGGATGTTCTCCGCTCTGAACGTCTTCGGCATCCTCTACATCGTCGCGGCCATCGCGGTCGTCGTGATCGTGCTCGTGCTCGCTGTGCTGCTCTGCCGACTCGCGATCGCCGCGCGCGAGAACCAGCTGGCGACCGTGCGCCTGCGCGAGCTGCAGATCGAGCGACTGCTCCTCGACGAGGAGTGAGCGGCGCGGGCCGCGCGGCGCTCGGGCGAGCGCGCCGGCCGGAAGCACCGGTCAGGGCAGCGCCGGACGAACCTCCGGGCGGGACACCTTCGGGATCAGCAGCCCGAGCACCACGGCGACAACCGCGCCGATCGCGCCGATGACGAACGTCGTCTCGAACGCCTCCGAGCTCGGCAGGTCGACGGCGCCGACCGAGACGGTCAGCTGCGCCAGCACGGCCGCGGTCACCGCGGAGGACAGCGTCGTGCCGAGGGTGCGCATCAGCGAGTTCAGGCCGTTCGCCGCCGCGGTCTCGGAGGCCGGCACCGCGTGCATGATCAAGGTCGGCATCGCGGCGTAGGCGAGGCCGAGCCCGACGCCGATCAGCGCGTTGATCACGAGGATCTGCCAGACCTCCGCGCCGAACGGGAGGATCAGCAGGTAGGACACCGCGATCAGCGCCGCTCCCGAGACCAGCACGAGGCGCGGCCCGGACTGCGCCGAGAGCCGGGCGGCGAGCGGGGAGGTCGCCATCATCGCCAGGCCCGAGGGCGCCAGGACCAGGCTCGCCACGATCAGGCTGAGGCCGAAGCCGACGCCGGATGCCGCGGGCAGCTCGAGGCGCTGCGGCAGGGTGATCTGCGCGCCGAAGAAGGCGAAGCCGACGGCCACCGAGGCGAGGTTGGTGAACAGCACCGCGGGGCGGGCGGCGACCCGGAGGTCGACGAGCGGGCTCTCCTGGCGCAGCTCGTACCAGCCCCAGATCAGCAGGACCGCGACGCCGCCGAGACCGGAGCCGAGGATGCCGGGGCTCGTCCAGCCCGCGTCGTTGCCGCGCGAGACGGCGATCAGGATGCCGCTGAGGCCGATCGCGAGGCCGATCGTGCCGACGACGTCGAAGCGGCCGGGCGAGCGCAGGGTCGAGACGGGGATGACGAGGAGCACGAGGACGATGTCGAGCACGCCGAGCCCGGCGGACATCCAGAACAGCACGTGCCAGTCGAGGTTCTCGGCGACCAGGGCGCTGAGCGGCAGGCCGAGCGCGCCGCCGATGCCGAGCGTGGCGCTGACGAGGGCGATCGCGCCGGGCAGGCGGTCGCGGTGCAGGGTGTCGCGGAGGATCGAGATGCCGAGGGGGATGACGCCCATCACGGCACCCTGAAGGGCGCGGCCGACGACGAGCGTCCAGACGTCGTCCGCGAAGGCGCAGACGATCGAGCCGATCACGAGGACGACCAGCGCGGCGAGGGCCATCCGGCGCTTGCCGTAGAGGTCGCCGAGGCGGCCCGAGACCGGGGTGAGGATGCAGGCGCTGAGCAGGGTCGCGGTGATCACCCAGGCGGTCTCGCTCCGATCGGCGCCGAGCAGGGTGGGCAGCTCCGATTGGATCGGGACGACCAGCGTCTGCATGAACGAGGCGCTCATCCCCGCGAAGGCGAGGACGGCGGTGATCAGGCGGGGGCTGGGCGAGCGGGTGAGCGAGCGTCTGTCGGAGTCGGGCACTGCGGTCCTTCGTGTCGGCGGCGTGCAGGAGCGGGGCGCCGGTGGTCCGGCGTCCTGCAGGGCGGGTCGTATTGCTCAGCTTTGCATCGCCGGGCCTCTGAGCCGAACCGACCGATGCTCGGAAACCTTCCCGATCGCTCTACCGGGCTGCCACGCGCGGGACGAGGATGGGCGCATGATCGAGATCGAGAGCTGGATCGCCGGCTACGAGAAGGCCTGGGCGACGGACGACCCCGCGGATGTGGCGGCGCTCTTCACCGAGGGCGCGGAGTACTTCACGGCGCCGTACGCGGAGGCGATCACCCCGCGGGAGGCGATCGTGGAGTGGTGGGTCTCGGAGAGCGAGCCGGACGACCCGACGTTCGCGTGGGGGCTCGTCGCGCTGACAGAGACCACGGCGGTGGTGGAGGCGCGGACCATCTACCCGTCGGACCGCACGTACCTGAATCTGTGGGTCATCCGCTTCGCGGAGGACGGGCGGGCGTGCTCCTTCACGGAGTGGTACATGGAGGAGCCGAGCGACTCGGTGAGCTGAGGGGGGCGGGTCTGGATACGCCGCTGCGCGGCTGCTCGACCGGCATGAACGCGGGGCCGCTCCGGGGTGGAGTCAGAGGGCGGAGCCCGCGACGGCGAAGGTGTCGCAGGCGGTGGCGTCGGCGTCGAAGCCGGCCTGGAACCAGCGCTGGCGCTGCTCGGCGGAGCCGTGGGTCCAGCCCTCGGGGTCGACGGTGCCGGTCGCCTGCTCCTGGATGCGGTCGTCGCCGACGGCCGCGGCGGCGCTCAGGGCGTCGCGGTACTGCTCCTGCGTCACGGGCTTGAGGTAGGGGGTGCCGGTCTCGTCGGGCACGGTCGAGGCGTCGCCGACCCAGGCGCCGGCGTAGCAGTCGGCCTGCAGCTCGAGGCGCACGGAGTCGGAGTCGGGGCCGGTGCCGCTGCGGTCGGCCGACTCCATCGCGCCGGTCAGGCTCTGGATGTGGTGGCCCCACTCGTGGGCCAGGATGTACATCTGCGCGAGCGAGCCGCCCGAGGTGTCGAAGCGGGTGCGCAGCTCGTCGAAGAAGTCGGTGTCGAGGTAGATCGTCTGGTCCGGCGGGCAGTAGAACGGGCCCACCGCGGCCGTCGCGTTGCCGCAGCCGGTGCTGGTCTGGTCCTCGAAGACGATCACTCCGCCGGTCGTCGTGTAGGTCGCCCCGACGGAGCCCGCCGCGCCGGCCCAGTAGCGGTCGAGCGACTCCGCCGCGCCCTCGAGCCGGCAGTCGACCTCGGCGTTGGCATCGGCGCCGCTGTCGCAGGCGACGGCCGTGCTCGTGATCTGGTCCGGCGAGCTCCCGCCGCCGCCGCCGACGAGACCGCCGAGCCCGGACAGGTCGACCCCGAGCAGCTGCGAGAGCAGGGCGAGGACGACGACGCCCACCGCGCCGCCGCCGACCGCGATGCCGGTGGTGCGGCCGCGCCGGCGGACCTTGCCGCCGCTGAGCTGGGAGTCGTCGTTGAAGGTCATGCGGTCAAACTAGCGCCGACCGAGGACACGCTGCCCGGGGTTGCGGACGGCCCGGACGGCTCGGGCGGATCAGCCCCAGCGCGACTCGCTCGCGTCGCGGATGATGTCGAGCAGCGCCTCGCGCAGCGGACCGTGGTCGAGGGTCCCGGGCAGCATGTCGACCTCGAGCCGGTGCGCGCGCTGCCAGGCCTCGCGGCCCTTGTCGGTCAGCGACACCAGCTGCCGGCGGCGGTCGGCGGAGTCGCTCACGCGGGAGACGTGCCCCTCGCGCTCGAGGCGCTCGATCGTGCGCGACATGGTCTGCACCTCGACGTGCGCGGAGGCGGCGAGCTCCTTCTGCGCGGCCGGCCCGGCCTGCAGCAGATGCAGCACGACCAGGCCCGCGTGGGTGAGGCCGATCTCGGCGAGCGCGCCGTGCCAGGCGTGCTCGACCATCCGGGACGCCGTGGCGAGGAGGCGGCCGGTGGGCCAGCCGTCCATCCCCTTGTCGTCGTCCGCGCGCATCCGCCCAGGCTAGTCCGCCCCGCCGGCCGGGCGGGACGGAGCCGCCGATCGGCTCAGGAGGCGAAGCGGTCGGTCGCCTCGATCAGGGCGTCGAGGATGCCCGGCTCGTCGAACGCGTGGCCGGCGTCCGGGATCAGGTGGAAGTCCGCCTCGGGCCAGGCCCGGTGCAGGTCCCACGCGGTGAACGCGGGCGTGCACATGTCGTAGCGGCCCTGGACGATGACGGCCGGGATGCCGCGCAGCACGCCGACGTCGCGGATCAGCTGCCCCTCCTCCAGCCAGCCCTTGTGCACGAAGTAGTGGTTCTCGATCCGCGCGAAGGCCAGGGCGAAGGCGGGGTCGGACCACGCCTCGATCATCTCCGGCTTCTGCAGGAGCGTGATGGTCGAGGACTCCCAGGTGGTCCAGGCGACGCCGGCGGGACCGTGCACGGCCGGATCGGCGTCGTGCAGCAGCCGGTAGTAGGCCTCGATCAGACTTCCGCTCGTGCCCGCCGGGATCACCGAGGTGTAGCCCTCCCAGAGGTCCGGGTAGACCGCGGCGGCGCCGCCCTCGTAGAACCACTCGAGCTCGGCCCGGCGGAGGGTGAAGATCCCGCGGAGGACGATCTCGGTGACGCGCTCGGGGTGCGACTCGGCGTACGCGAGGGCCAGCGTGGAGCCCCAGGAGCCGCCGAAGACCTGCCAGCGCTCGATGTCGAGGTGCTCGCGGAGCTTCTCGAGATCGGAGACGAGGTACCAGGTGGTGTTGGTCGAGAGGTCGGCGTCCGGCTCGCTCGCGTGCGGGGTGGAGCGGCCGCACATCCGCTGGTCGAGGAGCACGATCCGGTACTTCTCCGGGTCGAAGAGGCGGCGGTGGGTGGCCGAGGCGCCGGCGCCCGGTCCGCCGTGCAGGAAGACGACGGGCTTGCCCTCGGGGTTGCCCGAGGCCTCCCAGTAGATCTCGTGGCCGTCGCCGACGTCGAGCATTCCGGTGTGGAAGGGCTCGATCTCGGGGTACAGAGTGCGCATGGGCCGCACACTACTGACGATCAGGGTCGGGGGAAGCGATTTCACGCGGCCCGGCCCCGGATGCGCCCGGGGGTTGCGCATCCGGATCGGCGTCAGGCCTGCTCGAGCACCGCCTCGGCGCGCTCGGCGTCGCCCTCGGCCAGGCCGCGGTCGATGGCGCGGCGGGAGGCGAGCCAGAGCACGGCTCCGGCGACGAGGACGAGCACCTCGGTGGCGGTCAGCGCCCAGATGATGCCGCCGAGACCGAACCAGAGGTTCCCGAGCAGCACGACCGGGACGAAGAGGACGCCCTGGGTGAGCGACATGGTGGTCGCCGCGAGAGCGCGGCCGGTGGCCTGGAACAGCGAGGTCAGCAGGCCCGCGAAGCCGTTGGCGATCATCGCCACGAGCTGCGCCGCGAGCACCACGGCGCCGAGGGTCAGCACCGCGGGGTCGTCGGCGAAGACCGCGAGCACCGGCTCGTGCAGCAGCCAGAGGGCGGCCGCCGCGAGCACGGTGATCGTCCCGACGGCGACGGCGGCGCCGCGGACCGCCGCGCGCAGGCGCTCGCGGTCGCCCTTGCCGTAGGAGTAGGCGAGCAGCGGCAGGACGCCGAGGGTGATGCCCATCACCAGGAACTCGGGGACCTGGGCGATGCGGACCGCGACGCCCATGGCCGCGAGCGGTCCGTCTCCGTAGGCCGCGGCGAGGTTGTTGAGCACGAGCGCGGTCACGATCAGGAAGCCCGACTGCAGCAGCTCGCCGGCGCCGACGCCGAAGACGGGCTTCAGCACACTCGCGCGCAGGGTGAACCAGCGGGGCGAGAGGTCGATGTGCTCGCTCCGGCGCTGGAGCCAGAGGGCGAAGTAGCCGACGACGAGCAGGTTGGCGAGGCCCACGGCGAGCGCCGCCCCGGCGACGCCGAGGTGCAGCACCAGGATGAAGAGGACGTCGAGGACGAGGTTCGCGACGGTCGAGAGCAGCAGGCCGACCATGACCTGGCGGGCGGCGCCCTCCGCCCGCACCAGCTGCTCGAGGCAGAACGAGGCGGCGAGCACCGGCACGAAGGCGAGCGTGACCGCGGTGAAGGCGCCGGTCGCGGCGGCCGTGGTGGAGTCGGCGCCGAGGAGCGCGACCAGCGGGCCGAGCAGGAGCAGGCCGAGGCCGCCGAGGACGGCGCCGGTGAGGATCGAGCCCCAGAGCGCGAAGGAGGCGACGTGCTTGATCTCGCCCGCCTTCTCGGGGTCGCGCTCGGAGGCGCCGAGCAGGCGCGAGATGAGGGCGCTGCCGCCGACGCCGAAGACTCCGCCGACCGCCATCACCAGCCCGAGCAGCGGAGCGCCGAGGGTGATCGCGGCGAGCAGGGTCGCGTCGTGCAGCGAGCCGACGACGCCGGCGTTGATGACGCTGTAGACGGCGGAGACGATCATCGCGGCGGCCATCGGCACGCAGAGGTGCACGAGGGCGCGGACGATCGGGGCGGAGGAGAGGTACCAGCGGTCTGAGCCGGGGGCGGCGGGGCGCGGGGTGGGGGTGTCGGTGGGCGTGGTGTCGGTGGGGGTGTCGGTGGGGGTGTCGGTGCTGGACATGGCTGGGCTTCTTCCGGGCAGGGTCGAGCGCGCGCCGAGGGTCGCCGGCACGGCGCGAGGAGGGAGGGCGCGCCGAGGAGGGCGCGGTCGGGGCACCGCGGAGGGCGCGGTGAGGAGGCGCGCGAGGGAGCGGCGCGTGAGGAGGGGCGGAACGGGAGGCGGGGGCCGAGCGCCCGAGCGCCTAGCGGGTGGGGGGCGGGAGGACCGCGGTGATCTTGGTCAGGAGCGCCTGGAGGGTGGCGCGCTCCTCGGGGTCGAGAGGGGCGAGGAGGGTCTCGTCGGCGGCAAGCATGGCGTCCTCGAACCCGGCGATGAGCTCGGCACCTGCGGGAGTCGCGTAGACGCGCTTGCGGCGGTCGTCGCCTCCCTCGGTGCGCCGCTCGACGAGGCCGCGGCGCTCGAGCCCCTGCAGGAGGCTCGTGACACTCGCGGGGCTCGTCCGGCTGACCTCGGCGATCTCGCGCTGGATGACGCCGGGCGTCTGCGCGAGGTAGCCGAGGACGAAGGCCTGCTCGTGACTCAGCTCGCGGGCGCGGATCCAGTCCTCGCCGGCCTTGCGCTGCGCCCACGCCAGCCAGCGGACGAGCTCGAGTCCGGAGGTGGGGCGGTCGCGGGGTTCCTGCATGCTCAGAACTCTAATGGTTAGAGGTCTAACGGTCAAGGATCGAAGGGGTGGGGTCTCGATACGCCGCGTGCCGCGGCTACTCGACCAGCATGCACGGGAGCGCGGCGGCGAGGGAGAGCGACAGCATGCGTAGGAGCGCGGCGGCGAGGGAGAGCGACAGCATGCGCGGGCACGAGAGGAGAGCGCGGCGACAGTCGCTCCTTGCGCTGGTCGAGCAGCGCAGCGCGTATCGAGACTCCGCTTCCGATGCGGCGCGCAGGCGGCCGGACTACCGTCGGCCGCATGAGCATGCAGCGCGTTCCCGTCACCGTCGCCGTCACCGGAGCGGGAGGCGCGATCGGCTACGCGCTCCTGTTCCGCATCGCCTCCGGGCAGCTCCTCGGCCCCGACATCCCGGTCCGGCTGAGCCTCCTCGAGATCCCCGCCGGCCTGCGCTCCGCGGCCGGCACCGCGCTCGAGCTGCAGGACGGCGCGTTCGGGCTGCTGCGCGGTATCGAGGTCACCGACGACCCGGCCGCCGCGTTCGACGGCGCGAGCGTCGCCCTGCTCGTCGGCGCCCGCCCGCGCTCGGCAGGCATGGAGCGCGCGGACCTCCTCGCGGCGAACGCCGGCATCTTCGGTCCGCAGGGCGCCGCGCTGAACGAGCACGCCGCCGACGACATCCGCGTGCTCGTGGTCGGCAACCCGGCCAACACCAACGCCTGGATCGCCCGCGCGAGCGCCCCGGACATCCCGGCCGGGCGCTTCACCGCGATGACCCGCCTCGACCACAACCGCGCCGTCGCGCAGCTCGCCGCGAAGCTCGACGCTCCGGTCGACGCGATCTCCGGCGTCACCATCTGGGGCAACCACTCCGCCTCGCAGTACCCGGACGTCAGCCACGCGGTCGTCGACGGCCGGCCCGTCGCCGACCTGGTCGACGCCGCCTGGCTGCACGAGGAGTTCGAGCCGCGGGTCGCCAAGCGCGGGGCCGAGATCATCGAGGTGCGCGGCGCCTCCTCCGCCGCCTCGGCCGCATCCGCCGCGATCGACCACGTGCACGACTGGGTCACCGGCACCGAGTGGACCTCCGCGGCGGTCGAGTCCGACGGCTCCTACGGCGTGGAGGAGGGCCTGATCTCCTCGTTCCCCGTCCGCTCCGTCGACGGCGAGTGGCGGATCATCCCGGGCCTGGAGATCGACGCCCACTCGCGCGCCAAGATCGACGAGTCCGTGCTCGAGCTCCGTGCCGAGCGCGACGCCGCCCTGGCCTTCCTGGAGCGCTGACTCCGGTCGCGAGATGCCACTTGTGCACGCTTCTCACGGCGTGTCGCGTGCACAAGTGGCATCTCGCGGAGGGGGTCAGCGCTTCGGCGACTTCTCGGGGTTGGGGAGGGTGCCGTCCGCGCGGGCGGCCTCGTACCAGGCGTGCGCCTCCTCCTGGCGGGTCGCCTCGGCGCCGCTCGCGATCGACGCGCGGATGTGCTCGGGGCGGTAGCCGAACGCGGCGACCAGGTCGCCGGCGTGCGGGCGCAGGCGGGCGAGCAGGCGGTCGATGTAGGAGGTCACCGCGAGAGCCCGCTGCGACGAGAGCCGGCCGTGCAGCAGGTACCAGGCGAGGTGCTTCTCGATCAGCTCGAGGCCGAACAGGTCGCGGAGCCAGGTCAGCACCGTGCGCGTCCCGTCGTCCTCGATCGTGGCGAGCGCCTCGGTGAACGCCTCCCACTGCAGCAGCTCGGCGTGCGCGCGGGCGGCCTCGATCAGCTCGCTCTGGTGCGCGTTGAAGAGGCGGGCGGCCTCGTCGGCGGGCAGCTTCGACGCCGAGCGCAGGCGGGACGCGACTCCCGAGACCATGCTCTCGACGCGGTCCGTCAGCAGCTCGCGCTGCTCGTCGCGGAGCTGGCCGACGGAGCGGGCGGTCGAGCCGCGGTCGGCGACGACCTGCGCGAGCCGCCGCAGTCCGGAGTTGTTGACCGTCGCTCCGGCGACCTGGCCGACCGCGTAGCGGGCCAGCTCCCCCGGCTGCGCGTTCTTGAACCGGCGCCCGACGTCGGTCAGCAGTCGCTTGGCAACGAGCTGCAGCAGCACGGTGTTGTCTCCCTCGAACGTCGCGTAGACATCGAGGTCGGCGCGGAGCTGGGTGAGCCGGTTCTCGGCGAGGAAGCCGGCGCCGCCGCAGGCCTCGCGCGCCTCCTGCAGGGTGTCGAGGGCGTGCCAGGTGGACAGCGCCTTGAGACCCGCGGCGAGCGTCTCGAGGTCCTGCCGCGACTCGTCGGTGTCGTTCCTGCCGGAGAAGACGTCGTCGAAGGCGCGCAGCAGCCTGTCGTGCGCGAAGCCCGCCGCGTAGGTCGTCGCCAGGCGCGGCAGCAGTCGGCGCTGGTGCCGCTGATAGTCGAGCAGCACCTCCTCACGGTCGCCGCCGCCGGTGAACTGCCGGCGCTGGTCGCCGTAGGTGATCGCGATCGTCAGCGCGATCTTCGACGCGGCGACGGAGGCGCCGTCGAGGGAGACGCGGCCCTGCACAAGCGTGCCTAGCATGGTGAAGAAGCGGCGGCCCGGGCTCGCGATCGGCGAGGAGTAGCTGCCGTCGGCCGCGACGTCGCCGTAGCGGTTGAGCAGGTTCTCGCGCGGCACGCGGACGTGGTCGAAGTGCAGGCGGCCGTTGTCGATGCCGTTCAGCCCGCCCTTGAGGCCGTCGTCCTCGCCGCCGACGCCGGGGAGGAACGCGCCCTCCTCGTCACGGATCGGCACGTAGAACGCGTGCACGCCGTGGTTCACGCTGCGGGTGACGAGCTGCGCGAAGACGACGGCGGCCCGGCCGTCGACGGCGGCGTTGCCGAGGTAGTCCTTCCAGGCGGCGCGGAACGGGGTGGTCAGGACGAAGTCGCCGGCCTCCTCGTCGAAGGTCGCCGAGGTCGCGATCGAGGCGACGTCGGAGCCGTGCCCGGTCTCGGTCATCGCGAACGCGCCGGGGATCTCGAGGCTCATGATGCCGGGCAGCCACTTCTCGTGGTGCGGCTGCGTGCCGAGGTGCAGAACGGCGGCGCCGAAGAGCCCCCACTGCACGCCCGACTTGATCTGCAGCGACGGGTCGGCGGTGACCAGCTCCTCGAAGCCGGCGATGTTGCCGCCGTGGTCGGCGTCGCCGCCGAGCGCGACCGGGAAGGCGCGGTGCACGCCGCCCTCCGCCGCGAGGATGCTCATCTGCTGCGTGACCCGGGCGCGGTGCTCAGCCATCGGGAGGCCGTCGGTCCGGTGCAGCTCGGGGCGAGAGGTGAGGGCGCGGGTGGCGAGGCGCTGCTCGCGCCACTCGCCGAGGAGCAGCTCGCCGAGGGCTGCCACGTCGACGCCGGGGGCGCCGTCCTCGTCGAGCCGGGCGTCGACCTCGCTGCCGAGGACATCCACGGGCGGCGGCGGGGTGATCGGGCCGGAGCGGGAGCGGCGGACCCGGGAGCGCGATCCGGCGCGGTCGGCGGCGTCGGCGGCGGAGTGGGGGCGGGGCGCTGTGGTGCTCATGAGGAAAATCCCTTCGACCGTCTTCGGCTCGGACCGCTCGCGATCGGCCGGAGCGGAGGATCGAGCGGTCGATCCCGTCGCTGCAGTGCGTCGGGAGGCGGTGCTCCTGCACGGTAGGTCGGGTCGGTGGATCGCGGAAAAGTTCCGTCGCGCGGCCACAAAGGGCGGCGGGAGCGAGCGGGGGCGGGTTGTCGGAACCGGCCAGCGGAGCGGGACGCGGATGCGCCGGTGGTGGGGCTCGGGTCTGCGGACGTGGCCTGCTGACGGGGGTGGGTCTCGATACGCCCCTGGCGGGGCTACTCGACCAGCATGCGGAGACACCACTGCGGGGCTGCTCGACCAGCATGCGGGGGGCCGGTCATGCTGATCGAGCAGCCCCGCGGACCGGGCGCCGAGACATGCTGATCGAGTAGCCCGCGGAGCGGGCGTATCGAGATCCACCATCGCCGAGCGGCTGGTCTGCAGACCCCGCCTGCTGACGGCGTTGGGTCTCGATACGCCGCCTACGGCGGCTACTCGACCAGCATGAGTCGGATCCGACCCTTGTCGATCGGCCGGCCCACGAGGGATGTGCTCCGCTCGTCTCCACCGCCGCCCTGGGGTGGTGGGAGGGGCGTGGCTAGGCTCGGGGCATGAGCGAGCCGCAGCTGCCTCCGCCCCCGCCGCCCCGTCGCGAGAGCCGGCCGGACTGGCGGCCGCCCACCTCTATGGAGTCGGTGCAGGCGCTGGAGTCGGCGCGGGCGGGTACCGCCCCGACCCTCGACCGGTCGCGGCGCCCGGTGCGGGTCTGGGACCTCGTGCTGACGATAGTGCTGATCCTGTGCGCGCTCGGGGCGACGCTGCTGCTGTCCTACTTCGGCCTGTTCTTCGCGATGGCGAGCGACTCCTGCATGGGCGGGAACGACTGCGACACCGGCCTGATCGGCTGGGGCGTGCTCGTCGCCGCGGGCGGAGTGTGGGTCCCGTTCCTCGCGGCGATCGCCGTCTCGATCGTGCTGCTGGTGGTGCGGCGGATCGCGTTCTGGGTGCCGATCGCGGGGCTCGCGCTGTCGTTCGGCTGCACCGTGCTCGGCGGCTGGATGGTGTCGACCGGCGCCGGGAGCTGAGCGGCGCAGCTCGGCCCGACCGCCGATCAGGCGTCGCCGCGGGGAGGGATCGCGGAGTCGGCGTCGACGCGGGGTCAGCGACGCGGGTCAGCTGTTCAGGAGATCACGGTCGCCTCGGGCTGAGCGCCGCGGCGGGCTCAGTAGGTGTCCCAGCCGGGATCCTCGTCGGGCTCCTCCGGCGGGACCCAGTCGTCCTCCGGCGGGGCGGAGGAGACCGGCGGGCCGGACCGCTCGCCGCCGAAGGACGGGCGCGCGCCGGACGACCGGCCGGCCGTCGACCGCGCTGCGGGCTGACGCCTCGCCGGGGCAGCCTCCTGGTTCGCGTCGGGCTCCGCGATCTCCGGAGTCTCGCCGGCGACGACGGCGAGCACCGCCGCGCCGTAGGTGATCAGCTTCTTCTGGCCGACGCCGCCGATGACGCTGAGGGCGTCGATCGTGGTCGGCTCGACCGTCGCGATCTCGCGGAGAGTCGCGTCGTTGAAGACGACGTAGGCCGGGACCGACTGCGCGCGGGCCTGGGCGACGCGCCACTCCCGGAGCCGCTCGAACAGGGGCTGCGCCTCGGCCGAGAGGTCGGACACGGTGGAGCGGCCGGAGCGCGACGAGCCGCTCGAGCGCGCGGGGCGCTCCGGCTCCTGCCGGAGCTCGACCTTGCGCTCGCCGCTCAGCACGGACGACGACTCGGGGGTCAGCACGAGCGTGCCGAAGCCGTCGTCGTTCACGCCGAGCAGGCTCTGCGCGAGGAGCTGGCGGGCGACTCCGCGCCACTGGGTGTCGCTGAGGTCGGCGCCGATCCCCCAGGTCGCGATCGAGTCGTGCTTGTGCTGGGTCGTGCGCGGAGTGGTCTTGCCGCGCAGGATGTCGATGATGTGGCCGGCGCCGAACTGCTGGTTGCGCTCGCGCTTGAGCCGGACCACCGTCGAGAGGAACTTCTGCGCGGCGACCGTGCCGTCCCACGAGGCGGGCGGCTCGAGGCAGGTGTCGCAGTTGCCGCAGGGGGTGCTCTCCTGGCCGAAGTAGGCGAGGAGGTTCACCCGGCGGCACTGCACCGTCTCGGAGAGGGCGAGCATCGCGTCGAGGTGCGCGGACATCCGCCGCCGGTGCGCGAGGTCGCCCGGCGACTCGTCGATCATCCGGCGCTGCTGCACGACGTCCTGCAGGCCGTAGGCGAGCCAGGCGGTGGAGGGCAGGCCGTCGCGGCCGGCGCGACCCGTCTCCTGGTAGTAGCCCTCGACCGACTTCGGCAGGTCGATGTGCGCCACGAAGCGGACGTCCGGCTTGTCGATGCCCATGCCGAAGGCGATGGTGGCGCAGACGATGACGCCCTCCTCGCGGAGGAAGCGCGACTGCGCGGCGGCCCGGACCCGGGCGTCGAGACCCGCGTGGTACGCGACCGCGTCGAAGCCGGCCGCGCGCAAGGCCTCGGCCGTCGCCTCGACGCTCTTGCGGGAGAGCGCGTAGACGATGCCCGCGTCGTCGGCGTGCTCGCGCTTGAGGAAGTCGATCAGCTGCTTGCGCGGCTCGACCTTGTTGACGATCCGGTACTGGATGTTGGGGCGGTCGAAGCTGGAGATGAAGTGGCGGGCCGCGCCGAGGTGCAGGCGGGTGGTGATCTCGCGGTGGGTCGCCTCGGTGGCGGTCGCCGTGAGGGCGATGCGCGGGACGTCGGGCCAGCGCTCGGCCAGCTCGCCGAGGGCGAGGTAGTCGGGGCGGAAGTCGTGGCCCCACTGGCTCACGCAGTGCGCCTCGTCGATGGCGAACAGGGCGATGCGGCCGCGGGCGAGGAACTGCTTGGTGCCCTCGTTGCCGAGGCGCTCGGGGGCGACGTAGAGGAGGTCGAGCTCGCCGTCGAGGTAGGCGCGCTCGACGCGCTGGCGCTCGCCCATGTCCTGGGTGGAGTTGAGGAACTCGGCGCGGACGCCGTTCGCGCGCAGGGCGTCGACCTGGTCCTGCATCAGGGCGATCAGCGGCGAGACGACGACGCCGGTGCCGGGCCGGACGATCGAGGGGATCTGGTAGCAGAGCGACTTGCCGCCGCCCGTGGGCATCAGCACGACCGCGTCGCCGCCGCCGATGACCTGCTCGACGATGGCCTGCTGCTCCCCGCGGAACGAGCCGTAGCCGAAGACCCGCTCGAGGATCTCCTGGGCCGCGGCGGAGGAGCCGGCCGGGGCGTCCGCGGTGGGGCGCTCGGCGGTCGAGAGGGCGGTCGCGGTCGGCTCAGTCACCCGTGGAACTCTACCCGCCGCCTCCGACGCGGCCCCGGGTGAGCGGCGTTCTGGGGAGGGTCGCGGCAGGTGCGGGGCTGGGGAGGAGGGGCGGGCGCGGCGGAGTGGCGGCGGCCGGAGTGCCTCCGGCTCGCGGGACGATCCCCGGCTCGCCGGAATCCGCCGATCTCACGAGCCGAAGGTAGAATCGCGAGCCGGCCGTGCGGGGAGAGCCCCTCCGGCTCGCGGAATCACCTCGGGCACGCAGAAACCGACCGAATCCACGAGCCTGAGCCGGAACCACGAGCCAGACATCAACGGCAGGTTCCTCGGCTCGCGGAGACATCCCTGGCACGCGGAATCCAGCCGGATCCACGAGCCGGAGCCGGGATCACGAGCCGGAGATGCAGCCGACGGACCTCCGGCGCGCGGGAACACCTCGGGCACGCAGAAACCGGTCGATTCCGCGAGCCGGAAGCGGAATCACGAGCCGGAGGCGGGTGGAGGAGAGACGGGCCGACGTGAAGGCGGCGGGGTCAGAGGTCGGTGATGGTCTTGGTGTCGCCGTTCCAGAAGCGGATGCTCGCGAGGCCGACGGGGAAGGGCTCGCCGAGGAGGGGGACGGCCTGGCCGAGCTGCTCGGCGCGGAGGCGGCGGGAGACGCTGATGTGCGGCGTCCAGGACTCGGGCAGCGAGGTGGGCACGGCGCCGGGCATCAGCTCGGTCGCGCGGGCGTGCAGGGCGTCGAGGGCGGGCGAGCGGACGACTCCCCAGGCGAGCACGAAGCGGTCGGCGTGCGGGAACAGCAGCACGGCGCCGAGCTCGACGGTCACCGGGAGCTCGCCGAGCGCGCCGGGCGGCGGCGGGGTCAGCTCGGGGCCGGCGAGGAGGGTCAGGTGCGGGCGGTTGCTGGCGGAGGTGTGCAGCGCGAGGCTCGGGATGCCGGCCGCCTCGAGCGCCTCCCACTGGCCGCGGATCCGGGCCTCCGACTCCGGGTCGAGGAGGACTTCGAGGCTGCGCATGCCCCCATCCTGCCGCGCCGACCGGGCCGCTCTCGGCCGCTCGCCCGGTCCGCGCCCGCGCGGCCGCGCGACCCTCCGGAAGTTGCGGTAATCGGCGCCGAGTACCGCAACTTTCGCGTACTCGACCGACTCAAAGCGCGCGGGCCCCGCGAGGTCGGCGGGTGCGCCGAAGTTGTCGTACCGGGCGTGCGAGTACGACGACTTCTGAAGAGCGGAAGAGGTCAGACGGGTGGTCCGCGGCCGTGCGCCCGCGCGAGCATCCGGACGTTGCGGTACTCGACGCCGAGTACCGCAACTACTGCGGACTCGACGCGTCCGCACGGTCCCGGGCGACCGGCGGGCCGCGCGACCCTCCAGAAGTTGCGGTGGTCGACGGCGACTACCGCAACTACTGCGTTGTCGACGGCTCGCGGCGCATGGGGAGGCTCGCGAGCACCCAGGAGTTGCGGTAGTCGGGCGCGACTACCGCAACTTTTGGAGAGTGGAGAGAGGGGTGGCCGGGGGCGGCCCGGGTCAGCCGATGGTCACCAGGGCGGAGAGGAGCTCCGGGGCGCGGCGGTCGAGGATGCGGCCGCCGAGGCGGATGCCGATCAGGGCGAGCACGGCGCCGAGGACCACGGCGGCGGCGAGCGCGCCGAGACCGAAGCCGAGGCTGCCGCCGACCAGCGAGATCGTGCCGAGGATCAGCGAGGGCAGCGACAGCACCACAGTCGCGCCCATGCTGCCGAGCATCACGACGCTCGAGATCATCCCGGAGCCGGGCGGGGTCTTCAGCGGGCTGTCGCCGGGGGCCGGCACGGGGTAGACGACCAGCGCGGACGCGACGCTCGAGACGCCGAAGCCGCTGAGCACCAGCGCGAGCGACATGCCGAGGACGGCGGGGATCGACTCCGGCCGACCCGCGTAGAGGCAGGTGCCGACGGTGACGATCAGCACGGCCGGCACGCCGATGAGGCCGGCGGCGATGACGCGGCCGGCGCGGTCGGCCGAGCCGGCGACTCCGGAGCTGACGTGCGCGGCCCAGGCGGTGCCGTCGTAGGAGACGTCGGCGCAGAGGGTCACGCCGAAGATCAGCGCGATGAAGAGGGAGGAGAGGACGACCAGCATCGAGCCGCCGCCCTGCAGCGCGCTGTAGAAGACGGCCAGCACGACGACCGCGGGGATCACCAGGAGTCCGCGGCTGTAGCGCGGGTCGCGCCACCAGTAGCCGAGGGCCCGCGCGGCGATCGCGCCGGTCGGGGTGCCGGGGAAGCGGCCGAGCAGTCCGATGCCCTGCGCGCCCGAGGCGGCCTGCGAGGAGGACGCGGCGGGCTCGGCCAGCGCGTGCCGCAGCGCCCGGGCCCAGAGCCAGACCACGGCGGCGAGCGTCGCGACGCCGATCGCGAAGCGGCCGAGGGCGACCGCCCACTCCCCCGCGACGATCGCGCCGGGGACGCCCCAGATCGCGCCGAGCGGCGACCAGCCGAGGGCGGACGCGACGACGGGGAGCGTGTCGAGGCCGTCGCTGATCACGGTGGTCAGTCCGATGAACAGCGGTCCGAGCAGGATCACGACGACCAGGACGACGCCGCCGATCACCTCGCGGTAGCGGCGGCTCGAGCCGAGGCCCGTGGTCAGCGCGCCGATGAGGCGCGAGGCGACCACGCAGGTGGCGACGCCGATGACCGCCGAGACGAGGCCGGGCAGGATGCCGACGGGGTTGCTCCACCAGGCCGCCGCGGAGACGAGCGCACCCAGCGAGGTGACGATCCCGGGGAAGCCCGCGAGGCCCGCGGCGGCGAGGCCGAGCATCAGCGTCCTGAGCGGGATCGGGAAGGTCGCCAGGGTCGGCAGGTCCAGGCTCTGGTCCGAGCCGGAGACGAAGATCGGACCGAGGACCCAGCCCAGCAGCAGCGCGGAGCCGCCGAGGACCAGGGCGACGTTCGCGAACGCCGGGTCGGAGGCGCCGAGCGCGATCAGCCCGACGACCACGACGCCGAGCACGCCGACCGCGTAGAGCCCGCCGAAGATCACGCCGATCAGCTGCCAGACGTTGCGGGTGAGCGTGTTGCGCAGCAGCAGCAGGCGCAGCCTCAGGAGATGCGCAACCATGCCGGGCCCTCCTGGTGGGTGCGGCCGCCCACGAGGTCGACGAAGCGCTCCTCGAGGCTGGATCCGGCGCGGACCTCCTCGAGTGTTCCGGCGGCGAGGACGCGGCCGTCGGCGATGACGGCGACACGGTCGCACATCCGCTCGACGAGGTCCATCGAGTGGCTGGAGACGATGACGGTGCCGCCGGAGGCGACGTAGCCGGTGAGGATGTCGCGGATGTTCGCGGCGGAGACCGGGTCGACGGACTCGAAGGGCTCGTCGAGCACCAGCAGCCGTGGGGCGCGGACGAGGGCGCAGGCGAGCGCGATCTTCTTGGTCATGCCGGCGGAGTAGTCGACGACGAGGGTGCGGTCGGCGGGGTCGAGGCCGAGCAGGGCGAGCAGGTCGTCGGCGCGCTCGAGGACGGTCGGGCGGTCGATGCCGCAGAGCAGGCCGTAATAGGTGATCAGCTGCAGGCCGGTGAGGCGGTCGAAGAGCTTGACGCCGTCGGCGAGCACGCCGATCAGCCGCTTGGCCTCGAGGGTGTCCTGCCAGACGTCGACGTCGTGGATGGTGACGGTGCCCGCGTCGGGGCGGAGCAGGGCGGTCGCCATCGAGAGGGTGGTCGTCTTGCCTGCGCCGTTGGGGCCGACGAGGCCGAAGAAGGAGCCGGCCGGCACATCGAGATCGATGCCGGCGACGGCCTCCTTGTCGCCGAAGCGCTTGCGGAGGCCCCGTATGCGGAGGGCGATCTCGTCCTGGCGGCCGGTGGCGTCGGGGGCCGCCCAGGCGGGGGCGGGGGTGGCGGGGGTCGCGGTGCTCGGGCTCGCGACGGCCGCGGTGGTGTCGTGCTGATCGACGCCGTCCTGCGGGGAGTCGGTCGCGTGCTGCGGGGTGCCGGTCGCGTACTGCGGGGTGCCGGTGGGCGTCGTGCCGTTCGTCCCGTCCATGGGAGTCCCTTCGGTGCCTGTGTTGACGGGGCCGCGGTGGGCGGCCGCCCCTCAACGGTAGCGAGGGTCGGGTTGCGCGGCATCAGTCGCCGGGAGGAGTGGGCCGGCAGCCGGGCGGAGGACCTTCGGCTCGCGGGTACCCGCCGGGCTCGCTGAAATCGACGGATTCGGCGAGCCGAAGCGGTGATCGCGAGCCGGAGGTGACTCCGGTGGGTCGGGCTCGTCGAACCGCGCTCGGCTCGCTCGAACCGGCGGGTTCCGCGAGCCGGGGGTGGAACCGCGAGCCGTAGGTCAGGGCTCGGCACCTCCGGCTCGTCGATTCGACTCCGGCTCGCGGGGCTGAGCCGAATCTGCGAGCCGGAGACGGGATCACGAGCCGGAGGTGGTTCGCGGGGGCCTTCGGCTCGTCGGAACGCGCTCGGCTCGCGGGAATCGGCGGAGTCGGCGAGCCGGAGGTGGAATCGCGAGCCGGAGGTGGGTCGGGCTCCTGAGGAGGCGCGGAGGGGGCGTGTCTAGGCTGAGCCGCATGCCCACGCTCCTTCTCGTCCGTCACGGGCGCACCACGGCCAACACCGCCGGGATCCTCGCCGGACGCACCGCCGGGGTCCGCCTCGACGACGTCGGGCGCACGCAGGCCGCGCGCACCGGGGAGCGGCTGGCCGCGGTCCCGCTCGCCGCGGTCGTGTCGAGTCCGCTCGAGCGCTGCCGGCAGACGGCGCGGTACCTGCTCGAGCGCCAGGACGGCTCGCCGGCGACGCCGATCGAGAAGGGGATCACCGAGTGCGACTACGGCGAGTGGCAGGGGCGCTCGCTCCGGGATCTCGCCAAGGAGCCGATGTGGTCGGTCGTGCAGAACCAGCCGTCCGCGGCGGTCTTCCCCGGCGGCGAGGGTCTGGCCGGGATGCAGGCGCGCTCGGTCGCCGCGATCCGGCGGCACGACGCGGCGGTGGCGGCGGAGCACGGGGCGAACGCGGTGTGGGCGGCGGTCAGCCACGGCGACATCATCAAGGCGGTGCTCGCCGATGCGCTCGGCATGCATCTCGACCTCTTCCAGCGGCTGTCGGTCGGGCCGGCGTCGGTGTCGATCATCCGCTACGGCGCCGGGCGGCCGGACGTGATCGCGATGAACACGGAGGCCGGCGACCTGGGCTGGCTGCGGACGCCGGCGCCGGCCGAGGCCGAGGCGCCGGTCGGGGGCGGGGCGGGGCACGAGTAGCGGCGCAGAACATCAGCTGAGAGGGGTGGGCGTCGGCTGTGGGGGGAGGGACACCAGTCTCAGCTGATGTTGTGCGGGGTGGATCTCGATATGCCCCCTGCGCGGGCTACTCGATCAGCATGCAGGTGCCACTGCGAAGGCTGCTCGAGCAGCAATGGCATGAGCGGCGCAGGCACACGCTGGTCGAGTAGACGCGGAGCGTGTATCGAGACCGAACGCCGGCGGACGTGGATCTCGATACCCCCACTGCGTGGGCTACTCGATCAGCATGAAGCGCCCGCTGCGCGGGCTGCTCGATCCGCGCGGAGGGGCGGGGCCCGCAAGGGCGTCTCGTCCGCGTGCAGGGGTGGGTCAGGCGGGCGCTCGTAGACTGGGGGCATGCCCATCGTGCACGGATTCGACTGGCCGGACCGCGTCGTCGTGGGGACGATCGGCTCCCCCGGCTCCCGCTCCTTCTACCTGCAGGCCCGGACCGGGCCGCGCGTCGTGAGCGTCGGGCTGGAGAAGCAGCAGTCGGCGCTGCTCGCGGAGAAGATCGACGAGATCCTCGACCAGCTGATGTCCGCGGAGGGCAACCCGGCGAGCGTGCCGCCCGGCACGCCTCCCGAGCTCGTCGACAACGAGCCGCTCGACCAGCCGGTCGCGGCCGAGTTCCGCGTCGGCAGCCTCAGCCTCGGCTGGGACCCGTCGACGGCGCAGGTCGTCATCGAGGCGTACCCGGTGGTCGAGGGCGACGACGAGGACGACCTCAGCATCGACGACTCCCCCACGCTGCCTGACGAGATGCTGCAGGTGCGGATCCCCGTCGGCACCGCCCGCGCCTTCGCCAAGCGCACGCTCGAGATCGTCGGCGCCGGCCGTCCGCTCTGCCCGCGCTGCGGCGAGCCGATGGACCCCGACGGGCACGACTGCCCGCTGACATGACCGATCGGGCCGGGCCGGACGGCGAGCACGAGCCGCAGAGCAGCGAGCTGTCGAGCGCGGGGCAGCCGAGCAGCGAACTGTCGAGCGCCGAGCGGCCCGGCATCGAGCTGCCCGCCGACTCCGAGCTGCAGAGCGGCGAGCTGGAGCTGACCGGCCGGATCACGGTCGCCTCGAACGCGACGTTCCTCGGCAGCATCGGCGGCACCTCCGTCGTCTACAAGCCGGTCGCCGGCGAGAAGCCGCTCTGGGACTTCCCGGACGGGCAGCTCGCGGGCCGCGAGGTCTCGGCCTACCTCGCCTCGGAGGCGCTGGGCTGGAACGTCGTGCCGCGCACCTGGCTCCGCGAGGGACCGCTGGGCATCGGCATGGTGCAGCTCTGGCAGGACATCGATCCGGAGCAGGACGCCGTCGACCTGGTGCCCGCGGACGCGGTGCCCGAGGGCTGGCGGCACGTCCTCGACGGCAGCGACGCCGAGGACCGCGACATCTCGCTCGTGCACGAGGACTCGGCGGCGCTGCGGCGGATGGCCGTCTTCGACGTCGTGGTCAACAACGCGGACCGCAAGGGCGGTCACGTGCTCGAGATGCCGGGCGGCCACCGCTACGGCGTCGACCACGGGCTGACCTTCCACGTCGAGCACAAGCTGCGGACGGTGCTCTGGGGCTGGGTCGGCGAGCCGCTGACCGAGGACGAGCTGTCCGCGCTGCAGCGACTGCGCTCGGCGATCGACGGGCCGCTCGGCGCGGCGCTGTCCGAGCTGCTGCTCGACGAGGAGATCGCGACGTTCGCGAAGCGCTGCGACCGGCTCCGCTCCTCCGGTCGCTTCCCGGCACCGCGCGGCAGCATGCCCGCCGTGCCGTGGCCGCTGTTCTAGCCGCGGACGGCGATCCGGGCGCCCGGGAGCACCGGGCGTCCGGACGCCCGACCCGCTAGAAGCCCCAGCCGCGGCCGAACAGCTCGTCGCCGGGCGGTCGCCCGCCGGGAGCCGCGCCGCGCGCGCCCAGGTAGGACGAGACGACGGCCGCACCGAGGTCGTCCGCCTCCGGGTTCACGACCGAGCCGCCGACGCGCCGCGCCAGCGAGTCGATGAAGCGGGCGAGCCCCGGGTCGTCGCCCAGCCGGAAGAACGTGGTGTGCGCGCCGAGGCGGGTGGAGGCGTCGAGCTCGCGGACGGAGACGGCGACCGTCACCGGGTCCGGCGGGTAGTCGAAGTAGATCTGCCCGTCGGGCTCGAGGTGCGCGGTCGGCTCGCCGTCGGTGACGATCAGCAGCACCGGCTGCGCGCTGGGGTGCTTGCGGAAGTGCCGGTTGGCCAGCAGCAGGGCGTGGTGCAGGTTGGTGCCCTTCTCCCACTCCGCGTCGAGGCCGACGAGCTGCTCGACGTCCATCACCTCGGCCTGGCGGCCGAACGCGATCAGCTGCAGCTCGTCGCCGCGGAACCGGCTCGAGATCAGGGTGTGCAGGGCGAGGGCGGTGCGCTTCATCGGCACCCAGCGGCCGTCCATCGCCATCGAGAACGAGGTGTCGACGAGGAGGGCGACGCAGGCCTGGGTCCGCGCCTCCGTCTCCTGCACCTCGACGTCGCCGATCTCGATCCGGACGCCGGAGCCGGCCTCGCGACCGTCGCCCGCCGTGCGAGTGAGCGCGTTGGTGAGGGTGCGGGTGACGTCCCAGGCCTCGGTGTCGCCGAACTCCCACTGCCGGGTCGCGCCGGAGCGCTCGCCCGCGGCGCCCGCCCGGCGCACGTCGCGCGCGCCCTGCCGGCCGGACATCGTGTCGGCGATGTCGCGCAGCAGCGCCTTGCCGAGCTGGCGCATGGCCTTCGGAGTGAGGGTGAGCGCGCCGTCCGAGCCGCGGCGCAGGGTGCCGGAGTCGCGCAGTGCCTTCTCGAGGCGCTTGAGGGTCTGCGCGTCGACCGCCGCGTCGTCGCCGAGGCGGCGGGCGAGCAGGTCGAGGTCGAGGTCGTCGAGGTTCGAGCGCTCGTGCGGCTGCGCGAGCTGGTCGGCGAGCGCGTCGAGGTCGGCGAGCTCCTGGAAGACGCCGGTGCCGTCGCCGAGGCCGAGGCCCTGCTCGCCGTCCATCCGCTCGGAGCCGCCCCAGTCCTCGCCGGGGCGCAGGCCGCGCAGGGTCTCGTCCAGCTGACCGAGCGACTGCATCAGCTCGGGGGTGCCGAAGGCCTGCTGGGCGAGGGCGTCGAGCTCGTCGCGCTGCTGCTGGGTCATCGAGTTGCGCATCCGCTGGGCCGCGGCGGCGCGGGCGGCCAGGGCGTCGATCAGCTCGTCGACGGTCTCGGGCCGCTCGGGGAAGTACTCGCCGTGCTGCGCCATGAAGGCGTCGAACTGCTCGGGGGTGTCCTCGCCGCGGGCGTGCGCCTCGAGGAGCTGGTTCAGGTCGCGGAGCATCGCGTCGATCGCCGCGCGGTCCTCGTCGCTCGCGTTCTCGAGGGCCTGCTTCATGCCCTCGAAGCGCTGCTCGAGCATCTCGGCGCCGAGCAGCTCCTTGATCTTCTCGTAGTCGGCGCGCGCCTCCGGGCTCTGCCAGCGGTAGTCCGAGAGCTCGGAGACCGCGGCGGCGGGCGAGGGCGGCAGGCTGTCGAGCTGGATCTCGGCGAGGGCGCGGTCGCCGTCGTCCATCTGGGTGTCGCGGGCGAGCTGCTTGCGCTCCGACAGGACGGCGCGGTCGAGCAGCTCGCGGACCTCGCGGAGGGTGCCGTCGAGGCCGTGCTTCTGCGTCAGCTCGCGCCGGCGCTCGGCGACCCGGGCGGCGAGGTCGTCGAGACCCTGGCCGTCGCGCCCGCCGCGGCGGAGGAACTCGCGCATGGCGCGCTCGGGCGAGGTGCCGGCCATGACGTCCTCGCCGATGGCGTCGAGCGCCTCGGCCAGGTCGACGGGCGGGGCGAGCGGGTCGGGACCGCCGTCGTAGCGGGAGTAGCGGGCGTCGCGCCCGAGCCGGCGGTTGCCCCTAGGCACGGGAGCGCCCTCCGGGCAGCGGGAGTCCGGCGGACAGCGGGAGGCCGATGACCAGCGGCTCAGCCATAGACGGCCTCGCCCCCGCCCGTCTCCTTGCTGAGCTTGCGGGAGAGGTAGAGGCCCTCGAGCGCGAGCTCGACGGCGCCCGCGCGACGGCCGGCGCCGACGGCCTCGAGCCGGTCGGCGATGTCCTCGTACAGGGTCGACTCGCCGAGGACGGGCAGGGCCGCGAGGAACTCCTCGGCCGTCACCTGCTCGCCGGTGGTGATCATCGCGCCGTTCTCGACGGCGGTGACGAGCGGGGTGAGGTCGAGTCCACGGAGGTGCGCGCGGACCGTCTCGGCGGTGGCCTGCCGGAGGAGGTGATCGAGGATCTCGTCCTCGCGGCCCTCCTCGCCGGACTCGAACTCGATCTTGCCGCCGAGGACGTCGACCGCGGTCTCGAGGTCGATCGGGCGGGCGACCGCCTCCTCCTCGCCGCGGCGCGTGGCCCGGTGCAGGGCGGCGGCGGCGATGGTCTCGGCGCCGGCGATGGCGAAGCGGGCGCTGACGCCGCTGCGCTGGTCGACCGAGGGCGACTCGCGCAGGGCCCGCGTGAAGCGCGCGAGGATCTCGATCAGCGCGTCCGGGACGGTGGCGACGAGGTCGGCCTCCTGGCGGATCACGGCGACCTCGTCGACGAGCGCGGTCGGGTAGTGGGTGCGGATCTCGGCGCCGAAGCGGTCCTTCAGCGGGGTGATGATCCGGCCGCGGTTCGTGTAGTCCTCGGGGTTGGCGCTGGCGACGACGAGCACGTCGAGCGGGAGCCGCAGGACGTAGCCGCGGATCTGGATGTCGCGCTCCTCCATCACGTTGAGCATCGCGACCTGGATGCGCTCGGCGAGGTCGGGCAGCTCGTTGATCGCGACGATGCCGCGGTGGCTGCGCGGGATGAGGCCGAAGTGGATGGTCTCCGGGTCGCCGAGGCTGCGGCCCTCGGCCACCTTCATCGGGTCGACGTCGCCGATGAGGTCGGCGACGCTCGTGTCCGGCGTGGCCAGCTTCTCGACGTAGCGCTCCTCGCGGCTGCGCCAGGCGACGGGCAGCTCGTCGCCGAGCTCGTCCGCCCGGCGCCTGCTGATCGAGGTGATCGGCTCGTAGGGGTGCTCGCCGAGCTCGGAGCCCTCGATGACGGGGGTCCACTCGTCGAGCAGGCCGTTGAGCGTGCGGAGGAGGCGGGTCTTGCCCTGGCCGCGCTCGCCGAGCAGCACGATGTCGTGCCCGGCGATCACCGCCCGCTCGACCTGGGGGATGACGGTGTCCTGGAAGCCGTGCAGGCCGGGCCAGGGGTCGCGGCCCTCGCGGAGGGCGTCGAGGAGGTTGTCGCGCATCTCGGTGCGGAGGGTCTTCTGCGCGTGCCCGGAGGCGCGCAGCTGGCCGAGGGTGCTGATCTGGGGGCGCATCACCTCGGCAACGCTACGCCGCGGGTCCGACATGCGGTGGGGGTGCGCGGGATCCGCGGGGGTGCTAGCGGTGGTGGCGGATCGGGGCGATCATGCGGCCCCCGTCCGGCGGAGCGCGGGTCTCGATACGCCCCTTCGGGGCTACTCGACCAGCATGGAAGTGAGAACTCTCGAAGGTTCGGCGGGCAGCCTGGGGGGATGACCGGTCCCGTCCTCCGCTCCGCCCTCGTCGGCGCGACGCTCGCGCTCGGCGTGGGGCTCGCCTCCTGCAGCACGACTCCGGCCGCTCCCGGCCCCGATGCGCGCGAGCTCGTCGGCGCGAGCAGCGTCGCGGAGGGGCTCGAGGCGCCGTGGTCGGTCGTCTTCGTCGACGACGGCACGGCGCTCGTCAGCGAGCGCGACAGCGGACGGGTGCTCGAGCTCACGGCGGACGGCGGCACCCGCGAGGTCGGCGTCGTCGAGGGCGTGGTCGCCGAGGGCGAGAGCGGGCTGCTCGGGCTGGCCGTCGAGGGCCGGACGCTGTTCGCCTACTCGACCGCGGCCGACGGCAACCGGATCCAGCGGTACGCACTCCAGGGCGAGGCCGGGTCGTACGCGCTCGGCGACCCGGAGACGATCCTCGACGGGATCCCGGCCGCTCGCACCCACGACGGCGGACGGATCGCCATCGGCCCCGACGGCCTGCTCTACGCGACCGTCGGCGACGCCGGGCGGCGCGAGGCGGCGCAGGACCCGGACGCGCTCTCCGGCAAGATCCTCCGGATGACGCTCGACGGCGCCGTGCCCGACGACAACCCGTACCCGGGGTCGCTGGTCTGGAGCAGCGGGCACCGCAACCCGCAGGGCCTCGCGTGGGCGGAGGACGGCACGCTCTTCGCGAGCGAGTTCGGGCAGGACACCTGGGACGAGCTGAACGTGATCGAGCCGGGCGCGAACTACGGCTGGCCCGAGGTGGAGGGGATCGCCGGCGAGGACGGCTTCGTCGATCCGGTGCAGCAGTGGGAGCCGGGCGCGGCCAGCCCGAGCGGGATGGCGCAGCTGGACGGCGTGCTCTATCTGGCGAACCTGCGCGGCGAGGTGCTGCGCGCGGTGCCGGTCGCGGATCCGTCTGCCTCGACCGAGTACGCCGTGGGCGAGTACGGGCGGCTGCGGGACGCGGTGGCGGCACCGGACGGCGACCTGTGGTTCGTGACGAGCAACACGGACGGCCGCGGATCGCCGGGCGAGGCGGACGACCGGATCGTGAGCGTGCCGCCGCCGGGCTGAGGCGTGCCGCGAGACGTCCTGCTCCCGTCGAGGCGTCCCGGTGCTGCGGGACGCCTCGACGGTTCGAGGACGCCTCGGCGGGGAGGGCGTCAGGCGCGGGGGCAGCAGGCCGCTCTCGTAGGCGGCGATGACGAGCTGGGCGCAGTCGTGGGCCGAGAGCTCGGGCATGCGGATGTCCATCAGGACGACGTCGGGGCGCAGGCGGGTCGCCAGCTCGACGGCCTCGCGGCCGGTGCGCGCCTCGCCGACGACCTCGATGCCGCTCTCGCCGCTCAGGATGTCGGTGACGGCCTGGCGGATCAGGGGCTGGTCACGCTGCTGATGAGCGTGCAGGAGCGGACCCGCGAGATCGGCCTGATGAAGGCGATGGGCATGGGCAGCGGACGGGTGTTCGCGCTCTTCAGCATCGAGGCGGCGTTCATCGGCTTCCTCGGCAGCGCGATCGGCGCACTGCTGGCGGTGGCGGCGGGGACCGGGCTGAGCGGGGTGCTCTCGGGCTCGCTGCTCTCGAACCTGCCGGGGCTGACCCTGATCGCGTTCGACCCGGTGTCGATCCTGACGGTGGTGCTCGTCGTGATGGTGATCGCGTTCGTGGCGGGGACGCTGCCGGCCGCGCGGGCGGCGCGGGCGGATCCGGTGCAGTCGCTGCGCTACGAGTAGCACCCCGGGGACTGTCGCTGCAGAACGTCAGCTGAGCGTGCGGCTCATCGCTCAGGGGCGATGAGAAGGCGTCTCAGCTGATGTTCTGCCTCCGTCAGCGCCCCCCGGCTGCGCGGCCCTCGTAGTCCGCGTCGGTGATGTGCTCGGCCCAGGCCGTCGTCGTGGACGGATCGTCGGCGGCCTCGAGGACGGCGAGGTGCTCCATGAAGACGCCGGGCGCGGAGGCGTGCCAGTGCTCCTCGCCGGGCGGGGTGTAGAGGGTCTGACCGGCGTGCACCTCGAGGACCGTGCCGTCGCGGCCGCCGAAGCGGGCGACGCCCGAGGTCACGTGCAGGTACTGGCCGCGGGCGTGCGAGTGCCAGGCGGTGCGGGCGCCGGGGGCGAACCGCACCCGGGCCATCGTGGTGCGCTGATCGGCGTCGTGCGGCACGACGATCGTGTCGAGCCAGACGTCGCCGGCGAACTGCTCGGGCGGGTTCTTGACGGTGGGGGTCGTCGGTTCGATGTTCACGGAGGTCCTTCTTCCTGGACGGACGGGCGGGCCGGGCGTCCGCCTCCGTCGCCACGCTAGGCCGGGGCCGGGGCGCAGGACAGGCCCTGGCGGTACACGTTCCGGCAGGGCCTCGCTCGCTCGGGGTCAGCGGTGTGGAGTGGTCGGGAACCCCCTTCCCCCAACCCCGAGGAGACCCCGTGCCCGAGACCACCCCCAGCCCGCTCCGCGCCACCATCGGCGACCTCGCTCCGAAGATCGTCCAGCTCACCGAGGACGTGCTCTTCGGCGACGTCTGGGAGCGCCCCGAGCTCGCCAAGCGCGACCGCAGCCTGCTCACGCTCTCCTCGCTGCTCACCGGCGGGAGCACGGTGCAGCTCGACGCGCACATCCGCATCGGCCGCGACAACGGGCTGACCGAGGCCGAGATCGTCGAGGCGTTCACCCACCTCGCCTTCTACGCCGGCTGGCCCAAGGCGCTCTCGGCGATCGACGTCGCGAAGCGCGTCTTCGCGGAATGAGCACGCGCCGCAGCACGCGCCGCCCCGTCTCGGAGCCGCTCGTAGGGTGGTCCCGGACCGACCTCGACGAGCGGAGACGACGATGACGAACGCGCAGGACGACGGGCGCCGCCAGGCGGTGGCGGGGCCGACCCGCTTCTTCGGCGAGGAGGCGTTCGCGGACGACGGCGGCACGACGCTGCGCTGGCTCGGCATGGCCGGGTTCCTGCTCACCTCGCGCGGCACCTCGCTGATGATCGATCCGCTGCTCGGCGGCTTCGACATGCCGGTGCTGATCGACTTCCCGATCGCCGCCGCCGCCGTGCCGCGGCTGGACGCGGTGCTGGTGACCCACAGCGACAACGACCACTTCAGCCGGCCCACCTGCCGGGAGCTCGCGCCGGTGACGACCGCGTTCCACTCGACGCGCTACGTCGCCTCGGAGATGACCGCCGAGGGGCTGCCGGCGCACGGGCACGGGATCGACGACGCGTTCGAGGTCGGCGGCGTCGGCGTCCGGCTGACCCCGGCCGACCACGCCTGGCAGAACGCGTTCCCCGAGCCGGGGCAGCGCTTCTTCGAGGAGGAGGACGCCTGCGGCTTCTGGCTCGAGACGCCGGACGGCACGATCTGGGCGCCGGGCGACTCGCGGCTGATCCGCGAGCACCACCTGACCGGGCCGAGCCCCGACGTGATGCTCTTCGACTTCTCGGACAGCGAGTGGCACTTCACCTTCGAGGGCGCGATCGAGATGGCGGACGCGCATCCGACGTCGCAGCTGCTGCTGCACCACTGGGGCTCGGTGGACTCGCCGGACTTCGCGCCGTTCAACGGCGACCCGGCCGACGTGCTGCGCGCGGTGTCGCATCCGGAGCGGGTGCACGTGCTGGCTCCTGGGGAGCCCTTCCGGCTGGCGGAGAGTCCCGGCTGAGCTGAGGGGCCCGACCGGAGCGCCCGGCGGTCGCCGCGCTCAGACCGCCGGCTGCGCCGCGGGGAGGACCAGGGCCGAGCGGCGGCCGAGCAGCCAGACCGTGAGCGCGAAGCCGCTCAGCACGGCGCCGGCGACGCAGACCGCGCCCCAGCCGCCGTGGGTCCAGAGGAAGGACGCGAGGGCCGAGCCGAGCGCTCCGCAGACGAAGTTGGTCGTCACGAACGCGGTGTTCAGCCGGCTGCGCGCCGACGGGTCGACCTGGAACATCCGCGACTGGACCAGGATGTTGTGGCCCTGGATCGCGACGTCGAGGACCAGGATCGCGACGATCACGGCCACGATCGAGCCGCCGCCGAGCCCGCCGATCACGAAGGACAGCAGCACCGCCGCCCAGGCGATGCCGATCACCGGGAGCGCCAGGCCGCGGTCGTGCAGGTGCCCGGCGCGCTGGGCGGCGATCGCACCGGCGAGGCCGATCAGGCCGAAGAGGCCGATCGTGCCGACGTCGAAGGAGAACGGCGGGGCGCTGAGCAGGAAGGTCAGCGACGTCCAGAACATCGTGAAGACCGCGAAGGACGTGCCGCCGAGGGCGAGGCTCCAGCGCACCGAGCGCTCGCGCCGGACGATCGCGAAGACGGAGGCGATCAGGGCCGGGTAGCGCAGGCGGGTGCGCGGCGGGAGCGACGGGATCGCTCGGGCGAGCAGGACCGCGAGCACCACGCCCGCGACCGCCGCGACCACGTAGACGGTGCGCCAGCCGGCGGCCTGGGCGATGAGGCCGCTGATCGTCCGCGAGACGAGGATGCCGGTCAGGATGCCCGAGACGACGGTGCCGACGACCCGGCCGCGGGTGGCGTCGTCGGCCAGGTCGCCCGCGAGCGGGGCGAGGATCTGGCCGGCGACGGTGGTCAGGCCGACGAGCGCGAGGGTGGCGACGAGCACGGCGAAGGTCGGGGCGAGCGCGCAGGCGAGCAGGGCGAGTGAGGCGCAGAGCATCGCGGCGGGGACGAGGACACGGCGGTCGAGCACGTCGCCGAGCGGGACGAAGAGGAGCACGCCGAGGGCGTAGCCGAGCTGCGTCGCGGTGACGAGCCAGCCCGCGGATCCGGTGCTCGTGCCGAGATCGGTCGCGAGGAAGTCGAGCAGGGGCTGGGCCCAGTAGAGGTTGCCGACGGCGACGCCGCCGGCGATCGCGAAGAGGAGGGTGGTGCGGCGGTTCACTCGGCGGTCCTGTCGGCGGGGGCGGGGTGCGCGGCGGGGGCTGACTGGGCGGACTGCGTCGACTGGGCGGCCTGCGTCGCGGACCAGCTCGCGAGCAGCTTCAGCGCGTCGTCGCTCGGCGAGCCCGGCTCGGCGCTGTAGATCAGGAAGTCGAGGCCGGGGTCGCCGAGCGGCTCGAAGGCCTCGTAGCTGAGGTGCAGGTCGCCGACGATCGGGTGGTGGAAGAACTTGCTGCCGCTGGCGTGGTGGCGCACCTCGTGGGCGCCCCAGCGCGTGCGGAACTCGTCGCTCCGGGTGGAGAGCTCGCCGACGAGGGCCTGGAGCTCGGCGTCGTGCGGGGCGCGGCCGGCCTCGGTGCGGAGGATGCCGACGGTGATGTCGGCGGCAGTGCTCCAGACCGGGTAGAACGCCTCCGCGAGCTCGCGCTGCAGGAAGGCGAAGCGGGCGAGGTTGACCGGGCGCTCCGGGAGCGCGTAGAGGTCGGCGTAGAGCGCGCGGAAGAGGTCGTTCTCGACGAGGACGTCGAGGCGGCCGTTGCGGACGAAGGCGGGGGCCGAGGTGATCGACTCGACCGCGAGCCGCATGCTCGGGCGAACGGCGGCGGGCGGGCGCCGGCGGGAGCGCAGCGGCGAGCGCTCGGCGGTGCGGGCGAGGTCGAAGAGGTGCTCGCGCTCGGCGCGGTCGAGGCGCAGGGCGTCGGCGAGCGCCGTCAGCACCGACTCGGACGCGCCGCGCAGGTCGCCGCGCTCGAGCCGCGAGTAGTACTCGATGCTCACGCCGGCCAGCTGGGCCACCTCGCTGCGGCGCAGGCCCGGCACTCGGCGGTTGCCGCCGGCGGGCAGCTCGACCTGCTCGGGGGTCAGCCGGGCCCGGCGGGAGGTCAGGAAGTCGCGCGCCTCGGGGTCGTTCGTCATGCCAGTCACGCTACGGCGCGGGAGCACGGCGAGGGATGCCCTGCGGGGGCACCGGTGCGGGCGGGCGGGCGCGGCGGAGACCACCTGGGGAGCGGCGGGCGGGCGACCCATGCTGATCGAGTAGCCCGCGCAGCGGGCGTATCGAGATCCACCCGCATGCAGCACCACTGCTGAAGATCGCGGGTCTCGATACGCCCCTTCGGGGCTACTCGACCACCATGCAAGCCCCCCCCCTGCGGACGGGATGCATGCTGATCGAGTAGCCCGCAAAGCGGGCGTATCGAGATCCACCGAAGGCGGGCGGCGTCAGCCGCTCGTCGCGGAGGGACGGACGGCGTCAGGGGCGGTCGAGGCGGGGGGCGGCGGCCAGCAGGCGGCGGGTGTAGTCCTCGCGCGGGGTGCCGAGGACGGCGGCGGCCGGGCCGGACTCGACGAGGCGGCCGTCGCGCATCACGGCGATGCGGTCGCTCATGTGCGCGATGACGCCGAGGTCGTGCGAGATCAGGAGCAGGGCGAGGCCGTGGCGGCGCTGGAGGTCGTCGAGCAGGTCGAGGATCTGCGCCTGGACCGAGACGTCGAGGGCCGAGACCGGCTCGTCGCAGATCAGGACGTCGGGGCGGGTCGCCAGGGCGCGGGCGATCGAGACGCGCTGGCGCTGCCCGCCGGAGAGGGTGCGCGGCGAGCGCCGCTCCAGCGACGCGGCGAGGCCGACGTTCTCGAGCAGGGCCGGCACCGACTCCGCCCCGGCGTCGCGGAGCAGCCGGCCGACGCTCCAGCGCGGGTCGAACGACGACAGGCTGTCCTGGTAGATCGCGCCGATCCGCGGGCGGAGCGGTCGCCGCGCGCGCTCGGTCGCCGCCGACCACGGGCCGCCGTCGAACTCGACCGAGCCCGCATCCGGACGGCGCAGAGCGAGCAGCAGTCGGGCGACCGTGCTCTTGCCCGAGCCGGACTCGCCGACGAGCCCGAGCGTCTCGCCGCGGCGCAGCTCGAGACCGACGCCGTCGACGGCCGTGCGGGTGCCGCCGCCGGGACGGGGGAAGCGGGTGACCAGGTCGGTCGCCCGCACCAGCAGCTCGCCGGGCGGCGCGGGCGGGACGACGGGCGCGTCCGGATCCGTCAGCCGCGAGCCGCGCGGCCGCCCGGCCGGGACCGCGGCGACGAGCGTCCGCGCCTGGACCGACTCCGGCGAGCGCAGCACCCGCTTCGCCGGGCCGTCCTCGACGACCCGGCCGTCGGCGAGCACCAGGATCCGGTCGGCGAGCCCGGCGACGACGGCGAGGTCGTGGGAGACCAGCAGCAGCGCCCGGCCGCGCGCCTTCTGCTCGGCGAACAGCTCGAGCACCCGCGCCTGCACGGTGACGTCGAGGGCGGTGGTCGGCTCGTCGGCCACGAGCAGCGGCGGGTCGAGGGCGATCGCGGCGGCGAGCAGCGCGCGCTGGCGGAGCCCGCCGGAGAGCTCGCCGGAGCGGTCGCGCATCCGCTCCTCCGGTTCGGGCATGCCCACGCTCGCGAGCACTTCGGAGACCCGCGCCGATGCCTCGGCCGCGGACAGCCGGGAGTGCAGGCGCAGCACGTCGCCGATCTCGCGGCCGATCGGTCGCAGCGGATCGAGCGAGAGCAGCGCGTCCTGCGGCACGAAGCCGACACCGGCCCCGCGGAGGCGGCGCAGCGTCCGCGCGCCCGCGCCGATCACCTCCTGGTCGCCGACCCGGACGCTGCCGGTCGCCGCTCCCCCGCTGAGCCCGAGCAGCGCCCGCGCGGTCACGCTCTTGCCCGAGCCGGACTCGCCGACGATCGCGACGCACTCCCCCGGCTCGATCCGGAAGGACACCCCGTGCACGACCTCGACGCCGTCGAAGGCGACGCGGAGGTCCTCGACGACGGCGGCGCTGCCCGCGCGCGCGGCGCTCATCGCGCACCCCGCAGTCGGCCGCCGAGGACCGTGGTCGCGAGCGTGGTCAGCACGATCGCGAGCCCCGGGAAGACCGTCAGCCACCAGGCGCTCGAGAGGTAGGTGCGGCCCGCGGAGAGCATCGCGCCCCACTCCGGCGCCGGCGGCTCGGCCCCGAGGCCGAGGTAGCTGAGCGCCGAGGCCCAGACGATCGCCTGCCCGACGCCGAGCGTCGCCAGCACCGCGAGCGGGCCGAAGGTGTTCGGCAGCACGTGCGCGAGCAGGATCCGCGGCGAGGAGTGGCCGAGCACGCGCGCCGCCTCGACGTAGCTGGAGTCGCGGATGCCGAGCAGCTGGGTCCGCAGGATGCGCGCGTAGCCGGGCGCGGTCGAGAGGCCGACCGCGACCGTCGCGGGGACGACTCCGGGGCCGGTGACCACGATGACCAGCAGCGCGAGCAGCAGCGCCGGGAAGGCGAAGAGCACCTCGAGGACCCGGCCGATCACTCCGTCGACGAAGCGTCCGCCGAACGCCGCGGCGACGCCCAGCACGGCGCCGAGCACGAGGCCGATGGCGGTGGCGCTGACTCCGATCAAGAGGGAGGCGCCGGCTCCGGAGATCAGGCGGCTCAGGACGTCGCGACCGGACTCGTCGGTGCCGAGCAGGTGCACGGCGGAGGGCGGGTCGAAGGCGTCGCGCGGGGCGATGGCGAGCGGATCGAAGGGGGCGAGGAAGCCGGGGGCGACGGCCGCGAGCAGCAGGAGGACGACGAAGGCGAGGGGGAGGAGCTCGCCGACGCGGAGGCGGCCGGCGGCCCGGCGCGCGGAGCGGGCGGCGCGCAGCTCGAGCTCGCTCATGCGCGGGCCTCCTGCGGGCGGGCGGCGGCGAGGCGCGGGTCGACGAGTCGGGCGACGAGGTCGGTGGCGAGGGTGACGACGATGTAGGCGAGGGCGGTGACGAGCACGACCCCGGTGACGACGGGCACGTCGCGGACGGTCACCGCGGCCAGCAGCGTCCGGCCGAGGCCGGGCCGGGCGAAGATCGTCTCGACCACCACCGCGCCGCCGATCAGGTAGCCGAACGCCCAGCCCGAGAGCGAGACGCCCGGCAGCACCGCGTGCCGGAGCGCGTGCCGGAGCCGGATGCCGAGCTCACCCTCGCCGCGGGCGCGGGCCGCGAGCACGAACGGCGACTCCAGCGCGTCGAGGAGGGAGCGGCGCATCACCTGGCCGAGGAAGCCGGCGAGCGGGATCGCGAGGGTCAGCGCGGGCAGCACGAGTCCGTTCGCGGAGCCGGTGCTGACCGGCGGGAACCAGCGCAGCGCGGTCGCGAACACGGCGATCAGCACGGTGGCGAGCCAGAAGTGCGGGAGGGCGGCGGCGGTCAGCTCGAGGCCGGAGCCGATCGCGGCGGCCACGCGGCCGCCGCGGGTGGACCAGAGCGCGGTGGCGAGGGCGAGGATCCAGGCGAGGGTCAGCGCGAGCGCGGCGAGGAGGAGGGTGCCGGGCAGCTGCTGGGCGAGCAGGTCGGCGACCGGGGTGCGCAGGGAGTAGGAGGTGCCGAGGTCGCCGCGGGCGAGGCGGCCGAGCTGGGTGAGGTACTGCAGGAGGAGCGGCTGGTCGAGACCGTACTGCTCGCGGACCGCGGCGAGCGCCTCCGGAGACGCCTGCGAGCCGGGGCCGCCGAGGATCGCCTGCGCCGGATCGCCGGGGATCAGGCGGATGAGGAAGAACACGGCCGTCGCGACCGCCCAGAGCACCACGAGCGCGCCGCCGAGGCGGAGGAGGAGGCGGCGGATCATCGGGGGCTCCTCTCGGGGGTGCGCGTTTCTGCGGGTGGGTCTCGATACGCCGCTTCGCGGCTACTCGACCAGCATGGAGGGGCGCTGCGCGGCCGTCCGACCAGCATGAAGGCGGCTGCTCGACCGGCAGGCGATTCATGCTGATCGAGTAGCCCGCGGAGCGGGCGTCTCGAGATCCACCCTGCTGGTGACGGTGGGTCTCGATACGCCGCTCCGCGGCTACTCGACCAGCATGGGGCCGGTCCTCGATCCGCGCGGTCAGAGCCAGGCGTCCGCGAACCAGGGGGTCGAGACGGTGGCCAGGGCGGCGACGCCCTGGACGGCCGAGCGGTGCAGGTAGTGGTTCTGCTGGTCGTAGAGCGGCAGGATCCAGTAGCCCTCGAGCACGATCCGCTGGGCCTGCGAGTAGAGGTCGGCGCGCTCGGTCTCGTCGACGGTCGCGCTCGCCTGCTCGAGCAGGGCGTCGAGGGCGGGGTCGTTCACCTGGGCGTGGTTGGCGAAGTAGCCGCTCGGCGCCGGGGTGATGCCGGAGGACGCGTAGAGGGTGCGCAGAACGTCCGGTCCGACCTTCGTGTACGGCGCGCTGACCAGCTCGTACTCGTTCGCCGCGAGCGCGGTGTACCAGCTGGAGAGGTCGAGCAGGCTGATCTGCACGTCGAAGCCGGCGACCTTCGCCGACGCCTGGATCTGCTCGAACAGCGACTGCTCGGCCGGGATCGACTGGTTGGTGCTGACCGGCAGGCGCAGGACGAGCGGCACGCCGTCCTTCTCGCGGATGCCGTCGCCGTCGGAGTCGACCCAGCCCGCGGTCGTGAGGAGGTCCTCCGCGGCGGCGATCTCGTCGTCCGAGCCGGCGTCCTCGAAGAGCGACGGGTCGGAGTAGGCGGTCGCCTCGCTGCTCGACAGCGGCGAGTACGAGCGCTCGGCGGTGCCGAAGAAGAGGGAGTCGATGGCGTCGTTCACGCCGACGGCGCGGATGAACGCCTCGCGGACGCTCCGGTCGTCGAACGGCGCCTGGCCGGAGTTGAGCTCGAGGCGGTTCACCGATCCGGGGCGGGGCGCGTCGATCTCGACCAGGTCGGAGGAGTCGGTCGCGGCCGCGAGCGTGTCGGGCTGGGCGTTGTCGATCACGTCCACCTCGCCCGCCTGCAGTGCCGCGTAGCGGGTGGCGGAGTCGGGGATGAAGCGCCAGGTGATGCTGGAGAGGTAGGCCGGGCCGTCGTGACCCTCGCCGGTCGGGCCGGTCGCGGCGTCGTAGGCGTCGTTGCGGGTGAGGGTCACGTGGTCCTGCTTGACCCACTCCGTCACCGTGAACGGGCCGGTGCCGACGGGCGCCTCGCAGTTCGCCTCCTCGCCGCGGGCGATGCCGGTGGGCGACTCGATCGCGGTCCACGGCTGCGAGAGCGACTCGAGCAGCGCGCTGTCGGGGGCGCTCAGGGCGAAGCGGGCGACGGTCGGCGAGACGGCGGTGACCGACTCCACCTTCGCGACGGCGAGGTAGCCGGTGGAGGACTTCGTCGCCGGGTCCTGCAGGTGCGCGATGTTGGCGGCGACCGCGTCGGCGTCGAGCGGGGTGCCGTCGGTGAAGGTCAGGCCCTCGCGGAGGGTGAAGTCGTAGCTGAGCGCGTCGTCCGAGACGGTCCAGGACTCGGCGAGCCACGGGGTGATCGTGCCGTCGTCGTTGCGCGAGACGAGCGACTCCAGGACCTGGGTCGCGAGCAGCGCCTGCGGGTAGTTGCCGCCGACGTGCGGGTCGAGGCAGGTGGGCTCGGCGTCGCCGGTCGCGTAGGTGAGGACGCCGTCGGCGACCGGGGTGCTGGATCCTCCCCCGGCGTCGCCGCCGTCGGCGGTGCAGCCGGTCAGCAGGAGGGCGGAGGCCGCGAGGGCGGCGAGGGCGGAACGGCGCAGAGTCATGGCGGCTTTCGTCAGGAGGGGGAAGCCGCGTTTCTTGGACCCGGCCCACTAAACGCTACCAGCGCGCTCAGCCTCCGGGCGGAGGTCCCCCGTTCTGCCCGTCCCCGCGAGATGCCACTTATGAGCGCGACACGCCGTGAGAAGTGCGCACAAGTGGCATCTCGCGGGAGGGGGCAGACGCGCGCGTCAGCCGGAGGTCGAGGCGCGGAGGACGAGCTCGGGCTGGAAGACGACCTGGCGGGGCTCGGACTCGAGGAGCAGCTCGACGGCGGTCGCGCCGATCAGGGCGCTCGGCTGGCGGATGCTCGACAGCGGCACGATCGTCGCGGTCGCGAAGGCGATGTCGTCGTAGCCGATCAGCGCCACGTCCTCCGGCACCCGCACCTCGCCCAGCAGCATCAGCCCCTGCAGCACGCCGACCGCGAGCAGGTCGTTCGCGCAGAAGACGGCGTCGGGGCGGTCGGCGGGAGCGCGCTCGGCGAGCGTCCGCCCCGCGGCCCGGCCGTCCAGCACGGTGAGCCCCGGTGTCGGCAGCACCTCGAGCGTCGCGCCCGGCACCGCCGCCACGGCCTCCCGCGCCCCGGCGAACCGGTCCGCGACCTGGCGGATCGACTCCGGCCCGCCGACCACCGCGATCCGGCGCCGGCCGAGCCCGAGCAGGTGCTCGACCGCGAGCCGCCCGCCGGCGACGTCGTCGACCGCGACCGAGGAGAAGGCGCTGTCCCCCGACTCCCGGTCGACGAGCACGCAGGGGATGCCGTGGGCGCGGAGCCGGTCGAGCCGTGCGGACCCCTCCCCCTGGGGCGAGATCAGCACCCCGCTCACCCGCTGCTCCTCGAACAGGTCGAGGTAGGAGTCCTCGCGGTCGGCCTCGGCGTCGGTGCTGGCGAGGAGGACGGAGAGCCCGGCCTCGGCGGCGCGGGCCTGGGCTCCGCGGGCGAGCTCGGCGAAGAACGGATTGCCGGCGTCGAGCACGACGAGGCCGATGCTGCGGCTGCGCCCGGCGCGGAGCTGGCGGGCCGCGTCGTTGCGGACGAAGCCGAGCTCGGCGATCGCGGACTGCACCCGGCGGACGGACTCGGCGCCCACCTTCTCGGGGCGGTTGAGCACGTTCGAGACGGTGCCGACCGAGACTCCGGCGCGAGCGGCGACCTCGCGGACACTGATGGACGGCACATCGTCTCCTCGGGTCGTCGCGGATCGCAGGGCTGCGCGCGATCCGGGAATCATCTCATCCGGCGGCACCGCGGGGCTGGCCCCCCTCAGCAGGCCTTTGACAGTCCGGGAAGCGGAGCGATACGCTCGCCCCACGGCGCTGTGAAACGATTCATACGGTGCCGCCCGGTCGGCGCCCGCCGCACGGCCGGATCGCCCCGCACAGAAGGACCCCGCCGTGACCGACCTCAGCCCCGACATCCTCCGCCAGCTCGAGCAGCAGGCGATCGAACTGCCCTCGTGGGCGTTCGGCAACTCCGGCACCCGCTTCAAGGTGTTCAGCACGCCGGGCACCCCGCGGACCATCGAGGAGAAGATCTCGGACGCGGCGAAGGTCAACGAGCTGACCGGCCTGGCCCCGAGCGTCGCGCTGCACATCCCGTGGGACAAGGTGGACGACTACGCGGCGCTGGGCGAGTTCGCCGCGTCGAAGGGCGTCGCGCTGGGCACGATCAACTCCAACACCTTCCAGGACGACGACTACAAGTTCGGCTCGCTCACGCACTCCGACCCGGTGATCCGCCAGAAGGCGATCGACCACCACCTCGCCTGCATCGACATCATGGACGCGACCGGCTCGCGCGACCTCAAGATCTGGCTCGCCGACGGCTCGAACTACCCGGGCCAGCAGGACATCCGCGGCCGGCAGGACCGCCTCGCCGACTCCCTCGCCGCGATCTACGAGCGCCTCGGGACCGAGCAGCGCCTCGTCCTCGAGTACAAGTTCTTCGAGCCCGCGTTCTACCACACCGATGTTCCGGACTGGGGCACCTCCTACGCCCACGTCGCCGCGCTCGGCGACCGCGCGCTGGTCTGCCTCGACACCGGCCACCACGCGCCGGGCACCAACATCGAGTTCATCGTCGCCCAGCTGCTGCGCCTCGGGAAGCTCGGCTCGTTCGACTTCAACTCGCGCTTCTACGCCGACGACGACCTGATCGTCGGCGCGGCCGATCCGTTCCAGCTGTTCCGCATCCTCTACGAGGTGGTGCGCGGCGGCGGCTACGGCCCGGACTCGCCCGTCGCCTTCATGCTCGACCAGTGCCACAACGTCGAGGACAAGATCCCCGGCCAGATCCGCTCGGTGCTCAACGTGCAGGAGATGACGGCGCGCGCGCTGCTCGTCGACCGCGCGGCCCTCGAGGAGGCGCAGCTCGCCGGCGACGTGCTCGGCGCGAACGGGATCTTCATGGACGCCTTCTACTCCGACGTCCGCCCCGCCCTCGCGGCCTGGCGCTCGGAGCGCGGGCTGCCGGCCGACCCGATGGCGGCGTACGCGGCGTCCGGGCACGCGCAGGCCATCGCGGAGGAGCGCGTCGGCGGCACGCAGTCGAGCTGGGGCGCGTAGGTCTCGGCGGGAATGCGCGCACAACCAAGGCTGGAAGGGCCGATCCGACCGTTTCTCGACGGATTCGGGGCTTCCAGCCTCAGTTGTGCACGGCGGCGGGGTGCGCCCCTGCCTGCGAGCGGAGTCTTGAGCGCCGTCGGGTGCGGGATCCGGGGGCCGATCGGGCCGTCCGGCTGACCGAGATGAACTCCGGCTCGCGGAACGAGCTCCGGCACGCGGATTCGCGGCGTTTCGACGAGCCGGAGGTGTGTCCGCGAGCCCGAGGTCGCACCGACGCCTTCCGGCACGCGGAACGAGCATCGTCACGCGGAATCGGCCCGTTTCCACGAGCCGGAGGTGCTGCCGCGAGCCCTCCGTCGCTCGGGCACGTTCCGGCACGCAGAAGCGGCTCAGGCTCGTGGACTCGCGGGATTCTCGCGAGTCGGAGGCGATTCCGCGAGCCGGACGTCGCTCGGGCACGACCTCCGGCACGCGGAACGAGCTCCGGCACGCGGATTCGCGGCGTTTCGACGAGCCGGAGGTGCTTCCGCGAGCCCGACGTCGCACCAACGCCTTCCGGCACGCAGAAACAGCTCCGGCTCGTGGAATCGCGCTGTTCCCGCGAGCCGGAGGCGATTCCGCGAGCCGGAGGTCGCGCCCGGGGTCAGAGCGCCGCCCGGAGGCCGTCGACCAGGTCGTGCTGCGCCTCGCGGCCCGCGCGGGTCGGCACCAGCGGGTACACGTGCAGCTGGCCGACCGCCTCGTGCAGCTCGAACGGCACTCCGGCCGCCGCCGCCTTCTCGGCGAGGACGTGCGCATCGGGGTTCAGGACGTCGCGGGTGCCGGTGTAGACGCTCAGCGGTCCGAGGCCGGCGAGGTCGCCGAAGAGCGGACTGACGATCGGGTCGAGCAGATCGAGCTCGCCGCGCCACTTCTCGGCGAGCACGCGGCCGCCCGGCGTGCCGAGCCACGGATCGCTCGGCTGCACCTCCGGGATGCGCGGATTGCTCCAGGAGAGATCGAGCGCGGGCGAGATCAGCGTGGTCGACGGCAGGACGACGCCCTCGTCGCGGAGGGCGAGGGCCGTCGACAGCGCGATCTGGCCGCCCGCGGAGTCCCCGGCGAGCGCCGTCGCGCCGTACCGGTCGAGGCTCCGGTGCACGAGCGCGCGGACGCCGCCGCGCGCCTCGAGGGCCGTGCCGAACGGGACGAGCGGGTAGATCGGCAGGGTGACCGCCGCAGAGGCCTCGTCCGCGATCCGCGCCGCCAGCCACCAGTGCTGCGGCGCGATCTCGTTGACCCAGCCACCGCCGTGCGCGTAGACGACCCCGCCGCGGATCCGCTGCGGGCGGATCGTGTAGACCGGCCAGCCGCCGACCTGCTCGACGTCGACGCGGACTCCGGGGCGCAGTCGCGGGGGCGGGCCGAAGCGGGCCGGCCGGAGGGCGTTCTCGCGGATCCGGCGGCGAGCACCGTCCGCGCTGACGAACGTGCGGTTGGCGCGGGCCAGGCGCAGGGCGAGCGGGACGAGGGCGTCGGGGACGGCGAGGGGCATGCCCCAGCATCTCCCGCGGGGATCAGCGGAGCCTGGGCGCTCCGGCGCGCGGCGGATGCGGGCGCGGCTCCCCTCGGCCAGGGTGGTGCGATGGACACTGCACCGCTGCTCACCTGGACCCTCGCGCAGGAGATCCCGGTCCCCGCCGACGTCGACTCCCTCCTGGTGGAGGGGGAGAAGGCGGTCGCCTCGTTCCGCACGCTCCGCGACTCCGCCACCTTCACCACGAAGCGGCTGATCGTCCGCGACGCCCAGGGACTGACCGGCAAGAAGGTGGAGATCTACTCGCTGCCGTACAGCTCGATCAACATGTGGTCGAGCGAGAACGCGGGCACGTTCGACCTCAACTCCGAGGTCGAGCTGTGGACGCGGGCCGGGCACATCAAGGTGAAGCTCGGGCGCGGAGCGGACATCCGCCGGCTCGACTCGCTGCTCGCCTGGGCGGTCCTGCACCAGCACTGAGGCGGCGGCGGTTTCGCGACCCCGGCGTGACCGGTGTCGTCTCCGGCACGTGGGATGACCGTCGGCACGCGGAAACCAGAAGATTCGGCGAGCCGGAGCTGATTGCGCGAGCCGGAAGTGGGACCCGTCACCTTCGGCACGGGGAACGGGCCTCGGCTCGCGGAGATCAGCGGATTCAGCGAGCCGGAGCTGATTGCGCGAGCCGGAGGTCGGACCCGTCACCTTCGGCACGGGGAACGGGCCTCGGCTCGCGGAGATCAGCGGATTCAGCGAGCCGGAGGTGATTGCGCGAGCCGGAAGTCGGGCGGGCCTCGAGAATCCGTGGGCGGTGCCGTGGCTCAGTCGCCGCCGCCGCCGCCTCCACCGTCCGAGCCGCCGCCGCCACCGCCGCCGTCGGAGCCTCCGCTGTTCGACGAATCGCCGGCCGGGGAGCCGCCGTCGGGGGAGCCGCCGTCGTCGGCACGGCCGTCGCGGGTGTCCGACCCGCTCGAGCTGCCGTCGCCCGTCGCGGCGGTCGAGCCGCCGTCCCGTGAGGCCGGGCGCGCTCCCGGTGCGCCTGCGCGCATCCGCAGGACGGTCGCGATGACCGATCCGACCACCGCGATGGCGACGACGAGGGCGACGAGTGCCGCGATCTGCTGGTTCTCCACGTCCGGCTCCTGACTGCGTGAGTGAATCCTCAGCTTCACCGTAGCGAGCGGGGCTGGGCGCGGGCGACGGGGCGGAGGCTGCGCAGAACATCAGTCAGGAGTGGTTCTCGTCGCCGATGGGCGATGAGGGACGCTCTCGGCTGATGTTCTGCCGAGCGGCCGGTCTCGATACGCCCCTGCGGGGCTACTCGACCAGCATGCAGAGGCCCCTGTGGGGCTGCTCGACCAGCATGACGGGACGCCGCCGCATCCTTGCGTTTCAGATCGAGCACCCTGGCGGTGTGGGGCTGTCCATGCTGATCGAGTAGCCCGCGCAGCGGGCGTATCGAGATCCACAAGCGTCAGAAGGGCGAGTCTGCAGACTTACCCTGCTGGTGACGGCGGGTCTCGATACGCCCCTCCGGGGCTACTCGACCAGCATGGTGGGCCGCCGCCGCGTCCTCTTCCCCTCGAGACGCGAAGCGGCTTCGCCGCTCGATACGCCCCTGCGGGGCTGCTCGACCAGCAGGGTGGGCCGACGCGGCCGCCCGCGCCGACCGCTACGGTGACCCCATGCCGAGACAGCCGACGATCCGCGACGTCGCGGTCAGCGCCGGAGTCTCGTACCAGACGGTCTCGCGCGTGCTCAACGACAGTCCTCAGGTCCGGCCGCGCACCCGCGACAAAGTGCTCGCGGCCATCGACGACCTCGGCTTCCGGCGCAGCGCCGCGGCTCGGGCGCTGGCGGCGGGCCGCTCCGGGCTGATCGGCATCCTCGCCGCCGAGAGCCACAGCTTCTACGGCACCGCCACGGCGATGGCCGCGATCGAGCAGGCCGCGCGCGACGCCGGCTACCGGGTGCCCGTGGTCAACGCGGCGCCCGACGCGGAGTCGCTGGCCGCCGCGCTCGAGCACCTGCAGCGCGAGGCGGTCGAGGCGATCGTCGTGCTCGCGCCGCAGGAGCGCGCGCTCGAGGCGATCGAGAGCCTCGCGATCCGCGTGCCGTTCGTCACCCTCGGCGCGGCGGGGCGCGGGGCCGACCCGCGGCTCCTCGTCGACCAGGCTGCGGGTGCGCGGCTCGCCGCCGAGCACCTCCTCGCGCTCGGCCACACCCGGATCGCCCACCTGGCCGGCCCGCAGCACTGGGTGGAGGCGCACGCCCGACTCGACGGGTTCACCGCGCGGATGGCGGAGGCGGGGCTGGAGCCGGCCGCGCTCATCGGCGGCGACTGGACGGCGGAGTCCGGCTATCGGGCGGGACTGCGGCTGCTCGACGAGGTCGCCGACCTCACCGCGGTCGTCGCCGGGAACGACCAGATGGCGCTCGGGCTGCTGCACGCCTGCGCGGACCGCGGCGTGCGCGTGCCCGAGGACCTGAGTGTCGTCGGCTTCGACGACGTGCCCGAGGCCGCGCACTACCGACCGCCGCTGACGACGATCCGGCAGGACTTCGCCGAGGTCGGCCGCCGCACGATCGGCGTGGTGCTGGCGGAGCTGCGCGGCGAGCCGGCCGCCGTCGACCGGCCGGTGCCGCCGGTGCTGGTGGAGCGGGACTCGACGCGGGCGGTCTGAGGCGGGGGTCCGGCGACGCCGGGTCTCGATACGCGCCCTGCGGGCGCTACTCGACCAGCATGAAGACGGTGGATCTCGATACGCGCCCTGCGGGCGCTACTCGATCAGCATGAGCAGGACGCAGGGCAGAGCGCGCGATCGAGAATCGCGTGCCAGCGATTCGAGACAGCGCGACGCGACCCGCTCCTCGTGACGCACCACGCGCCCGGCCGACCGCGCTGAGCCGCGCGGGGAGCGGCTCAGAAGGAGGCACAGCTTGCCGTCCGCAAGACACTTCGCCTACGCTGGCCCGTGGCTTTGTGAACGGTCACATGGCCCTCAGCGAGGAGTGCAATGGACCAGCGACGGCCCCCCGCCGAGGCGATCACGAGCGGCGCGACCGCCCTCGGGATCGAGCTCGGCTCCACCCGCATCAAGGCCTGCCTCGTCGACGCGGCCGATCCCTCCGTGGTCCTCGCGGTCGGCAGCCACGAGTGGGAGAACCAGCTCGTCGACCGCCGCTGGACGTACTCGCTCGACGCCGTGCACGAGGGGCTCCAGGCCGCCTACGCCGACCTCGTCGCCGACGCCGAGAAGCGCCACGGCGCCCGCCTCACCACGGTCGGCGCGCTCGGCGTCTCCGCGATGATGCACGGCTACCTCGCCTTCGACGCGGACGACGAGCTGCTCGTCCCGTTCCGCACCTGGCGCAACACCAGCACCGGCCCGGCGTCGGCCGAGCTGACCGAGCTGTTCGGCGCGAACATCCCGCTGCGCTGGTCGCTCGCGCACCTGCACCAGGCGGTCCTCGACTCCGAGCCGCACGTCGAGAGGATCGACTTCCTCACCACCCTCGCCGGCTACGTGCACTGGCGCCTCACCGGCGAGAAGGTCCTCGGAGTCGGCGACGCCTCCGGCATGGTCCCCACCGACCCGGCGACCCGCGACTACGACGAGACCGTCCTCGAGCGCTACGACGCCCGCGTCGCCGGCGCCCTGCCGCCGCTGCGCGAGCTCCTGCCCGCCGTCCTCCCCGCGGGAGCTGCGGCCGGCGAGCTCACCGCCGAGGGCGCGCTGCTGCTCGACCCGACCGGTGCGCTCCAGGCCGGCGTCCCGTTCTGCCCGCCCGAGGGCGACGCCGGCACCGGCATGGTCGCCACCAACTCCGTCGCCCCGCGCACCGGCAACGTCAGCGCCGGCACGAGCATCTTCGCGATGGTCGTCCTGGAGAGCCCGCTCGAGAGCGTGCACCACGAACTCGACCTGGTCGCCACTCCGGCCGGCGACCTCGTCGCGATGGTGCACTGCAACAACGGCGCGAGCGAGCTCGCCACCTGGGTCGGCCTGTTCTCGCGGTTCGCCGCGGCCTCGGGCGGCCCCTCCGACAGCGACGCCGTCTACGGCACCCTCTTCGCGGAGGCGCTCGCCGGCGAGGCCGACGCGGGCGGGCTCCTCGCCTACAACCACCTCGCGGGCGAGCCGATCGCCGGACTCGTCGAGGGCCGCCCGCTCGTGGTGCGCACCCCCGACTCCCGCCTCACGCTGGCCAACTTCATGCGCGCGCAGCTCTACGGCGTGTTCGGCACGCTCGCGCTCGGCATGCGCGTGCTGGCCGGCGAGGGCGTCGTGATCGACGAGATGTTCGCGCACGGCGGCATGTTCCGCACGGCCGGAGTCGCCCAGCGCTTCCTCGCCGGTGCGCTCGACGCCCCCGTCTCGGTCGCCGCGACCGCCTCCGAGGGCGGGCCCTGGGGCATGGCGGTGCTCGCCGCCTTCCGCCTGCAGGAGGGGACGACCCTCGACTCCTACCTGACCGAGCAGGTCTTCGGCGACGCCGGCTTCGAGACGGTGGCGCCCGACAGCGCCGACGTCGCCGGCTTCACCGCCTACCTCGAGCGCTACCGCGCCGGCCTCGCCGTCGAGCAGACGGCCGTCGACACCCTCACCACGCAAGGAGACACCGCATGACCGACAGCACCACCGCTGCGCCCACCGGGTTCGGCCCCGAGGTCGAGGCGGCGATCGCCCGCGTCCGCGAGGACGTCGCCCGCCTGCACGCCGAGCTCGTCCGCTACGGCCTCGTCATCTGGACCGGCGGCAACATCTCCGGCCGCGTGCCCGGCGCCGACCTCTTCGTGATCAAGCCGAGCGGCGTCTCCTACGACGACCTCGCGCCCGAGAACATGATCCTCTGCGACCTCGACGGCACCGTCGTGCCGGGCAGCCTCGGGTCCGAGCGCAGCCCGTCCAGCGACACCGCGGCGCACGCCTACGTCTACCGCGAGATGCCCGAGGTCGGCGGCCAGGTGCACACGCACTCCACCTACGCCACCGCCTGGGCGGCCCGCGCCGAGGCGATCCCGTGTGTCATCACGGCGATGGCGGACGAATTCGGCGGCGAGATCCCGCTCGGCCCGTTCGCGATCATCGGCGACGACTCGATCGGCCGCGGCGTCGTCTCGACGCTCACCGGGCACCGCTCGCGCGCCGTCCTGATGCAGAACCACGGCGTCTTCACCATCGGCAAGGACGCGAAGGACGCCGTCAAGGCCGCGGTGATGACGGAGGACGTCGCCCGCACCGTGCACATCGCGCGCCAGGGCGGCGAGCTCGTCCCCATCCCGCAGGAGTCGATCGACGCCCTGTTCGACCGCTACCAGAACGTCTACGGACAGAACCCCACCGGAGCACTCGCATGACCCTGCCCAGCACCCCTCGATCCGGGAGCATCATCCCCGACCTCGCGACCCGCACCGTCTGGTTCCTCACCGGCAGCCAGGACCTCTACGGCGAGGACACCCTCCGCCAGGTCGCCGAGCAGTCGCAGGCCGTCGTCGCGCAGCTGAACGAGTCCAGCGACATCCCCGTCACCGTCGAGTGGAAGCCGGTGCTGAAGAGCTCCGACGCGATCCGCCGCACGATGATCGAGGCGAACTCCGACGACTCCGTCGTGGGCGTCATCACCTGGATGCACACCTTCAGCCCCTCGAAGATGTGGATCCACGGCTTCGACGCGCTCGCCAAGCCGCTGCTGCACTTCCACACCCAGGCGAACGTCGCCCTGCCGTGGCAGGACATCGACTTCGACTTCATGAACCTCAACCAGGCCGCCCACGGCGACCGCGAGCACGGCTACATCCTCAGCCGGATGAGCGTGCCGCGGAAGACGGTCGTCGGCCACGCGAGCGACTCCCGGGTCACCGAGTCGATCGGCATCTGGTCGCGCGCCGCGGCCGGCTGGTCGGCCTCGCAGAGCATGAAGGTCGCCCGCTTCGGCGACAACATGCGCAACGTCGCCGTCACCGAGGGCGACAAGACCGAGGCCGAGATCCGCCTCGGCGTCAGCGTCAACACCTGGGGCGTGAACGAGCTCGTCGAGCGCGTGGACGCCGCGACGGACGCCGACATCGACGCGCTGGTCGCGGAGTACGTCGAGAGCTACGACGTGCTGCCCGAGCTGCTCCCCGGCGGCGAGCGCCACGAGTCGCTCCGCTACGGCGCGGCGGTCGAGATCGGCCTGCGCTCGTTCCTGGAGGAGGGCGGCTTCGAGGCGTTCACCGACAGCTTCGAGGACCTCGGCGGGCTGCGTCAGCTCCCGGGCCTCGCCGTGCAGCGCCTGATGGCCGACGGCTACGGCTTCGGCGGCGAGGGCGACTGGAAGACCGCCGTCCTCATCCGCATCGCCGCGGTGATGGGCGCCGGCCTGCCCGGCGGCACCAGCCTGATGGAGGACTACACCTACGACATGACACCAGGCGAGGAGCTCATCCTCGGCGCGCACATGCTCGAGGTGTCGCCGTCGCTGTCGTCGAAGCGCGCGTCGCTCGAGATCCACCCGCTGGGAATCGGCGGCCGTGAGGACCCGGTGCGCCTGGTCTTCACCGCCGACGCCGGCGACGCGGTCGTCGTCGCGCTGAGCGACGTGCGCGAGCGCTTCCGCCTGGTCGCGAACAAGGTGACGACCGTCGAGCCGCCGCAGACGCTGCCGCACCTGCCGGTCGGCCGCGCCGTCTGGCAGCCCGCCCCCGACTTCGGCACCAGCGCCGCGGCCTGGATCACGGCCGGCGCCGCGCACCACACCGTCATGACGACGCAGATCGGCCTGGAGGCGTGGGAGGACTTCGCCCGCATCGCCGGCGTCGAGCTCCTCGTCATCGACGAGTCGACCACCCTCCGCGGCTTCGAGGCCGACATCCGCTCGAACGCGGCGTACTACCGCCTGGCGCAGGGGCTGTAGGGACACTGCACGACCGACGGCCGGCTCCCCGCGGGGGGCCGGCCGTTCGTGTGTCTGCGGGGGGGGTCGCCTGGTCGGCGGAGGTCCCCCTCGCATGCTGGTCGAGTAGCCCTGCAGGGGCGTATCGAGACCCGACGTCGTCGAGAGGGCGGGTCTGCCGGCCTCGTGTCGTGATGACGGTGGATCTCGATACGCCGGCTGCGCCGACTACTCGATCAGCATGAAGGACCCGCTGCGCGGGCTGCTCCGTCCGCAGGGAGCCTGCGGCGCTGCACAACATCAGCTGAGAAGGGGTGGCCTCCGCTGTCAGGCGACGCCCCCCGCTCTCAGCTGATGTTGTGCGGACCCTTGCTGGTCGAGTAGACGCGGAGCGGCGTATCGAGACCCCGCGTCGCCGCCACGGCGGGACTGCAGGCGCCCGGTCAGAGGCCGTCGCCGTCGAACCAGTCGTTCTGCCAGCGCCAGTCGATGGGGTCGCCGGCGCGCTGGTAGCGGATGTCGGTGGAGAGGCGGAGGCGGCGGTCGGACGCGACATTGTCGAGCGAGGCGTGGACGATGAAGGGCGAGTGGATCAGGACGTCGCCGGCCCGCATGTCGGCGGCGAGCCAGCGGGCGTCGTGCTCGTCGGCGAGAGCCGGGAGGTCGGCCGTCAGCGAGCGGGGGCGGCCGAGGAGGCCGGTGCGCTCGAGCTCCTCGACGCGGAGGTGCGAGCCCTCCAGGTAGACGAGCGGCCCGTTCTCGATCGGCGTGTCTCCGATCGGGATCCAGAGCGACAGCAGGTTGCGGGTGCCCTCGCGGAGGTAGACGAGGTCGTAGTGCGCCTGGGTCGCCGTGCCGATGCCCTTCTGGCCGGGGCGGACCTGCCGGAGGATCTTCCTCCGGTGCAGGTGGATCTCGTCGGCCAGCAGCGTGCGCATCATTGCGAGGATCGCGGGCTGGCGGCAGAACGCGGCGTACTCCCGGCTCGGGACGAGAAAGGAGAAGAGGATGTCGCGGAAGCGGGCGAGGTCCAGATCCGCGCCGTCGTCGCGACCGGAGTCCCAGGCGTCCTCGTCCGCGAAGAGGCCGGTCGGAGCGAGGGCCCTGCAGTACCAGCGGCGGAAGTCGAGCACGGTCTCGCGGTCGAGCAGCCCGCGGACGAGCAGGTAGCCGTCGCGGCGGAGGCGCCGCCAGAGCGCGTCGCCGTCGGCGAGCTCCTCCTCCGGGACCTCGTCGAGCGGACCCCAGCGCTCCGGCGCCGTGCTCAGTGCGTAGCCGTTGGACGTCGGCATCGACGGCCTCCCTGCGATCGGATCGTGCGGACCGTCCGCACTTCTGTCACCATCGTGACGCCCGCCGATCCCCGTCACCAGGGACCGACGCCACCAGGAGGAGGACTTTTGCACCCCGCGCCGAGCGCTCGCTACCGGACCCCCGACACGTCGACGGGGCTCGGTCTGTACGTCTTCGGGGCCGGGCGGCGCGCGGGGGTCTCCTCCCCCGTGCGGCAGCGGGTCCTGCCGGAGAGCGCGGTGGTCCTGATCGCGGAGGGCCGGGGCGAGTTCCGGGTGGGAGGTGAGACCAGCGCCGTCGAGGCGGGCGATGCGCTGTGGGTGCCGGCGGGGGTCGAGCACTCCTACCGGTCCGCGGCGAGCGGCTGGACCGAGCACTGGGTGCTGCTCGCCGGCACCGCGCTCGAGCACCTCGTGGCCGAGGGGCTGCTGCCGCGCGGCGCCGGAGTGCTGCACGTGCGCGGGGGCGACGCCTCGCACCTGTTCGCCGCGGTCCTCGACGCGCTCGAGGACACCGGTGCCGCCTCCGTCGCACAGAGCAGCGCGCGGGCCCTGCTGCTCCTGCTGCGGCTGTCGGAGTCGCGGGACCGGAGCCGCTTCGACCGCCGGATCGAGCGGATCGCTCTCTCCGGCGCGGGCGTCGAGGATGCGGCGAGGGAGCTCGGGCTGTCGCTGCGCGCCCTGCGGGCCCGGACGGAGGAGCGGACCGGCGCCTCGCCGATCGAGCTGTTCCTGCGGATCCGCGTCGACGAGGCGAAGGCCCTGCTCTCGGAGGGCGACCTACCGGTGTCGGCCGTCGCTCGCGCCGTGGGCTACGAGGACCCGGGCTACTTCACCCGCGTCTTCCGCGCGCGGGTGGGGGTCACGCCGAGCGAGTTCCGGAGCCGGCACCGGCGCTGACGGCGCGGCGGGGCGCCGCGCGGTGGATCTCGAGACGCCCGCTGCGCGGGCTACTCGATCAGCATGAAGGGCCTGCGGCGCTGCGCAACATCAGCTGAGAAGGGGTGGCCTCCTCTGTCAGGCGAGGGGCCCTGCTCTCAGCTGATGTTGTGCGGACCCCTTTGCTGGTCGAGTAGCCGCGGAGCGGCGTATCGAGACCCGACGTGGTCAGCTCGGCGGGGCTGCAGACCGAGGTCTCGGTGACGGTGGATCTCGATACGCCCGCTTCGCGGGCTACTCGATCAGCATGGAGTGGCCCGCTCAGCGGGCTACTCGATCAGCAGGGGAAGGGGAGCGCGGCGCCAGCCGCTCGATGACGGCGCCGGCCGGTCAGTCGGCGGCGCCGCGCCGCTCAGCGGGAGGTGGAGAAGGCCGCGTCGAAGGCGTCGGCCGGGGGCGTGATCGCATTGAGCTTGCGGACGAAGGCGAGGGCCTCGGGGGCGCCGTCGAGGCGATCCATGCCGGCGTCCTCCCACTCGACGCTGGTCGGGCCGGTGTAGCCGATCGCGTTGAGGGCGCGGAAGACGGGCTCCCACGGGACGGCGCCGTGGCCGGTCGAGACGAAGGTCCAGCCGCGGCGCGGGTTGGCCCAGGGCAGGTGCGAGCCGAGGACGCCGTTGCGGCCGTCGAGGTTGGCGATCGACTCCTTCACGTGCACGTGGAAGATGTGCTCCGCGAAGTCGAGGATGAACGCGACGCTGTCGAGCTGCTGCCAGACGAAGTGCGACGGGTCGAAGTTGAAGCCGAAGGACGTCCGGTGGCCGATCGCCTCGAGGGTGCGCTTCGCGGTCCAGTAGTCGTAGGCGATCTCGCTCGGGTGCACTTCGAGGCCGTAGCGGACGCCGACCTCCTCGAAGACGTCGAGGATCGGGTTGAAGCGGTCGGCGAAGTCCTGGTAGCCGGCGGCGATCCACTCGTCGGACGCGGGCGGGAACATCGCCACGCCCTTCCAGATCGACGAGCCGGAGAAGCCGTTGACCTGCTTCACGCCGAGCGCGGCGGCGAAGCGGGCGGTGTCCTTGAGGTCCTGCGCGGCCCGCTGGCGGACGCCCTCGGGGTCGCCGTCGCCCCAGACGCGGTCGCTGAGGATGTCGCGGTGGCGCGCGTCGATCGGGTCGTCGCAGACGGCCTGGCCGGTGAGGTGGTTCGAGATCGCGAAGACCTGGAGGCCGTTCTTCTCGAGGATGTCCTTCCGGCTCTGCACGTACGCCGCGTCGTCCCAGCGGGCGACGTCGATGTGGTCGCCCCAGCAGGCGATCTCGAGGCCGTCGTAGCCCCACTCGCCGGCGAGACGGGCCACCTCCTCGAACGGGAGGTCTGCCCACTGGCCGGTGAAGAGGGTGATCGGTCGCGTCATCGCGGAGTCCTTACTCTCGACTCCCGTGCGCCGTCGCACCGGGAGAGGTAATTTGAAGTTCCAGGCAACATATCAGGCGCTCCCTCGAGCCCGAAAGGAACCGATCATCTCCTCGATCGACAGCGCATCGTCGCGCACCGACCTCCTCGTCACCGCCACCGCCGCTCCCACCTGGGAGGAGGGGCTGATCGCCGGCAGCGGCCGCGTCGGCGCCGTCGTCCACGGGCCGGCCGACGCGCTCACCGTGTCCCTGGCGCACGAGCGGTACTTCCTGCCCGTCAACGCGCGGCCCGCCGCGCCCGATCTCGCCGGAGTGCGGGACGAGCTGCGCAGTGCCCTGCTGGCCGGCGACGCCGAGGCGGCGAGCGAGGCGCTGCTCCGCGGCGCGCGCTCCAGCGGCTACGACGGCGGCCTGATCTGGACCGATCCGCTCGGGATCTGCGCGACCGTCTCGATCCTCACGGCCGGAGGCGTCGCCTCGAGCCGCCGCCTGATCGACCCGCGGCTGGGCGAGGTCGCGGTCGAGTGGACCGACCTCGACGGCGGGCGGCACGCGGTGCGGCTGCTCGCCCCGCACGGCGGCGAGAGCGTCCGGCTGTGCGTGGAGTCCGACCGCTACGGCGAGAGCGTCGTCGAGCTCGGGCTGGGCGCGGGCGACGCGACCTCGTTCGACACCGGGGTTCCGGACGCGTCGGCGGTCGTCGAGGCGAGCGTCGAGGGCGGGGCGGTCGGGCGGCTCGTCGCTCTGGCCGGCACCGGCAGCGCGGAGACCGGGGGCGAGCGCATCCGCGCGGTCGTGACCGCCGCCACCGGGGCGCCGTGGGAGGTCGACGGAGGCATCACCCGCTCCGTCGCGCCCGTCGCGGGCGGCGCTCCCCGGCTCCTCCGCCTCGACCTCTCGCTCTCGGACGAGGAGCCGATCGCGGACGACCTGTCGTGGACCGACCTGCGCGCGGCGCAGCGCGACGGCCACGGCCGCCTCGTCGGCGCCTCCGCGCTCGACCTGGCCGGCGCCTCCTCCGCCGTGCTCACCGAGGACCTCTGGGACGAGGCGCGCGCCGGCGACGAGGGTGCGCGCCGCCGCGTCGTCGAGCTCGCGTACCTCAGCGGCCGGGCGAACATCGTCGCCTCGACCGGCGAGCTGCCGCCGACGCTGCAGGGCGTCTGGCAGGGCACCTGGCGGCCGGCCTGGTCCGCCGACTACACGCTCAACGGCAACGTGCAGAACGGAGCGATGGCGGGGATGATCCCGACCGGCACGCCCGAGCTGGCGCTGTCGATCCTGGAGCTGGTGCTGCCGCACCTCGACGACTACCGCGAGAACGCGCGCCTCGTCTACGGAGCGGAGGGGATGCTGCTGCCGTCGCGGATGTCGACGCACGGCCGCGCGGACCACTTCGCGGCCAGCTACCCGCACCTGTTCTGGACCGGCTGCGGCGGCTGGGTGCTGCGCCTCGCCGCCGACGCCGTCGCCGCGACGGGTGACCGCGGCATCGTCGACGACCGGCTGTGGGAGCTGGCGGAGGGCGTGCTCCGCTTCGCCGAGACCGGCACGACCGTGGTCGACGGGGTCCGGCGGATCGTGCCCTCCTACTCCCCCGAGAACACGCCGGGCGGGGCGCGCTCGCCGCTGGCGGTCGACGCGACGATCGACGTCGCAGTGCTGCGGGACGCCGCCCGGGCGACCGCGCTGCTCGGACGGGCCCGCGGCGACGACTCGCTCGACGAGCGCTGGGCCCGCGTGGTCGCCGAGCTGCCGGAGTACCGCGTGGCGGAGGACGGCACGCTGGCGGAGTGGATCGACCCGCGATTCCCGGAGGAGATCGCGCACCGGCACGCCTCGCAGCTGTACCCGCTCTGGTACGGGGGCGATGCGGCCTTCGAGGGGGACGGTCCGGCGGCCGTGCGGCTGCGAGCGGCCGCGGCGGCGACGGTGGCCGCGAAGATCGCGTGGCGAGCCGAGGCGCCGACCGCTCCCCCGGGGCGGATGGAGATGGCGTTCGGGCTGGTGCAGGTCGGCACGGCGGCCGCGGCGCTGGGCGATGCGGAGTCGGCGCTGACCTGCGCGGAGTGGCTCGCGGTCGAGCACTGGTCGCCGACGCTGACGACCCAGCACGACGCGGGGCGCATCTTCAACCTCGACGCGAGCGGCGGGCTGCCGGGACTGGTCGCGGCGATGCTGCTCGGCTCGGACGACGAGTCGCTGACGGTGCTGCCGGCGCTGCCCTCGGTGTGGGCGCGCGGTGCGGTGACGGGGCTCCGGGCGCGCGGCGGGATCGTGGTGGACCGGCTGGAGTGGTCGCCGGGGCGCGCGTCGCTGACGGTGCGCCGGGTGCCGGGTGCGGAGTGGCTGGCGCCGGCGGGCGGGACGCGGCTGCGGACGCTCCGCGACGCGGTGCTGCGGGTCGACGGGCGCGAGGTGTCGGGCGGGCTGGCGCTCGGCACGGAGCCGGTACGCGTGGACGTGGAGTGGCGCGACTGAGGGTGCTGGGTGACCTCCGGCTCGCGGAACGCGCCTGGGCACGCTGAACCGGGCGGATCCGGCGAGCCGGACGCGGAACCGCGAGCCGGAGGTCCCCCGGAGGTCCGCCGGAGTGACCTCCGGCACGTGGAACATGCTTGGGCACGCAGGAACTAGCGGATCCGGCGAGCCGGACGCAGAACCGCGAGTCGAAGGTCCACCGGGGGAACCTCCGGCACGCGGAACACGCCTCGGCACGCCGAAACAGGCGGATCCAACGAGCCGGACGCGGAACCGCGAGCCGAAGGTCGAGCCGGAGTTCAGCCGGGATGACGTCCGGCACGCAGAACACGCCCCGGCACGTGAGAACTGGCGGATCCAGCGAGCCGAACGTGATTCCGCGAGCCGGACGTGCCTGCCGGCCGCCGCCCGCCGTCAGGCGTCCGGCCGCCCGTAGCGGTCGTAGATGCGGTTGCGCGCCGCCAGCTCGGCCGGCGGGAGGCGCTGGGCGTCGGCGATCTCGTAGACGCCGAAGGTGTCGCGCAGGCGGGAGGACGGGTCGACCTCGACGAAGGTGCACCAGGGCAGCCAGTGGTGGTGGCTGCGCAGCGTCTGGCTCGCGAAGTCGCCGCTCTCGTGGCCGAGGCCGGGCATCGCGTAGCCGATGCTGCCGTCGACGTCGGTCGACTGCCGGGTGTTGCGGTGCAGGAACTCCGCGACGTCGCGGTAGTGGTCGTCGCCGGTGATCAGGGACAGCCGGTAGTAGCTGTAGGAGCAGGCCGCCAGGTACACGTCCGCCCCGCCGCCGAGGGTGATGATGCTCTGGCCGCTGATCGAGTACCGGTTGAACGGATGCGCCCAAGGCGCGACCACCGGGAAGGACCACGCGTAGGTCCAGGTCTCGGTGTAGTCGGCGGCGCGGACGGCGCCCTCCAGCCAGCGGTGCTCCTCGGTCAGGTCGTAGAGGGCGAGGAAGCCGAACAGGCCGTAGATGCCGGCCTCCTTGTCCTGGATGTCGGCGTTGTCGCAGGTGCCGCCGCGGTACTCCAGCGTCCGGTGGATGTTCGCGAACGACCACTCCCCGGCCCGCACGGCGGACTCGCGGTAGCGCGCCTCCCCCGTCACCAGGTGCAGCTGGATCAGGAAGCGGATGACGCTCGGGGTGTTCGAGCGCGAGTCCATCCGCACCGAGCCGTCGGCGTTGTAGGCGCGGTGGAAGCTGCCGTCGGCGTCCTGCACCTCGAGCAGCCAGTCGGCGGTCCGCCGGCAGAACTCGAGCCAGAGCGGCCGCTCGTCGCCGAGGCCGCGCAGGTGCAGGTAGGCGTCGAGGATCGCCTCGACGCCGTCGGCGAGCATCCGCAGGTAGTGCGGGTACGGCTCGAAGCCGCCGAGGGAGGGGTTGAAGCACATCCGCGGCGGGCCGGACTCGGGCAGCGCGGTCCGCGCCCAGAAGTCGACGATGCCGACGCCCTGCTCGAACGCCTCGGGCACGCCCTCGCGGTCGCCGTAGCGCAGCAGCTGGTAGCCGATGCCGGGCTGCTGCCCGACGAAGCCGAACTGGAACGAGACGCTCGAGACGTCGAGGTCCGGCAGCTGGCAGGCGAACGGCAGGCCCCAGGAGTCGCCGTAGCGGCGGGTGAGGCGCTGCAGGATCGCCATGCCGTGGTGGAAGTGCCGCTCGTTGTCGACCTCGAACAGGTCGTCGCGCAGGCGCGCGTAGGCGCTGCGCCAGGTGGCGCGCATCATCGTCGCGAAGTCGTCGTGGCGGCCGAGATCGACGGCCACGGCGTAGCGCTGGCGGAAGCCGACCTCGACCGGGTGGTTGACCCGCTGCAGGGACTTCGGTGCCGCGTCGTAGTCGAGCCCGGAGTAGGGGTTGTCGACCGGGCGCTCGCCGTCGGCGCCGGGGTAGACGTAGTCGATCGACAGGCCGGCCGGCTTCTCGTCGAGCGGCGTCCGCACGCCGAAGCCGTAGTAGAGGTAGTTCAGCGTGGTGCCCTGCGGGCGGCTCAGGCCGATCGAGCCGACGGTGCACTCCGGGTCGGTGAAGTTCTCCGAGCGCACCACGTCCAGGCGCGGCAGCGTCACGTCAGCCGCCCAGCGCGAGAGCGCCACGGTCTCACCGGTGGCGAGGCTCTGCGCGGCGAACAGCGGCAGCGCGTAGTGGGTCTCGGTGCGCCAGAAGTACTCGCTGCCGGGGTCGCGGCCCATCGCGTCGGCCGGGCCGAAGGCGTTGTCGCGGTACCAGGCGCCGGGCGCGAAGCACTCGTAGTCGCGGAGGTCGTCGGACCCGGTCAGCCCGAGCGAGATCGCCGTCGAGAAGCCGAGGTCGCCGCCGGCCGCGAGCACCTCGACCTCGCGGTGCACGGAGAAGCCCGCGCCCGCGACGCGCCAGACGTCGGTGACGGCGAAGGACGAGCCCGAGCGCACGGTGATCGTGCCGGTGGCGGTGAGCGCTCCGCCGGCGATCGAGACGTCGTCGTAGGGCGCGCCGGAGTACTCGCTGATCGCGGTGACGGTCTTGACCGTGACGCGCAGCGGGCGGTCGTTGGCGTAGAGGACGTGCTCGCCCGCGAGCACCTCGAGGCCGCCCGCGCGGGCGCGCAGGGTGTAGTCGCCGGAGCGGAGTTCCACGGTGGATCCTTCCTGAAGGGTCATGTCAGTGCTTCTCGTCGTGCGTGCGGAGGTCGGCCGCGGGCGCGTCCGCCGGCCCCGGCTCGTCCTCGAGCCGCCGCGCCCCCGGATCGAAGCGCCGCGAGCCAGGCCGGAACAGCAGCGCCACTCCGCCCTCGACGAGCGCCGCGACGAGCAGCAGGATCGCGAACGGGATCAGCGAGATCTCGGCCCACGCGCCCATCACCGGCATCACCAGTCCGGCCGCCGTGAAGCTGACCGTGCCGAGGATCGCCGTGACGCTGCCCGCCTCACTCGACGGGCCCTGGAGCGAGAGGTACTGCACCGGCGCGAAGCCGAGCGAGCGCCCGGCGAGCGCGAAGGTCAGCGCGCCGACGACGACGAGCAGCGGCTGCGTGCCGGTGAGGGCGAGCACCGCGACCACGACGGCGCCGAGGCCCGTGACGATCGCCGACGCGAACATCGCAAACCGGGGCCCGAACCGCGGCACGATCACCCGGCCGGTCGTCTGCCCGACCGCGATCGTCACGAGCGAGGTGACCAGGAACAGCAGCCCGTAGAGGTCCGGCCCCACCGCGTAGACGTTGGTGTAGAGGAACGGCGCGGTGGCCAGGTAGGCGAAGCCGACCGACCAGCCCGCGGCGGAGGCGGCGGCGAGCGCCAGCACCCGCGGCCGCCGGAGCATCCCGAACGAGTTCCGCAGCGACGGGCCGAGTCCGCCCTGGTGCCGCCGCTCGCGGGGCAGCGTCTCGGGCAGCACCAGCAGCGCGATCACGGTGGCGAGCGCTCCCCAGGCGGCGACCGCGAGGAAGGAGCCGCGCCAGTCGATCACCTTGGTCAGCTGCGCGCCGACCGAGGGCACCAGGATCGGGAAGACCGAGACGATGACGGCGAGGTTCGCGAGCATCGTCACGAGCCGCTTGCCGCTGTAGAGGTCGCGGACGATCGCGGTGACGACGACTCCGGCCGCGGTGCAGGCGGCGCCCTGGACGAAGCGGGCCGAGAGCAGCACCGCGGTGTCCGAGGTCAGCGCTGCGACGAGGCTCGCCGCGATGTGCAGCGCCGCCGAGACGCCGAGCGGCCACTTGCGGCCGACCGCGTCGCTGAGCGGACCCGAGATCAGCTGGCCGGCGGCGAAGCCGAAGGTCGCGCCGGTGACCACCAGCTGGGCGGTCGCGACCGAGACGCCGAGATCGTCCTGCAGCGTCGGCAGGAAGGGCAGCACCAGGTCGATGGTGAGCGGCCCGAAGCCGACCAGCATCGCGAAGATCGGCAGCAGCAGCCGGACGCGGGGCATCGCCCGGGTGGCGGAGGCGGTGGTGGCGGAGGCGGTCATGAGCGCGGAGCGCAGGTCACGGAGGGGGTCCTGTCCATCAGCTCCCGGCCGAGACCGGGAAGTAGAGCGAGAAGGGTTCGTCGACGACCTCGTGCAGAGGCCGGAAGCGGATCGCGGCGGGCTGACCGAGGGTGCGGTAGCCGCGGAGCCACTGGGTCCACTGCCGCTCGTCGTCGGGGGCGAGCAGCGCGGGGGCGTCCTCGAGGCGGCCGCGGAGGCTCACCTCGCGGTCGACGAGGCCGGCCAGCACGACCGGCCCCTCGACGAACGCGACGGTGCCGGGCTCGTCCGGGATCGGCACGGCGCGGATCTCGGTGCCGAAGGCGAGGTCGACGCCGGTGCGGCCGCCGGGGTGCGTCAGCAGGAGCGCGCCGTCGAGGCGCTCGACCCGCGCGGTGTCGCCCGCGACGCCCGGCTCGCCGATGGTCCACTCCGGCACCCGGATCCGCACCTGCAGCGCGACCCCCTCCGCCGACTCCACCGACACCCGGATCCGCGAGGCGGAGGGCCGGTGCGCGTCGCCCGCGTCCCCCGCGTTCGCGTCGGGGCCCACGTAGCCGGCGTTGTCGAGCACCTCGACCCGGACCACCGCCTCGCCCGCGGCGGTCGCCACGCGGACGCTCGCGTCGACGTGCTGCGCGATCGTCAGCTCGGCGTCGCCGCCGCGGTAGAAGACCAGCCCGGAGTGCCGGGTGTGCGCCTGCACCAGCGTGCCGTGGCAGCACCAGAAGTCCTCGGTCGGGCTGCCCCAGTCCTTCCGGGCGCCGCCCTCCAGCGGGAGGAAGTAGGCGACCATCCCGGTCCTCGGGTTCTGCTGGGCGAGCAGGCCGTTCCAGAGGTTCCGCTCGATGTAGTCGGCGTAGGCGAGCTCGCCGGTCCAGCGCAGCAGCACGTCGGCCAGCCGGATCATGTTGTAGACCGTGCAGTGCTCCTGCGTCTTCTCGCCGCGGCGGGCGGCGAACTCGAACGGCGGCGTCCAGATCTCGCCGGAGGTCTGGCCGCCGGTGCAGAAGGTGCCGCGGCGGACGACCGCCTGCTCCCAGTAGGCCTCGACGATCCGCCGCCAGCGCTCGTCGCCGGTGACCTCGTAGGCGCGGGCGGCCCCGAGCACCTCGGGGATCGTGGTGTTGGCGTGCTTGTTGGTGAGCACGTCGCGGCCCGCGAGCAAGCCCTCGAAGAGCGAGCGGCGGTCGTAGCGCTCCAGCAGCTCGGCGTAGACGGGGTCGCCGGTGATCGCGAGGAGGTCGGCCCAGACCTCGAGCATGCCGCCGGTCTCGACCTCGAGGATCTCCTGGAACGCGTCGTCGTCGAAGGCGCGGACCCACTCCAGCAGCGGGGTCGTGGCGGCCCGGGCCATCCGCAGCGCCCGCTCGTCGCCGAGGTCGAGGTGCAGGTCGACGAGGCCCATCAGCAGCTTGTGCATCGCGTACTGCGGCGCCCAGATCGGGCGGCCGCTCGCGAGGCGGTCGAGGTAGCCGCGCGGAATCGCCCAGATCCAGCCGCCGCCGTTCTCCTCCTGGCAGCGCTCGAGACCGTCGAGCACCGAGCCGATCCGGGCGCGGAGCAGCGGATCGCCGGTGACGGCGACCTCGCGCGCCGCGGCCGAGAGCCAGTGGCCGAGGAAGTGGCCGCGCAGCTGCGAGCCGGGCGTCTCCCAGCCCCAGTGCCGGTCGAGTCCGCGGGCCTCGCGCGAGTCCTGCGAGGGGTGCAGGTGCCAGCCCTGGTCGCCGATCCCGGCCTCGATGCGGAAGTTCTGCAGCAGCCCCTCGTCGCTCAGCGAGAGCAGGTAGTCGCGGTTGAGCCGCCGCCGCGCGTCGAGCACTCCGCGCTCCAGGCGGGACTCGTGCGGGGCCGGGCGGGTCAGCGGCATGGATGCTCCTCGGCGGTGAGTGATCGGGGTGGGCGGATCGAAGCGGGGTGGATCTGCAGTGAGCGGGACGACGACGGGATCGCCGGTGGTCGAGATCGATCTCTCACTGTACTCAGACCAGGATCGACGGTAGGAATGTCATCATGCAATCCCCGAGAGTGATCCATCTCGTCGCCGATGACGTGTCCGCCCTCCTCACTCAGTCGGGAGGCGACCTGCCCGTCCTGCTGCACTGGGGTCCGCGGATCGACGCGAGCGACGACGACCTCGCCGGTTTCGCAACCACCCCCGTGAGAACGGGGATGGACGGCGGTTCGGACGTGCCCTACGAGCCCGGGATCCTCCCCGAGCACACCTTCGGCTGGGCCGGTCTGCCCGGTCTCCGGGTGCACCGCGAGGGCGCCGGCTGGTCGCCGCGGCTCACCGTGGACGCCGTCTCGGTGGACGGCGAGGCCCTCGCGGAGGGCGCCGTCGTGCAGCCCGGGAGCGCCGCCGTGACGGTCGAGGCGCAAGACGCGCAAACCGGAATCGGCGTCGTCGTGGAGATCGTTCTCTCGCCCGCGGGACTGCTCCGGACCCGCGTCTCCGTCCGCAACGACGGCACCGGGCACCTCGAGGTGATCGGCGTCGACCCCGCCCTGCGGATCCCGACCGAGGCCCGCGAGATCCTGGACTTCTCCGGCCGCTGGGGCACCGAGAAGATCCCGCAGCGCCACCCCGTCGTCACCGGCAGCCACTCGCGCTCCTCGCGGCGCGGCCGCACGGGCCTGGACGCGACGACGGTCGTCGCGATCGGCACCCCCGGCTTCGACGCGGCCGACGGCAAGGTCTGGCTCTGCCACGTCGGCATCGGCGGCAACCACGAGCACGCCGTCGAGCGCGGCGACGGCTGGCTCGCCTTCCGCGGCGGCGAGCTGCTCCTCCCCGGCGAGGTCCGCCTCGCGAGCGGCGAGAGCTACTCCTCCCCCTGGATCTCCGGCAGCTTCGGTGTCGGCCTCGACGCCGCCGCCGCCCGCTTCCACGCCTACCTCCGCGGAGTCTCACGCTCCTCCCGACGCCCGCGCCCGGTCACCCTCAACGTCTGGGAGGCGGTGTACTTCGAGCAGGACTTCGCGACCCTCGCTGAGCTGGCCGACCGCGCCGCCGCCCTGGGGGTCGAGCGCTACGTGCTCGACGACGGCTGGTTCCTCGGCCGCAGCGACGACCGCGCGGGCCTCGGCGACTGGACGCCCGACCCCGTCTCCTGGCCGGACGGCCTCCTCCCGCTGGCCGAGCACGTCCGCAGCCGGGGCATGGAGTTCGGCCTCTGGGTCGAGCCCGAGATGATCAACGAGGACTCCGACCTCGCCCGCGCGCACCCCGACTGGATCCTGCGCGCTCGCGAGGAGCTGCCGCCGCGCTTCCGCTTCCAGCAGGTGCTCGACCTGACGAACCCGGACGCGTTCGCGCACCTCCTCGGCGTGCTCGACGGGCTGGTCGCCGACCTCGGCGTCGCGTACCTGAAGTGGGACCACAACCGCGATCTGATCGACGCCGGCCACCCCGCCACCGGCACCGCCGCTGTGCACGAGCAGACGCTCGCGCTCTACCGGCTGATCGACGAGCTGCGCGAGCGGCACCCCGAGCTCGAGATCGAGAGCTGCGCCTCCGGCGGCGGCCGCGTCGACCTCGGGATCCTCGAGCGCACCGACCGCGTGCACACCTCCGACAACCAGGACCCGCTGGACCGCTCGCGGATGCTGCGCTGGACCGGGCTGCTCGTGCCGCCGGAGATGCTCGGCTCGCACGTCGCCTCGCCGGTCAACTCCGTCACCGGCCGCACCAGCGACCTGCACACCCGCTGCGCCATCGCCTTCCTCGGCCACTTCGGCATCGAGTGGGACCTCCGCGAGCTGGACGCGCAGGAGGAGCCCGTGCTGGCCGGCTGGATCGCGGCGTACCGCGAGCACCGCGGGCTCATCGCGTCCGGACGGGTCGTCGGGAGCGGCGACTCCGACCCCGATGCGCCGTCGCTGCGCGGCGTCGTCGCGACCGACGGCTCCGAGGCGCTCTACACGCTGGTCACGCCGGCGCTGACGGCGGACTCGCGCCGCCGCGTCCGCCTCCCGGGCCTGGACCCGCGGGCCCGGTACCGCGTCGAGGCCGCGCGCCCCGGCTCGCTCGGCCCGCCCTGGCAGAGCCCGCGCTGGCTGGAGGCGACCGTGCCGCTCGACTCCGACGCCCCGGCCCCCGCCTACTCGGGGAGCCTGCTGGGCGAGGCGGGCCTGGACCTGCCGACCTTCCACGCCGACCGCGCGATCGTCCTGCGGCTCGTCCGCGTCGACGCGTGAGCGCCGCCGCCCCGACCACTGCCGACTCGCCCGCCACCACCCTGGAGCACCCCGTGAACACCACCGTCACCGTCGACCTCGACCGGCCCGGCGCCACCATCAGCAAGCACGTCTACGGCCACTTCGCCGAGCACCTCGGCCGCTGCATCTACGACGGCTTCTGGGTCGGCGAGGACTCGCCCGTCCCGAACGCCGGCGGGATCCGCCTGGACGTCGTCGAGGCCCTGCGCGCCCTCGACATCCCCAACCTCCGCTGGCCGGGCGGCTGCTTCGCCGACCGCTACCACTGGACCAACGGCATCGGCCCGCGCGAGGAGCGCCCCGGCCTGATCAACACCCAGTGGGGCGGGGTCGCCGAGGACAACTCCTTCGGCACCCACGAGTTCATGGCGCTCTGCGAGCTGCTCGGCGCCGACGCCTACATCTCCGGCAACATCGGCTCCGGCACCGTGCAGGAGATGGCCGACTGGGTCGAGTACCTCACCGGCTCCGGGAAGTCGCCGATGGCGGACCTGCGCCGCTCGCACGGCCGCGAGGAGCCGTGGACCGTCCGCTACTGGGGCCTCGGCAACGAGACCTGGGGCTGCGGCGGCAACATGCGCGCCGGCGCCTACGCCGATCTCGCCCGCCAGTTCGGCACCTTCGTGCAGAGCGGCAACGACGTCCCGCTGCACCGCATCGCGGCCGGCGCCGACGGCGCGGACACGCACTGGACGCAGACGCTGATGGAGGTGATCCCCGAGATCGAGGGGCACCCCTTCTCCTCCGTGCCCTGGGAGTCGGTCTCGGTGCACTACTACACGATCGGCGGCAGCTGGCACGCGAAGGGCAGCGCCACCGACTTCGACGCGGACACCTACTGGAGCACGATCGTCGCCGCGCAGGGCATCGAGGAGCTGCTGCGCTCGCACGCCGCCGTGATGGACGTGCACGACCCCGAGAAGAAGTACGGGATGGTGCTCGACGAGTGGGGCACCTGGTGGGACGTCGAGCCGGGCACGCACCCGGGCTTCCTCTTCCAGCAGAACACCATCCGCGACGCGATGGTCGCCGGGCTGCACTTCGACGTCTTCCACGCCTTCGCCGACCGGCTCTCGATGGCGAACATCGCGCAGACCGTCAACGTGCTGCAGGCGATGCTGCTCACCGACCCCGACGGCGGCGAGATGGTGCGCACGCCCACGTACCACGTGTTCGAGATGAACAAGGGGCACCAGGACGCGACGGTACTGCCGACCACGGTCGCCGGGCCGACCCACGCGGTCGACGGGCGCGAGATCGCGCTCGCCTCCGCGTCCGCCTCGGTGAAGGACGGGCGCGTGCTGGTCTCGATGACCAACGTCGACCTCGACGAGCCGCTGGAGATCGAGCTGTCCTTCCGCGGCGGTGCCGTGACCGGAGCGACGGGGCGGCTCCTCACCGCCGACTCGCCCCAGGCGCACAACCGGCCGGGCGACGCCGACGCGGTCAGCCCGGTCGCGCTCGAGGGGCTGGAGGTCACGGCGACCGGGCTGCGGGTGACGCTGCCGCCGCACTCCTTCGCGACGGTGTCGCTGGAGCTGGCCGACGACGCGGCGGGCTCGCTCGTGGCAGGGTCGGAGGCATGATCGCGACACGCACCGAGGCCGCCCGCCGCCCGCCGATGGGCTGGAACAGCTGGGACTGCTTCGGCTCCTCCGTGACCGAGGACGAGGTGCTGGCCAACGCCGAGTACCTCGCCGAGCACCTGCTGCCGCACGGCTGGGACACGGTCGTCGTCGACATCCAGTGGTACGAGCCGGACCCCGGCACGAGCGACTACCAGGAGGTGTCGGAGCCGGTCCTGGACGACTGGGGCCGGCCGCAGCCCGCGGTGGGGCGCTTCCCCTCCGCGGCGACCGGAGGCTTCACCGCGCTGGCCGCGCGCGTGCACGCCCTCGGGCTGCGCTTCGGCGTGCACCTGATGCGCGGCGTGCCCCGCCGTGCCGCCGAGCTCGGGCTGCCGGTGCTCGGCTCCGACGCGACCTGCGCCGACATCGCCGACCGCGGGAACGTCTGCCCGTGGAACCCCGACGACTACGGCGTCGACATGACCGTGCCGGGCGCGCAGCAGTACTACGACTCGGTGATGGCGCAGCTGGCGTCCTGGGGCGTCGACTTCGTCAAGCTCGACGACGTGCTCTACCCGCCGATCCAGGCCGACGAGATCGCCGCGCTCTCCCGCGCGATCGACGCGACCGGCCGGCCGATGGTGCTGAGCCTCTCGCCGGGCAAGCAGCTCTCGCTGGAGAACCTGGACCTGCTCCGCGACACCGCGCAGATGTGGCGGATCTCGGACGACTTCTGGGACGACTGGGGGCACCTGCAGGAGCAGTTCCAGCGCGCCGCGCGCTGGGCGCCGCACCAGCGGCCGGGCGCGTGGGCCGATGCGGACATGCTGCCGCTGGGCCGGATCGGCGTGCGGGCGCACGTGGGCGAGGACCGCCTCTCGCGGTTCACCCCCGCCGAGCAGCGCACGCTCGTGACGCTCTGGTGCCTGCTGCGCTCGCCGCTGATGATGGGCGGGCACCTCCCCGACACCCCGCCCGAGACGCTGGCGCTGCTGACGAACGACGACGTCCTGGCCCTGCTGTCCAGCGAGGGCAGCCGCGAGATCGTCCGCGACGGCGACCTCGTCGTCTGGAGCGCCTGGCGCGGCGACGTCCAGTGGCGCGGCGTCTTCTGGCTCGGCGACGCCCCGCGCGAGTACTCCGCGCACCTCGCCGACCTCGGCTGCACCGGCACCCCCGTCGACGTCTGGACGGGCGAGCCCCTCCCCGTCGCCGACGGCGCGGTCGCCCTGACCCTGGAGCCCCACGGCGCCCACCTGCTCCGCTTCGCCTGACCCGCCGGGCGATCCATGCTGATCGAGTAGCGCCCGCAGGGCGCGTATCGAGATCCACCACCGCAAGCACGCCGGGTCTCGATACGCCGCTCCGCGGCTACTCGACCAGCAAAAGAGGAAGCCGCTGCGCGGCTGCTCGGCCTGCATGACGGGCCGCTGCACGGCCCCTCGACCGGCGCGCCGCCGCCAGTACGCAGAAGTTGCGGTAGTCGGGCGCGACTACCGCAACTTCTGAGTTCTGGGGGCGGGTCAGGACTCCGTGTCGGTGAGGGCGTCGAGGCGGGCGACGTCGTCGGCCGAGAGGGGGAAGTCGACCTGGGCGTTCTCGCGGATGCGCGCGGGGGTGGTCGACTTCGGCAGGGGCAGGACGTCCTTCTCGAGCAGGTAGCGGATGCAGAGCTGCGCGACGGAGACGCCGTTCGCCTTCGCGATGTCGGCGAGGTCCGAGTTCTCGAGCAGGCCGCCGGTCGCCAGCGGCGAGTAGCCCTCGACGAGGATGCCGTTGGTGCGGCAGTAGTCGGTCGTCTCGTCCTGGGTGTTGCCGACGAACCAGCGGATCTGGTTGGCGTGCGGCTTCACGTCGGTCGCCGCGATCAGCGACTCCAGGTCGTCGACGGAGAAGTTGGAGACGCCGATGGCGCGGGCGCGGCCGGAGTCGTAGATCTCCTCCATCGCCTTCCAGGCCGCGATGTTGCCGTCGCGGTGGTCCGAGCCCATGTCCGACCACGGCCACGGGGCGTGGATCAGGTACAGGTCGACGTGCTCGAGCTCGAGCGCCGCCATCGTCGTCTCGAAGCTGTCCTTCGCGCCGGCGTGGTCCTTGACCTCGGCGGGCAGCTTCGTGGTGATGAAGACCTCGTCGCGCGGGATCCCGCTGTCGCGCAGCGCCCGGCCGACGCTCGCCTCGTTGCCGTAGCCGCGGGCGGTGTCGATGTGGCGGTAGCCGGCCTCGAGCGCCGCGGTCACCGCGTCGTAGGCGTCGGCGCCGTCCTCGATCTGCCAGGTGCCGAAGCCGATCTTCGGGATCTCGACCCCGTTGGACAGGGTGAAGGTGTCGGTCAGTGCAGGCATGTCTCTCCTCGAGAAGTCCGGCCCCGCGCGCGTCCTCGCGCCGGGGGTGCTGCTGTTCACGGTAGGCGCGCGGGACGGCGGGCGCAGGCCCCTTGCGCCCCGCGTCCGGACTGCCCGCCCGCAATCCATGCTGATCGAGTAGCGCCCGCAGGGCGCGTATCGAGATCCGGCGTCACCGGGAGGGTGGGTCTCGATACGCCCCTTCGGGGCTACTCGACCAGCATGTGCGGCCGCCGCTCGGCGGCTGCTCGACCAGCATGTGCGGCCGCCGCTCGGCGGCTGCTCGACCAGCATGTGCGGCCGCCGCTCAGCGGCTGCTCGGCCAGCGGGCGGCGGGTCAGCCTCGGGTCACCGACCACGGGGTGCGGAGGGCGCGCTCGGCGAGCACGCGGCGCGCGCCCGTCAGGGTGACGTCGGCGGTCTGCGCGGCGTCGGAGGCCGACGGGCCGGCGATCAGGCGCAGCGGGCCCGGGTCCACACTGAGCGCGCCGTCCTCGCCGGTCGCCGCGAGCCGCGCCGCCTCGACGTGGAAGTGCACGGTCAGCGACTCCCCCGCGGCGATCGGCACGCGCGCGTAGCCGAGCAGCTGCGCGGCCGGCCGCACGACGGGCGAGGTCGGGTAGGCGGCGTACAGCTGCACGACCTCGACGGTGTCCTCGCCGCTGTTGCGGATGGTGACCGCGGCGTCGAGCGCCCCGTCCACCGCCAGCACCGCCGGCGCCGACAGCGCCTCGTACGCGATGGCGCCCCGCGTGAGCCCGAAGCCGAACGAGTGCAGCGGCGTGTTGTCGAGCGCCGTGATGCCGGGGTTGGAGAGCCCGAGCGACGGCTGCAGGTACGTCGTCGACGCCGAGGGCAGCCGCGGGATCTGCACGGGCAGACGCCCGGTCGGCGAGACCCGCCCCGAGAGCACGCCGGCGACCGCGGCCGCCCCGTCCGCTCCGGGGAAGAACGCCTGCACGACTCCGCGCGCCGCTCCGTACGCGCCGAGCGCGTAAGGCCGGCCCGAGAGCACGACCAGCACGGTCGGCACGCCGGTCGCGAGGACCGCCGAGACCAGCTCGTCCTGAGCGCCCGGCAGCCGCAGGTCGGCCGCGTCGCAGCCCTCGCCCGAGGTCCCGTCGCCGAACAGCCCGGCCACGTCGCCGACGACGACCACGGCCGCGTCGCTCGAGCGCGCCACGGCGACGGCCTCGGCGATCGAGGAGGTGTCCGCGGAGGTGATCGATCCGCCGGCCGCGAAGCGCACCCGCTCCTCGCCGAGCTCCGCGCGCAGGGCGGTGAGCACGGTCGGGATCTCGATCCCGAGGTCGTGCCCCGGGTGCTTCGAGAGCACGTGGTTCGGGAAGGCGTAGCAGCCGACCAGGCTGCGGAACTGGTCCGCCGCCGGACCCACCACGGCGACCGTGCCCGAGGCGAGCAGCCCACGCACGTCGTCGTCGCGCAGCAGCACGACCGACTCCTCCGCGATCCGGAGCGAGATCGCCCGGTTGCGCGCGCTGTCGAGGTCCACCGACTCGGCGCCCTCGGGCACCAGCGGCCCGCCGTCGAGCAGCCCGGCCTCGAACTTGTGGCGGAGGTGCCGCTCGACGGAGCGATCGAGGTCGCGCTCGTCGACGACCCCCTCGCGGATGAGCCGCGGCAGCTCGCCGTACGCCGCGGTCTGCGGCAGCTCGACGTCCACGCCGGCGCGGATCGCCAGCCGCCCCGCGTCGGCGGTGTCGACCGCGACGTGGTGCATCGCCTGGAGGAACGGCACGGCCCAGTAGTCGGCGACGACCGTCCCCTCGAAGCCCCACTTCTCCCGCAGGATCGTGGTGAGCAGGTGCCGGCTCGCGCTGCTGGGCACGCCGTCGATGTCGGTGTACGAGGTCATCACGCTGCGCGCGCCGCCGTGCCGCAGCGCGGCCTCGAACGGCGGCAGCACGGTGTCCGCGATCTCGCGCGGCCCCATGCTCACGGGAGCGTGGTTGCGGGCGCCGCGGGAGGCCGCGTAGCCGGCGAAGTGCTTGAGCGTCGCGATGATCCCGGCCGACTCGAGCCCGGCGACGTACGCGGTGCCGAGCTGCGAGACCAGGTACGGGTCCTCGCCGAGGGTCTCCTCGACGCGGCCCCAGCGGTAGTCCTTCACGACGTCGACCACGGGCGCGAGCCCCTGGTGGATGCCGAGGGCGCGCATGTCGGAGCCGATCGCCTCCGCCATCTCGCCGACGAGGTCCTCGTCGAAGGTGGCCGCCCAGGCGAGCGGCGTCGGGAACGCGGTCGCGCCGTACGCGGCGAGCCCGGTCAGGCACTCCTCGTGCGCGATGGCCGGGATGCCCAGGCGCTGCGAGCCGACGACCCGCTCCTGCAGCTCGCGGAGCCGGCGCACGCCCTCCGGCACCGAGACGGGCTCGGTGCCGAAGACGCGGGTGAGCTGGCCTAGGCCGCCGGCGAACGGATCGGCCGCGGTCTCGGGGCCGCCCTCGAGCTTCGGGGCGAAGTCGTCGGCGGAGTCGGTGAGCCAGACGGAGCCGAGCTGGGCCGCCTTCTCCTCGAGCGTGAGCTCGGCGGTGAGGAGGCGGGCCCGCTCGCTCGCGGAGAGGGAGCGGTCCCGCCAGTCGCGACCACCGCTCCGATCCCCGGTCTCGTCGGTGCGGTCGGAGGGGACGAGAGTGGTGGAGGCGTCGTGCATCAGCCCTTGAACGCTCCGTCCATGATCCCGGACACCATGCGGCGGCCGACGAAGAAGAACGCGATCAGCAGCGGCAGCGTGGCCATGAACGAGCCGCCCATCGCCAGGGCGACGTCGATCGAGCGGTTGGCCTGCAGCTGCTTCAGCGCGATCTGCACCGTGAACAGCTCCGGCGACTTCAGCACGATGAACGGCCACATGAAGTCGTTCCAGACCGCGGTGAACGTGATCAGCCCGAGCACGAACGCCGCCGGGCGGACCACCGGGAAGGCGATGCGCCAGAACAGCTGCCAGGAGTTGGCGCCGTCGATGCGGGCCGCCTGGATCAGCTCGTCGCTGACCGTGGTGGACATGTGCTGGCGCATCCAGAAGATGCCGAAGGCGCTGGCCAGACCCGGGACGATGATCGCCTGGAGGGTGTCGACCCAGTCGAGGGCCGAGACGATCAGGTACTGCGGGATGATGCTCAGCTGCGCCGGCACCGTCATGGTCAGCAGCACGATCAGGAACAGCACGTTGCGGCCCGGGAACTGCAGCTTCGCGAAGGCGAAGCCGGCCATCGCGCAGAGGATCGCGGAGAGGACCGCGATGCTCAGCGAGACGATCAGCGAGTTGAAGAGCGACGCGATGAACGGGACGGTGTCGAACACCTTCTCCGCGATGGCGAAGAAGTTCGTGCCCGGGTACAGGCGCGGCGGGATCGACGTGACGGCGGTCGCTCCGACCGACGCGATGACGAACATGTAGTAGAGGGGGAACACCGAGACGAGCACGGCGACGACGAGGAAGACGTACGTCGGCCAGCCGACCCCGCCGCCCTTGCCGCGGCGCTTCGGGAGCACCTTCGGGGTGTCGCCGGTGGCGACGGCCCGGGCCTGCGGGAGGGCCTGATCGATCACATCGGACATCAGACGGCCGCCTTCCGGGTGCGGGTGGACAGGTAGAAGTTGATCAGCGAGACGACCACGACGATCACGAACAGCACGACGCCGATCGCGGAGCCGTAGCCGAACTTGAACTGGCCGAAGCCCTGCTCGTAGAGGAACAGCGCGAGCGTCTGGCACTGCCGGCCGGCGCCGCAGGTGAGGCCCGATTCGGGAGACACCAGGAGCGCCTCCGTGAAGATCTGCAGACCGCCGATGGTCGACATGATCACGGTGAAGACGATGATCGGGCGCAGCGCCGGGATGGTGAGGTGGCGGAACTGCTGCCAGCTGGAGGCGCCGTCGACCGAGGCGGCTTCGAACATCTCGCGCGGGAGCGACTGGAGCCCCGCCAGGTAGAGGAGCGTGTTGTAGCCGAACCAGCGCCAGAAGACCATCGTCGAGATGACGATCCAGGAGCCGTAGTTGGTGGCCAGGAAGTTGATCGACGGCAGTCCGAAGATGCCGAGGAACCAGTTGATCAGGCCGAAGTTCTTGTCGAAGATCTGCGCGAAGACGATCGCGGTCGCCGCGACGGAGGTGATGTAGGGCACCAGCAGCGCCATGCGCCAGAAGTTCGCCCAGCGCAGCCGCGCGTGGTTGAGCAGGTGCGCCAGGAAGAGCGCGAAGAGCAGCTGCGGCACGGTCGAGATGATGAAGATGCCGAAGGTGTTGACCAGGGCGTTCCAGAACCGGCTGTCCGCGAAGAGCTGCTGGAAGTTCGCGAGTCCGACGAAGGTCTGCTCGCCGATCGGGTTCCAGTCGAAGAGCGAGACGTAGAACGTGAAGAGCAGCGGGAAGAGCCCGAACACGATGAAGATGAGGAAGAAGGGCGCGACGTACGCGTAGGGGGCGATCCGCTCCGAGAGGGAGTTGCGGATCTTCGCGGCCTTCTGGACCGGGACGCTGGGCTGCTTGCGCTGCCTGGGGGGACGTATGGCTGTCGCCGTTGACACGTGGGTTACCTCCGTCGAAGGGGCGGCCCGGCGCACGAGGCGCCGGGCCGCTCGGGTGGGTGGGGCGATCAGCCGCCGATGGCCTGCTTGGCCGTGTCGAGGGCCGTCGTCCACGCCTTGTCGGAGGTGACGTTGCCCGCCTCCAGCTCGACGAGGGTGTTCAGCAGGGCGCCGTTGATCGGCGTCGTGTCGGGACCGTTGTAGAAGGAGGGGAACTGCTCGACCGAGGTGGCCATGACCTCGCCGATCTTCGAGTCGCCGAAGAACGGGTCGGTGTAGTTGCGGACCTCGTCGCTCGCGACCGCCTCGGTGGCGGCGGGCAGGGTGCCCGAGGCCGCGAAGTGGTCGGTCTGGCCCTCGGCGGACATCATCGTCTCGATGTACTGCCAGGCGGCCTCGGGGTGCTCGGCGCGGGCCGGGATGGCGATGACGCTGCCGCCCCAGTTGCCGCCGACGCCGGGGACGCTCGTGACGCGCCAGTTGCCGGCGGTGTCGGGGGCGTCGGTCTTGATGCCGGCGAGGATCCACGACGGCGCGATGGTCACGGCGAAGGCGCCGTTGGCGCGGCCGGGAGCCCAGCCCGAGGACCAGGCGGCGATGCCGGCGCTGATGCCGGCGTCCTTGGTGTCCACGGCGACCTGGAACGCGTCCTTCACCTGCGGGTTGGTGTCGTAGACGAGCTCGCCGTCGGGCGAGTAGTACTTCTCGGAGACCTGGTTGACGGTCGAGAAGAAGACGCTGGTCTCGATGTTGTCGACGAACGGCTTGCCGGTGGCCTCGGTGTACTTCTCGCCCATGGCGATGAAGGACGGCCAGTCCTTCCACATCTCGGCGACCTCGGCCGGGTCGGTCGGCAGACCGGCGGCCTCGAAGAGGTCGGCGCGGTAGGCGAAGCCGAGTCCGCCGACGTCGGTGGGCACGCCCACGACGGAGCCGTCGTCGGCGGTCGCCGCGGAGGCGGCCCACGGGAGGTAGGCGGAGGCGACGTCGTCGCCGCCGAGGGTGCGCAGGTCGAGGAAGTTCGAGCTGTTGGCGACGAACTGGGGCAGGTCGTCGTTCTGGATCATGACCAGGTCGGGCACCTTGCCGCCGGCCAGCGCCGCGGTGAGGGCGGTGGCGGTCTCGGTGGTGCTGCCGACCTCGGAGAGCTTGATCTTCGCGTCGGGCATCTTGGCGAGGTACTCGTCGACGCTGTCCTTGGCGTTGATGCCGGTGAAGGACCAGAAGGTCGCCTCGGCGTTCGGGTCGTCGGACGCGCCGCCACCGCTTCCGGACGAGCATCCGGTGAGGGCGAGGGCCACGGCGGCGGCTGCTGCGGCCACGGCCGTCAGTCTTCTTTTCACGATTGTTCCTCTTCGTCGGGGATTCGCGGGGGGTCTCGCTGGAGGAGACCGGGAGCAAGAGAACGATCTCTTGGACGCCAAGGTAGCTGGCCTTTCCCCCTCGTGCAAGCGCGATCTCGGAGTCGTTACCGCAGCGTGAGATATCGATCTCCCCTAGTATCTGTAAGAAGTTTCGCAAATCGGACCGCCACGGCCCCGGGGGAGGCGTCCCCGTGGGACTCTGGAGATCGAGCATCCGGCGCCCCGGCCGGCTCCCCTCCTCGTTCAGAAGGATGCAGCCATGACCCGACCCACGCTTGTGGACGTCGCACGGGCCGCGGGCGTGTCCCGCGCCACCGCCGCCCGGGTTCTCGCGGGCGGCACGAACGTCGACGTCCGCATGTCGGCCGCCGTCGAGCACGCCGCGAAGCAGCTCGGCTACGAGGCCAACAGCGCCGCGCGGATGCTGCGCGGCGGCCGCTCCGGCGCGATCGCGCTGATCGTCGCCTTCAACGAGCTCGACAGCCTCACCGGCACGTTCTTCACCTCGGTCCTCAAGGGCGCCGCGAAGGGGCTCTACGCCGCCGAGGTGCAGCCGGTGCTGCTGCCCGCGGACCACGACGACGGCGACCGCATCCCCAGGTTCCTCCGCTCGCGCGCGGTCGACGGAGCGATCGTGATCCTGCAGCACGAGATCACGCACCTCGCGCAGGCGCTCGCCGACTCCCCCGTGCCGATCGCCTGGGTCGGCCGGCCACGGGTCGCGCTGGCCGAGGACGCCATCGTGATCGACTCCGACAACTACGGCGGCGGCCGGCTCGCCGCCCGCGCGCTCGCCGACTCCGGCCGGCGTCGGCTCGGCATCATCGCCGGCCCGCACGACATGGAGCCGGCCCGCGACCGCATCCGCGGCTGGCGCGACGAGCTGACCGAGCTGGGGCTGGACCACAGCCCGATCGTGCACGGCGAGTTCACCCTCGAGAGCGGCTCGGCCGCGATGGCAAGGCTGCTGCAGCGCCACCCCGACCTCGACGGCGTGTTCGCCTCCTCCGACCTGATGGCCAACGGCGCGATCCGCGTGCTGCAGGCCTCCGGCCGGCGCGTGCCCGCCGACATCTCGGTCGTGGGCTTCGACGACGTGGTCATCGCGACCACCTCGGACCCGACGCTGACCACGATCCGCCAGCCGCTCGAGGACATGGGGCGCGTCGCCGCCGAGACCGTGGTCGCCGTGGTGGCGGGCCGCGAGGTCGACCGGCAGCCGATCCTCGCGACGACGCTCGTGCAGCGGGAGTCGGCGTGAGCGTCGGGCCGGCACCGCACCGGCTGGTCGTCAGCACCGACGCCGCGAACGAGGCCGACGACCAGTTCGCGATCGTGCAGGCGCTGCTGAGCGCGACGCTCGACGTCCGGGCGCTCGTGGCGGCGCACTTCGGCCGGCCCGGGAGCCTGCGGGAGTCGCGCGCGGAGATCGATCGCGTGGTCGCCCTCGCCGGGGCCGACGTGCGGGTCGTCGACGGGGCGTCCGCGGCGCTGGTCGCCGGCGGCTCCGCGGAGTCCGTGGCGTCCGAGGGCTCGCGCGTGATCGTCGAGGAGGCGCTGCACGGCGAGGGCCGGCTCTGGATCGCCGTGCTCGGCCCGCTCACCGACGTCGCCGCGGCGCTGCTGGCGGAGCCGTCGATCGCCGAGCGCGACGTCGTCGTGGTCTGGGTGGGCGGCCCGCCCTACGAGGGCATCGCGGCCTACCACCCGGAGTTCAACCTGATCAACGACGTCGCCGCCGCGAACGCCGTGCTCGCCTCCGGAGTCGCCGTCTGGCAGATCCCGATGCCCGTCTACACGATGGTCGGCGTCGGCCACGCCGAGCTGCGCACGCGGCTGGGCGGCACGAGCCCACTGGGCGACTACCTCGTCGACCAGCTGATCGCCTTCAACGCCACCGTCCCCTACGGCCCGCTCGACTTCCGCTCCCTCGGCGACAGCCCCGCGATCGGCGCGGTGATGAACCCCGCCGGCGGCCGCTGGCGCTCCGTCCCCGCCCCGCGCTTCACCCCCGCCGGCGACCTCCAGCCCGACGTCGGCCCGCACCCGCTCCGCGTCTGCGAGGCCTTCGACACCCGCTGGCTCCTCGAGGACCTCTTCGCGAAGCTCCTCGAGTTCGGCCGCGCCGGCCGCTGACCGGCCCGCCCGCCGCCGCCGCCGCCGCCGTCATCGCCGTCATCGCCGTCATCGCTGTCATCGCTGTCATCGCTGTCTAAGACTTTCTACCGCTGTCTAACGTTTTTCTTAGATTCGGGTAGATTTCTGTAGATGGAGCCTGCCCTCAACCCCTACGCCCCGGGCTCCGGCCTGCAACCGCCGGCGCTCGTCGGGCGCGAGAGCGAGATCAACGCCTTCGACCTTCTCGTCGCACGCTCCCGAGCCGGTCGCCACAGTCGCGGTCTCGTCCTGCACGGACTCCGCGGCGTCGGCAAGACGGTTCTCCTCAATCGCTTCCGCTCTCAGGCCGAGCGGGCGGAGTGGCTGCTCGTGGACATCGAGGCGCAGTCCTCCGCGGCAGGGAAGGAAGCGGTCCGCCGGAAGCTCGGCCGCGAGATCTCGCTCGCGGCGAGGCGGCTCTACCGCGGTCGCGGAACGAGTGAGGCGGTGCGGCGAGCGCTGGGCACGATCCGTTCCTTCAGCGCTGAGCTCGGAGGCGTCGGCTTCGAGATCGCCGTCGAGCCCGCCGAGGGCCGCGCGGACTCCGGCCGCATCGACGTCGACCTCCTCGAACTCGTCGAGGATCTCGTGCCCGCTCTTCACGAGCGTCAGATCGCTTTCGGCGTCTTCATCGACGAGATGCAGGACCTCGACACCGATCTGATGGCGGCCATCGTCGCCGTCCAGCACCGGGCGGGGCAGCGGGAGTGGCCCTTCTACGTCACCGGCGCCGGGCTCCCCACCCTGCCGTCCACACTCAGCGCCGCCCGCTCCTACGCAGAGCGTCTCTTCAACTACCGCGAGATCGGGCCCCTCGACGACAGTGCCGCGCGCCAGGCGCTCATCGATCCCGCGCGCGTTCTGGGGGCCTCCTACGAGACGGACGCATCGGACCTCCTCGTCCGCTCCTCCCGCGGCTACCCGTACTTCCTCCAGACCTACGGCCAGGCGGCATGGGACCTCGCGATCGGTCGGACGATCACCCTCGACGACGCGCGCGAGGCCCTCCTCCGCGGCAACGAGGAGCTCGACATGGGCTTCTTCCCCGCACGGTGGGACCGGGCGACACCCGCAGAACGGAACTACCTCACCGCCATGTCCGCCGACCTCGGCGCCCCTTCCTCCACCGCGACCCTGGCCGACCGACTCGGGATGAAGACGCGGAATCTGAGCCCCGCACGGCAGTCGCTGATCGAGAAAGGGATCATCTACTCGCCGGATCGCGGGCTCGTGGCCTTCACCGTTCCCGTCATGGACGAGTTCGTCCGTCGCCGATCGGAGTAGAGGCGAGCCGACGTCGAGCCGTCCCCGAACGGTCGAGTCGGCTACGCGAACGGGTCGACGTCGCGCCAGGCGCGGCCGAGGCCGACCTCGCGGCGGAGGCGGAGGAGCGGGTCGGCCGCGGTGTAGACGCGGCCGCGCTTCTCGCCGCTCGTCGCGAGGAGACCCGCCTGCGCGAGCGTCGCCAGATCCCGCGTGGCGGTCTGGGGACTGATCGGCGTGCCCGCCTCCGCCAGGGAGGCGATGTACCGGCCGCGGCTGACGGTCGCACCGAAGAGCGCGTCGAACAGCGGATCCAGGGCCCGGTCGTCGATGCCCGCGACCCGCAGCAGCTCGCCGAGGGCGGTCGAGGCGTCGCTCGCGGCGGTGATGCGCGCGGCGCGCTCCCGAGCCTGGTTGAGGTGGGCGGTGAGGACGAAGCGGATCCAGGGGCGCACGCTCTCGGGCGTCGCCGAGTCCGGATCCCAGGTACCCCGGCCCACCTGCGCGAGGACGTCGTAGTAGGCCTGCGTGCGGCGGCCGAGGTACTCCTCGATCGAGAGGAAGACGGGCGAGACGTCGTCGTCCGCGGCGAGGACGAGGGACTGCAGCACGCGGGCCATGCGCCCGTTGCCGTCCTTGAAGGGGTGGACGAGCACGAAATTGAGATGCGCCATCGCCGCGTCGACGAGATGGTCGCCGGTCACGACGATCGTGTCCGCCAGCTCCTCCATCAGACCCGGGACGGCATCGGCGTCGGCTCCCTCGTGGACGATGTCCCCCGTGATCTCCCGCTGCACGAAGACGGGTCCCGTCCGATAGCGGCCCGGCCGCTTCGACAGGTCGTAGGACGTCACCATGTAGTGCAGGCTGCGGATCAGGGTGGGGTCGATCACGACGGGGTCCTGCGCGAGCTGGAGCACGTAGGTCATCGCCAGCTGGTACCCCGCGAGAGCACGCTCCGTCTCCTCGTCGACGTCGACAGGCCTCTCGCCCTGCGCGATCGCCGCCACGTCGTCGACGCTGGCATGGATGCCCTCGATGCTGTTCGACCCCTGCACGTTCCGCGCGAACGTCATCCGCCGGAGCGACGCCGTCCACCGGTTGCCCTGACGCACCTGGTACCTCAGCGAGTCGCTCAGCTCCAGAATCGCGGCGCGGACGTCGCTCTCCTCGCTGCTCAGGTCGGGGGCGACGTACATACGGCCCTCCCGAGTCAATGACTATTAATTAGCATCATAGCTCGGAAGGCATGCGGTCGCCGAGGGGCGATGAGAACGACTCCTGGCTGATGGTTCTGCGCGGGAAGGGCCGGCTAGGCGCGGGCCGCCTTGACGTACGCGACGAGGGCGTTCGCGTGCCCGTGGCCGAGACCGTGCTCGGTCTTCAGCCAGGAGACGACCTGCATGTGCGTCTCGGAGTCGAGCCGCTCGTCCACCAGGTCGAGCCACTCCTGGACCGGACGGCCGTAGGTGGTCTCGATGCTCGGGAAGTACGACGCCGGGCCCTTGGGCTTCGAGCCGTCGGCGGGGGGCTCCGGTGCGAGGACGCGCGAGGGGGTCATGCCGGTCACTGTAGCGGCGCCGGGTCGGCGGGTCTCGATACGCGGCTGCGCCGCTCCTCGACCAGCATGAATGGCCCGCCCCGCCCCACGGCAGCCCGCCGACCGCAGCATGCTGATCGAGTAGCGCCCGCAGGGCGCGTATCGAGATCCACCCCTCCAGGCACGACGGGTCACACCTGCAGCTGCTCACTCGCACCCTGAGCCGCTGACGCGACGCGGCGCGGCTGCGGCCCCTCGTTCCGCGTCACGCCCTTGCCGACCCCGATGGCTGGGGGGACGCTTGTGGCCATACACAGAAGGCCATGCCAATGAGGCCTGATCACCGGTCGGTCGTTCTTCGACGAGGAGGAGGAGACGGATGCAGAGGAGGGACGAGGAGCGATGAGGCCCCTGGGCGGCGAGGTGCGGAGGGAGCTGCGCGGCGCGGTCGCCTCCCGGCTCCTCCTCGTCGTCCTGCTCGCCGGCGCCGTCTTCGCGGTCTGGAGCGCGGTGACCGACGTCGGCAACGCACGGTCGACGGCGGCGCTGTTCGAGAGGACCGCCGCGGAGTACCGCTCGGCCGGGCACTCCGTCGAGGAGGCACTGGCGGAGCCCGTGAGCGTGACCACTCACGAGGACGGGCGGACGGAGATCGACAATCCTCTCCGCTACGACTTCGAGGCGGCGACGGCGGCCTCGGCGGCGCTGACGCCGCTCGGAGCGGTCGGCACGGGGCTGAGCCTCGCGGTGTTCCTCGTGACCCCGCTCCTCGGCTACGCGACGGGGCTCTTCGCGGCGACCACGGATCTCCGCGGCGGATCGATCATCGTGCGGTGGCCGCAGGTCCGCCGAGCGCGCACCTTCGTCGCGGCGAAAGCGGCGCTCCTCGTCGTGGCCGTCCTGGCCTTCGGCGCGGCGCTCGTGCTGACGGCGGCCGTCGCCGGGCTCGTCACCGCGCAGCTGAGGCCGTTCCCCGTCGACGGATCGTCGCCGCCGCCGTCCGCGGGCCCCGCGGCGATCGGCGCAGTGGCGGCCGCCTTCGCGCTGATCGGGGTCGCGTTCGCGGCGCTGGGCTTCCTCGTCGCGACGCTGACACGGGAGCGCGCGTTCTCGCTCACCGTCTTCGCCCTGGCCTACTACCTGCTGCCGATCCTGGGGCCGTGGGACCCGCGGAACCTCGTTCCGAGCGTCGCGGCGCCGTGGCTCGTCTTCCACGGCGGGTTCCAGCCGCGGGCCGTCGGCGACCTCGGCGTTCCGCTGAGCGCGCTCGCCCTCGGCGGCGGGGCCCTCCTGCTCCTCGTCGCGAGCGCGGCGGTGTGGTCGCTGCGCGACAAGACGCCGCGGGGCGTCTGAGCGGCTCCGGCGCTGCCGCCGTCGGGATCCACCCTGCTGGGGAAGCGGGGTCTCGATACGCGGCTCCGCCGCTACTCGACCACCATGAGGGGGGCGCCCCGCGGCGGCACACCGACCGAGGCGCGCTGAACGAGCAGCGCCCGCAGGGCGTCCGCAGCATGCTGATCGAGTAGCCCTCGAAGAGGGCCTATCGAGATCCACCCCGCTCGGGACCGGCCCGCGCACAACATCAGCCGAGAGCACCCGCCCTCCCTCGTCAGCGGAGGGACCCCCTTCTCAGCTGATGTTGTGCGCGGCACCGGCCGCAGCGCCTCATCCCGCCCAGGGCACGACCACGTCGATGATCCAGGTGACCCCGAAGCGGTCGGTCAGCTCGCCGTAGAGCGGCGAGAACACCGACGGCCCGAACGGGACGTGGACGACCGCCCCCTCCGACTCCGCGAGGGCCGTGCCCCAGCGCTCGATCGGGAGCGTCCGGATCCGCCGACGCGACACTCGATCCCAGAGCGGCGACCCATCGCGCGCCCGGCGGTGCCCGTCAGGGAAGTCAGAGCGTTTCAGGAGATCTGGATGAAACGCTCTGACACTCGAAACTTCACGCTTCTCGCGGCGGCGGAGCGGCGGCGACGCCGGCCGTCAGCGCTGCTGTTCGACCGAGCTCTCCCCCGGCGCGGGCTCGAGGTCGTCCGACGACGGTTCGGGAAGGACGTCGTCCGCCGGCGGCTCCGCGCGCAGGTACTGCGCCGAGATCGTGCGGTACGAGCGGGTGAGCATCGCGGCGCCGGCCGCGACCACCATGATCACCCCGCCGATCAGGAACACGAGCGCGATCCCCCGCCCGACCCCGTCGCCCAGCAGCCAGCCGTACGCCGCCCGCCCGTCCGCCGATTCCATGTACGGGATCAGCGCGAACTCCGCGATCGGCGCGATCAGGAACGCGGTGATCGGCGCCGCCGCCGACTCCAGCGCCGCCGCGAAGCCGAAGACCCGTCCCTGGGTCTCGAACGGGACCACCTTCTGCACGACCGTCTGCTCCGCCGCCTCGACCGCGGGGATCAGCGTCATGTAGACCCAGATGCCGCCGGCGTAGAGCCACCACCAGTCGCGGAGGGTGAAGACCGCGCCGATCACGCCCATCGCCATCACGAGCAGCAGCATCGTCCGGATCGGATTCCGGCCGAGCCCGAGCTTCGCCACCAGCAGCCCGCCGATGATGAAGCCGGTCGCGGTCACGCCGAGCACGACGCCCCACAGCTCCACCGGGAACAGCTCGAGTCCGTAGGGATCCATCAGCGCCAGGTACACGCCGCCGATCAGGTTGTTGAAGGTCGAGAAGACGATCAGCGCGAAGAGCCCGGTCGCCGCGCGCACCGCCGTGATGCTCCCCCGCAGATCGATCAGCGGGGCCCGCGAGCCGGCCGCCGCGGGGATCGCCTCGGCGATCCGCAGGAACAGCAGGTGCACGAGCGCCGCGGCGGACACGCCGATCGCGATCAGAAGCGTCCAGCCCATGCCGAGCAGGCCGATCGACAGCCCGCTGAACACGCTCGTCACCACGAAGGCGAGCCCCTGCACCGTGCCGACCAGGCCGTTCGCGTTCGCGTGGCGCTCCACCGGCACCATCAGCGTGACCGTCGTCGACAGGGCGATGTTCCGCATGTTCTCGATCACCGCGCCGAACAGGACCGTGCCGGAGAAGACCCAGAACCAGGGCCCGCCGAAGTCCAGCAGCGTCGCCTCCGGCAGCGCGAGGTAGAGGCCGCCGGCGACGCCGAACGACACCAGCGTCACCGCCCCGGCGAACACCATCACCCGGTGCTTCCGGTGCCGGTCCACGATCGTGCCGAACGCCATCGCGAAGACCGCGACGAGCAGCATGTACGCGCCGCCGATGATCCCGGTGGCGAGCACCGACCGCGTCTCGAGGTACACCCAGAAGGTCAGCGCGAACCAGAGGAAGCTCGTCGTCACGTTCGCGACCGCGGTGTTGACGAGGATCCAGCCGAAGGTGCGCAGGCTCGCCGCGCTCGGCTCCGCGGCGGGTGCGCCGGCGGCGTCGGGGACGGTCGAGGACATGGCTTCCCTCCGCTCGGCGACGGCCTGCCCGGAGTCGTCCCGGACCGCCGTCGCAGCCACTGTAGGCCCGAGCCGCCGACCGGTCGAGAGGCGACCGGGAGAGCAACGCGACCTCTCCGCGGACGCCGTCGCGTCACTCCGCTCGCGGCAGCGCCACCCTCATCCGGTAGAACCGGTCGGCCGTCCCCGCGAAGACCGCGAGCCGCTCGGCCGGCGAGAGCTGCGCCGTCAGCGCGTCGAACGCCGAGTACAGCTCGGTGAAGGAGCTGTAGAGCCCGTCCACGGGGAAGTTGCTGCCGAACATCGATCGGTCCGGCCCGAAGACCTCCAGGGTCTCGAGGACGAACGGCGCGATCGACTCCCGGGTCCAGGAGTGGTCATTGGTGCCGAGCGCCGAGATCTTGACGACGGTGTTCTCCTGCGCGGCGACCGCGGCCAGGCCCGCGCGCCACTCGGCGACCGACTCCGGATCCCGCCCGATCGGCATGCCCAGGTGATCGAGCACGATCGCCGTCCCCGGGAAGTCCGCGGCGAGCGCCGCCGCCTCCGCGAGCTGCGCGGGGAACACCTGCAGATCGAACGAGAGCCCCAGCCCCTGCAGCCGGCCGAAGTTCGCCCGCCAGACCGGATCGCCGAGGATGTCGCCCCGGTCCCGGTGGCTGAAGACCGGGTCCGGATGCCAGTTCAGGATGTCGCGGACACCGCGCGTGACCGCGAACGCGGCGTGCTCCTCGAGCAGCCGCGGCGCCTCCGGATCGAGCAGCGACACGTGCGCGACGTGCACGGTCGGCACCGCGCTCTCCCGCGCGAGCGCGTCGATCCACGCGGTCTCGGCGAGCGCGTCCGCGGCTCCGTTCTCGACGTGCACCGAAGCGAGCAGCGTCACGTCGCGGGCGTCCGCGCGGTAGTCGTCGACGCTGTAGGAGCGGCGGAGCGGGCGGTCGTCGCCGTGGTAGCGGAACGGCTCGGCGGGTCCCTCCAGCCACGGGTACGAGCGACGGAGGTCGGTGAGGTGGTGGTGCGCGTCGATGACGACGAGGTCAGGCATGCGGCTCCTCCGGTCGGCGGGCGAGCCCGGCGAGCGTGCGGTGCACGCCGGTGTGGTCGAGGTCGCCGTCGCCCTCGGCGATCATCCTCTCGAACAGCGCGGTCACCGCGGCGGTGGTCGGCAGCACGACGCCCTCCGCGGCGGCGGACTCGGCGATGAAGCACAGGTCCTTGAGCTGGTTGCGGGCGCTGCCGCCCTCGGCGAAGTCCTCGTCGAGCCACTTGCGGCTCTTCTGCTCCAGGACCTCGGTGCGCGCCAGTCCACCCTGCAGGAGCTCGACGACCGTGGCGGGGTCGAGACCAGCACTCCGGGCGAGCAGCAGAGCCTCCGACACCACGGCGACGGTGCCGGCGACGACGATCTGGTTGCAGAGCTTGGCGGTGGCGCCCGCTCCGCTCGGTCCGAGGTGGCGGACCGTGCGCCCGAGCCGCTCGAAGACGGGGAGCACGCGGGCCACCGGCTCGTCGGCGCCGCCGACCATGATGCTGAGCGTCGCGTCGCGGGCGCCGACCGTTCCGCCGCTGAGCGGGGCGTCGACCACCTGCACGCCGTGCTCCGCGGCGAGGCGGCGGGCGAGAGCCGCGACCGCGATCGGCGAGACGGTGCCGTGCACGACGAGCACCGGAGCGGCGATCCCCGCCGCGCGCCAGCCCGCGAGCAGGCCGTCCTCGCCCTCGAGCAGCCATTCCACCTGCACCAGATCGGGCAGCACCGTCAGCACGACGTCGCCGGCCGCCGCCGCAGGGGTCGGCGCGACCACGGCGCCGAGCTCCGCGAAGGGCACGGCCCGCGACGCCGTCCGGTTCCACACCGTGAGCGCCCCGCCCGCGAGCAGGTTCCGCGCCATGGGCGCGCCCATCGGTCCGAGGCCGAGCAGCGAGAGCTTCACGCGCCGGACCCCGCGGGCGCCACGTCGGCGAGCTCCTGCGGCGCGACGTCGTCGAGCAGCACCCGCGCCTCGAAGCCGAGCAGCTCGCGGGAGCGGGTCAGATCGAGCCCGACCGCGCGCCCCCCGAGCCGCCCGCGCGGGACGTCCGGGGCGATCGCGTCGAGCGCGTCCGCGGTGCTCCCGCGCAGATAGGTGAGCGGAGCGGCCACCAGGATCCCCGGCGCCGGCGGCGTCTCGTGCAGAAGCGCCGCGAGCACGGCCCGCGCCGAGTCCGCGGCGTCGAGATAGCTCCAGCCCTCCGCCGCCTGCCGTCGCGGGTCGGCCGCCAGCACCGCCCGCAGGTGCGCGCCGAACACGCGGCCGCCGTCCACGGTGATGTCGCGGACCAGCGGGTAGCGCAGCCCGGTGAGGCTCAGCCCCCAGGTCGCGTGCGCCATCCGCGCCGCGTCCTCGGTCGCGAGCTTCGACAGCGAGTACTCGTCCGAGATCCGCGGCACCGCATCCTCGGAGTAGGGGAAGACCGGCGGCAGCACCTGCTCGGCGCCGAGCGGGTAGCCGTTGGCGTTGATGCTCGAGGCGTAGACGACCTTCGCGACACCGGCCGCGGCGGCGGCGGCGAACACCGCGAAGCTGCCCACCGCGTTCACCCGGTAGGTCTCGACCGCGTCCGCCATGCCCAGCCCGGCGTAGCCGCCGAGGTGCACCACCGCGTCCTGCCCGGCGACCGCCTCCGCCAGCACGGCCGGGTCGGTCACGTCGCCGACGATCGAGCGGACGTCCGCGTCCGACGCGACCCGGTCCAGGACGGTGACCACCGTCCCCTCCGCCAGCAGTGCCGCGACCGTGGGCCGGCCGATCAGCCCGCAGCCGCCCGTCACCAGGACGCGGGCCCCGTCGAGCGTGGTCAGCCGCGCCGTCGCGCTCCGCCTCGCCGTCACGCGCGCACCGACGGCGTCGACTCGGTGGGCGGCGCCGCGACGTCCTCGCGCTGCTTCTTCCTTCCCCGCGAGAGCATCGGCCAGCCCTTGCTGCCCTGGTCGAGGGTGACCGCGATGAGGACGACGAGTCCGGTCACGATCTGCTCGTAGAAGCTCGGCACGTTCAGCAGCACCAGACCGTTGGTGAGAGCGCCGAGGATCAGCGCACCGACCAGGGTGCCCGCGATGCGGCCCTCGCCGCCCATCAGGTTCGCGCCGCCGATCACCGCGGCCGCGATCGCGGTCAACTGGTACGGGCTGCCCGCGTCCGGCTGCGCCGCGTTGATCCGGGCGACGATCACGAGGCCGGCCAGCGCCGAGAGACCGCCGGAGATGCAGTACACCGCGATCTTCACCCGGTGCACCCGCACGCCGGAGAGCCAGGCGGTCTCCTCGCTGCCGCCGACCGCGATCACGTTCTGGCCGAAGACCGTCTTGCGCAGCAGCAGCCAGGCCGCGATGCCGACGACCGCCACGATCAGCACGACGACGGGCACGCCGCCGACGTAGCTGTTCAGCAGCAGGATGAACTCCTTCGGCACGTCGTAGACCGGCTTGCCGTTCGTGGCGACGTACGCGCCACCCTGGAAGACGCTCATCGTGCCGAGCGTCGCGATGAACGGCGGCAGGTTCAGCTTGGTGACCAGCAGCCCGTTGATCCCGCCGCAGACGAGACCGAGGACGATGCCCGCGGCCAGTCCGAGCAGCGGCGGCACCCCGCCGTTGACCAGCAGCGACGCGCTGACGATGCCGACGAAGCTCGCCATCGCACCGACCGCGAGGTCGATGCCGCCGGTGATGATGACGAAGGTCAGGCCGATGCCGATGATCGCGTTCACGCTCGCCGACACCGCGACGTCGCGGAGGTTGCCGAGGGTGAGGAAGTTGGGGTTCAGGACGCCGAGGACGACGAAGAGGACGACCGCGGCGAGGTAGATGCCGAAGGCCTGCAGGTTGAAGGAGCGGCGGGGCGGCGTGGCGACGCCCCCGGTCTCGGGGGAGGTCATGAGATTCCTTTCGCGACGCCCATGGCGTTGGTGACGATGCTGTGCTCGGTGATGTCGTCGCCGATGTGCTCGGAGACGAAGCGGCCCGCCCTCATGACGAGGACCCGGTCGCTGAGGGAGATGATCTCGGGCAGGTCGCTCGAGACGACGATCACGGCGTGCCCCTCGGAGGCGAGCTGGTCGATGAGCTCGTAGATCTCGACCTTGCCGCCGACGTCGACGCCCTTGGTCGGCTCGTCGAAGAGGAAGACGCTCGCGCCGAGCCAGATCCACTTCGCGATCACGATCTTCTGCTGGTTGCCGCCGGAGAACTGGCGGGCGTTCAGCCGGACGTCGGCCGGGCGCAGCGACATCCGCCGGCCCATCTCCTCCGCCGTCGCGATCTGCCGCTTCGTGCTGATGAACGGACCGAAGCCGTTCAGCTGCCGGTCGGAGGTCAGCGCGACGTTCGCGTAGGCCGGGGTCTGCAGCACGAGTCCCTGGTGCTTGCGGTCCTCCGGGATGAAGGCGATCCCCGCGTCGCGGCTGTCGCGCGGCGAGCGGACCTTGAGCGTGCGGCCGGCCAGCCGGACCGTCCCCTCGGTGCCCTCGTCGGCGCGGATCAGCGCGCGGAGGAACTCGGTGCGCCCCGAGCCGACCAGGCCCGCGATGCCGACGACCTCGCCGCGCCGCACCTGGATCGACTCCGGCCCGACGCCGCTGGGATGCGTCACGCCCGTGGCCTCGAAGTGCACCTCGGCGTCCGCGGCGACCGGGTGCCGCCGCTCGAACGAGAGCAGCTCGCGCCCGACCATCCGCCGGACGATGTCCTCGGAGGACGTCTCGGCGATCGGCGCGTCGTAGGCAGGCCGCCCGTCGCGGAGGACGACGACCGTGTCCGAGACGCTCATCACCTCCGGCATCTTGTGCGAGACGTAGATCACGCCGACGCCCCGCCCGTGGGCGATCTCGCGCACCCGGGTCAGCACGCCCTCGACGTTGTGCTCGAGCATGCTGGTCGTCGGCTCGTCCAGAGCGACGATCTTGGCCCCGAAGGCGAAGGCCCGCGCGATGGTGAGCGCGTGCCGCTGCGCCGGGCTGAGCCGGCCGACCGGCGTCCGCCCGTCCATCGGGAAGCCCATCCGGTGGACGTCCTGGAGGGCCTGGTCGATGTCGCCCTGGGCGGACGCGCGCTGCGTGCGCGTCCGCCCGAGCAGCAGGTTCTGGGTCACCGTGAGCTGGGGCACGATGGCCGGCTCCTGGTGCGCGATCCGCACCCCCTCCGCGAGAGCCTGGCGCGAGGTGTACTCCATCCGCCGCACGCCGTCGATGGTGATCGAGCCGCGGTCGGGGCGGAGGGCGCCGCCGAGGATGTTGAGCAGGGTGCTCTTCCCCGCGCCGTTCTCGCCCGCGAGCGTGCGGATCTCCCCGCGTTCGAGGGTGAAGCTCACGCCGTCCAGGGCGCGGACGCCGGGGAACGACTTCGCGATGCCGCGGACCTCGAGCAGATGCTCGGCCATGTTCCGTCTTCTTTCCTGATCGAGAGGGGCCTTGCCGAGAGTGTGCTCCGCCGGAGGGGTCCCGGCGGAGCGCGGGGTCAGCCGCGGGTCACGGCATCCCGGTCTCGTAGTCGGCGACGTTCTCGCTGTCGATGATGAAGGCGGGCACGTCGATCCAGCCCGGCACCTCCTTGCCGGCGAGGAGCCAGAGCGCGGCGTCCACGCCGGTGGCGCCCTCCGTCGTCGGCAGCTCGCTGACGGTGGCGGTGTAGTCGCCGGCCAGGATCTGCTTCTTGGCCTGCGGGATGCCGTCGGTGCCGACGAGGATCACCTTCCCGGTGAGGCCCTTCGCGTCGATGGCGGCCTGCACGCCGAGCGCCATGCCGTCGTTCTGCGAGTAGAACGCCTTGATGTCGGGGTTCGCCGTGAGCATCGTGGTCGCGATCTCCTGCGCCTTGGTCTGGTCCCACGAGGCGGTCTGCGAGGCGACGAGCTCGAGGTTCTCGTGCTTCGCGAGCGCGGCGGTGAAGCCGTCGCCGCGGTTGATCGCGTTGGAGGAGCCGGGGTCGCCCTCGATCATCGCGACCTGGCCGCCGTCCGGCAGCAGGTCGGCGATGTAGTCCGCCGCCGTGGCGCCGATGGTGGTCGCGTCGGGGCCGACGTAGACGACGCCGGGGACGTCGCTCTTCGCGTCGTTCAGCACGACGGCCGGGATGCCGTCGGCGAGGGCGGACTCGAAGACCGAGTCGAGGCCGGTCGCCGAGATGGGCGAGGCGAGGATCGCGGTGCAGCCCTGGTTCATCGCGCTCTTGGCCTTGTCGAGCTGCTCGGTGATCGAGGACTCGTCCGTGACGTCGAAGGTCTGGTAGTCGACGCCGAGCTCCTTCGCGCGGTTCTCGAAGCCGTCGCGCTCGTAGCCCCAGAACTCGTTCGAGAGGGTGCGGGTGATGTAGCAGAGCTTGGCGCCGTCGGGCACGGCCGGGTCGCCGAGCGAGGAGGTCATCTCGTCGACCGGGGTCTGCGCGGAGGAGTCGACGAGCGACACGATGTCGGCGCCGGAGCCGCCGGCGGCGGCACCTCCGCCGTCGCCGTCGGGCGAGGCCGAGCAGCCGACGAGGAGCGTCAGGGAGGCGAGCCCGGCGAGGGCGGCGCCGGTGGCGCGGGTGGGGAAGGACATGGGAGGGGGCCTTTCGTCATCGGAAGGTGGGACGGGGTCGTGCGGGTCGCGGATCGCGAGGGTGGTGCGGAGGCGGGCCGGGCGGAGGACGCGCCCGGCCCGAGGGGGTCAGGAGGCGAGCAGCGCCTCGGTCTCGCGGCGCAGCTCGAGCGCCTCGGCGAGCGACTCGTCGATGATCACGTCGTCCCAGCCGACGGTCGCGCCCTGCGCGATGTCGTGGCGCAGCTCGACGTGGTGGGCCAGGGCGACGGGGAGCGCTCCGATGGCGACCGAGTGCTTCGCGGAGACGAGCTTGCCGTAGACGGTGAAGCCGCCCTCGCCGTCGAGGAACTCGCCGGCCTTGAGGTCCTTCTTCGCGGTCGCGACGACGTCGCCGTAGAAGCCCTCGGGGTGCCCGGTCGAGATGCCGCGCAGCGCCGCGTTGGCGATCGACACGTTCAGCTCGAGACCGACGTAGTGGTACGGCCGGTAGAGCGCCGCGTACTGCTTGGTCGGGTCCGGGTGCCACGGGTACTCGTCGAAGCAGGTGGACACGTAGGGGTTCGTCGCCTTGACCACGACGTAGACGCCCTCCTGCGTGTTGTGCGGGATGAGGGAGCCGTCGCGCCGGACGCTCGACATCACGTCGACCGTCCCCTCGTGGTCGAGGGCGCCGCCGATCGAGCTCGGCCGGCTGATCGTCGCGATCTCCTCGACGTCGCCCGGCGTGAAGGTGAGGCCGGAGTCGGAGGGCACCAGGCCCGCCGCGTTCGCGACCGCCGCCATCTCGATCGCGGCCTTCGTGCCGTCGCGGAACGAGGTGTGCATGTACGGATTGAGCTGGCCGGAGTCGGTCAGCTCCTTGCTGAACTCCCAGTTCTCCCAGACGTTGTCGGGGTTCATCTGGTGGTAGTGCTCGAGGTACTTGGCGCCCTTGCCGGCGCAGACGACGTCGAAGCCGCTGGTGCGGGCCCAGTCGACGAGCTCCATGATCAGGGCCGGCTGGTCGCCGTAGGCCATCGAGTAGACGATGCCCGCGGCCTCGGCGCGCTTGGCGAGCGCGGGGCCGGCCAGCGCGTCGGCCTCGACGGTGACCATGATGATGTGCTTGCCGGTCTCGATCGCCCGGAGCGCGTGGTGCACGCCGACGATCGGATTGCCGGTCGCCTCGACGATGACGTCGATGTCGTGCTCGAAGAGGACGGCGGCGTTGTCGACGATGGTGGTCGTCCGGTTCGCGAGTGCCTCGGGGATGTCGGCGGCCATCGCCTCGGCCGGCCAGTCGACCAGCTCGAAGGCGCCGCGAGCCCGCGCGACGTTGACGTCGGCGATGGCGACCACGTGGACGCCGGGGATGTTGCGCGCCTGCGAGAGGTACATGGTGCCGTAGCGCCCGGCACCGATCAGCCCGATGCGAATGGGGCGGCCCTCTCGTTCGCGATCGCCGAGGAGTTTGTACAGGTTCACGGTGGCCTCTCTGGTCCGGGGGCGCACGGACGCAGAGGGCCGCCTCGGGGGCGGAGGACGTCGTCGTCGTGCGCAGTCTTCGTGGGGGAAGTGCTGCTCGCCGGCCTCAGTGGAACCGGTACCAGTTTTGTACCAGCAACGATTAGAGTGTGTCAACAGCGGGCGCGGCGGCCCGGTCCGGCGCCGATACGATTGCCCGACAGCTGGGGAGGAACCGTGCAGAAAGCACCGACGATCCGCGACGTCGCGCGCAGTGCGGGCGTCTCGGTGTCCGTGGTGTCGCGCGTGCTCAACGACGGGACCGGCCCGGTCGCCGTCGACACCCGGCGCCGTGTGGTCGAGGCGATCGAGCAGCTCGGCTTCCGGCCGCGCGCCGCGGCCCGCGAGCTGAGCCACGGTCAGACCCTGTCCATCGGTCTGGTCCTGCCCGACCTCACGAACCCGTTCTTCGCCCGCCTGGCCGACAGCGTCGTCTGGGAGGCGCGCGCCCGCGGCGCCCAGGTCCTCCTGATGACGACGCAGGAGGACTCGCACGTCGAGGGCGAGTCGCTCACCAGCCTGCTCGACCGCTCGGTCGGCGGCGTCATCGCGACCCCGTCCGGCGAGAACCTCGAGAAGTGGTCACGGCTGCGCCGGGCCGGGATCGACGTCGTCTTCGTCGACCGCACCACCCCCGGTCTCGACGACGTCGACGTGGTCAGCATCGGCAACTCCGCCTCCGCCGCCCGGGCGACCGATCACCTCCTCGCGCTCGGCCACCGCCGGATCGCGATCGTCTCGGGGCCGCTGCGCACCTCGACCGGCCAGGCGCGCGTCGCCGGCTACCGCGCCGCCCTCTCCGCCGCCGGTCTGCCGATCGACGGGACGCTGATCCGCGAGGTCCCGTTCCGCGGCGACATCGGCGGCGAGGCCGTCGCCGCGCTGCTCGCGCTTCCGGAGCCGCCGACCGCCCTGATCGTCGCCAACACAGCGCAGGTGCGCAGCGCCGTGCACCGCCTGTTCCAGCTCGGCGTCGCGATCCCCGAGGCGCTCTCCGTGGTCGTCTTCGACGACAACCCGTGGAGCGAGCTCGTCACCCCGCCGCTCAGCGTCGTCCGCCAGCCGATCGACATGCTCGCCCGGCACAGCGTCGACCTGGTGCTGGCCCGGATGCAGGGCCGGATCCCCGACACTCCCCAGCACATCGAGGTCCAGGCCGACCTCGTCATCCGCTCCAGCTGCGCCGCCCCGGCGCAGCGCTGACTCCGCCCCACCACCCCTCCACGAAAGGCACTGCCATGTCCGACCCCGTCGTCGTCACCGCGATCTTCACCCCCGCCGAGGGCAAGCGCGACGCCCTCGTCGCCGCCCTCTCCCCCGCCATCGCCGAGGTCCACGGCGAGGAGGGCTGCGAGCTCTACGCGATCCACGACTCCCCCGACGGCACCATCGTCATGCTGGAGAAGTGGACCAGCGCCGAGGCCCTCGACGCCCACGGCGCCGGCGACCCCGTCGTCCGCCTGAACGCCGCCATCAAGGGCCTCGTCGCCGCGCCCCCGGTCGTCACCCGCCTCTCCCCGATCCCCGCCGGCACCGCCACCCAGGGCGCCCTCTAGCCCGGACCCTCGCCGACTCGCCCGAGAAGGCTAGTTCTCCACCCCGAGAACGCGCCTTCTCGGGCGACTCAGCGCCGCACCACCATCAGCTCGGACGGCCCACCGAGGCGCGCTCGATCAGGCGCGTCTCGAGCTCGAGCCGCGTCGCGCTCGAGGACAGCGGCCGGGCCGCGCGGTGCGCCTGGTGCAGCATCCGGAAGGCCGCGGCGCCCATCTGGGCGATCGGCTGCTGGATCGTGGTCAGCGGCGGCGTCGCCCACGCCGACTCCTGCACGTCGTCGAAGCCGATCACGCTGAGGTCGTCCGGGATGCGCAGGCCTGCCAGGTCGGCCGCGTCGTAGACGCCGAGCGCCATGGTGTCCGAGAGCGCGAAGAGCGCCGTGGGCCGGATCAGCGCGTCCGCCAGCATCGCGGAGGCGACGACCCGCGAGCGGTCGCGGTTCCAGCCGCCGTAGACCACGCGCTCCCGCGGCAGCGGCACCCCCGCGTCGCGCAGCGCCGTGCTGAAGCCGTCGAGCCGGGCGCTGCTGTAGAGCTGCCCGCGAGCGCCGGCGATCACGCCGATGCGGGTGTGGCCCTGCGCGAGCAGGTGCTCCGCCGCCATCCGGCCGCCGTCCCAGTTGGTCGCGCCGACGCTCGCCACGTCGGCGGGCGGGCGGGTGATCGGATCCACGATCACCACGGGCAGCTCGGCCGTGGTGAGCAGGTGCAGCTGCGCCGCCGTGACGTCCACGAGGACGACGATCGCGCCGAGGGACGAGCGGCGCAGGAGCCGGTTGACCCATTCCCCGTCGGGTCGCGCGCGGGTGAGCACCAGGTCGACGCCGGCCGCCGCGGCCTCCTCCTCGATTCCGCCGAGCACGGGCCCGATCCAGGTGCCGTCGAGGTGGCCGACCACGACGTCGACGATGTGCGCGACGTGCGGGTCCTCCGCCGGCGGGCGCAGCCGCGGCCGGCGCCGGTAACCGAGCTCGTGCGCGGCCTCCATCACCCGCAGCCGGGTCGCCTCGGAGACGTCGGTGCCGCCGCTCAGCACCTTGGAGACCGTCGGCACGCTCGTCCCCGCGCGCTCGGCGATGCGCGCCATCGTCGGCCGGGGAGCGGCACCGCTGTCGTCCATGCCCCCACTGTAGAGCAGAACGAGTTGCGAAACCCAGCCGCGAGACGACCGCTGCAAGACCCCGGATCCCGCCTTGCCCACGACTCTCCGCAGGTGCAGACTGGACACACACGGGCGGCAACGGCAACAGAGTTGCGCAACTACCGTTCGATGACGAACCGCGGAGCGATCCGCCGAGCACCCCGAGGACACCGATGACCGACCTCCCCCCGTCCACTCCCGCCAAGAGGGCGCTCGTCGTCCGCGGCGGCTGGGACGGCCACCAGCCCGTCGAGGCGACCGAGCTGTTCCTCCCCTTCCTCGCCGAGAACGGATTCGAGGTGCGCGTCGAGGAGTCGACCGCCGTCTACGCCGACGAGGACTACCTGCGCACCGTCGACCTGATCGTGCAGTCCAACACCATGACCTCGATCGAATGGCCCGAGTTCCTCGGCCTGCGCGCGGCCGTCGAGCGCGGCACCGGCCTGGCCGGCTGGCACGGCGGCATCGCCGACTCGTACCGCAACAACTCCGACTACCTGCAGCTGATCGGCGGCCAGTTCGTCTCGCACCCGGGCAAGCACCCGGACGAGCGCACCGGCGAGCAGTCGGACAACTACGTCCCGCACACGATCGAGATGACGGCCCTCGCGGCCGACCACCCGATCACCCAGGGCATCGGCGACTTCGACCTCACCACCGAGCAGTACTGGGTGCTGCACGACGACTACAACGACGTGCTCGCGACCACCACGCAGGCCGTCCGCGAGTGGGACCCGTGGCACCGCCCGATCACCTCCCCCGCCGTCTGGACCCGCCACTGGGGCGAGGGCCGCATCTTCGTCTCGACCCCGGGTCACCGCGTCGAGATCCTCCAGGACGCCAACGTCCGCACCATCATCGAGAGGGGACTGCTGTGGGCCTCCCGCTGAGAGTCGGCATCATCGGAGTCGGCAAGATCAGCGAGCAGTACCTCGCGAACCTCCCGACCTTCCCCGGCCTCCGCCTCGTCGCGGTCGCCGACCTGAACACCGCGCGAGCACAGGAGGTCGCCGACGAGCAGGGCGTCCGCGCCCTCTCGGTCGACGAGCTGATCGCCGACCCCGAGGTCGACGCGGTGCTCAACCTGACCATTCCCGCCGCGCACGTCGAGATCGGCACCCGCGCGCTGAAGGCCGGCAAGCACGTCTTCGCGGAGAAGCCGCTCGGCCTGAACCCCGCCGAGGCCGCTCCGATGCTCGACCTGGCCGAGGAGCTGGGCCTGCGCTTCGGCAGCGCCCCCGACACCGTGCTCGGCACCGGCGTGCAGACCGCGCGGCAGACGCTCGACTCCGGAGTGATCGGCACGCCGATCGCCGCGCAGGTGCACTGGGCCGCGCCCGGCCACGAGCGCTGGCACCCGGCACCGGAGTTCTACTACCAGCCCGGCGGCGGCCCGCTGCTGGACATGGGCCCGTACTACCTGACCGCGCTGGTGCACTTCTTCGGCCCCGTCGTCCGGGTCACCGGTCTCGCGACCCGCTCGGACCGCCCGCGCACCATCGAGTCCGGCCCGCGCGCCGGCACGCCGATCCCCGTCTCGATCGACACGCACATCAGCGCGCTGCTCGAGCACGAGAACGGCGTCACCTCGACCGTGATGGTCAGCTTCGAGGTCTGGCGCACCCGCGCGCCGAAGTTCGAGATCTTCGGGACGGAGGGCACCATCGCCGTCCCCGACCCGAACATGTTCTCCGACCCCGTCGAGGTCGCGGTGCGCGATGAGGACTGGCGGGTCGTCCCCGACTCCGCCGGCGTCGTCGACACCGGGCGCGGTGTCGGTCTCGCCGACATCGCCGAGGCGATCGAGGAGGACCGGCCGCACCGCGCCTCCGGCCGCCTCGGGCTGCACGTCCTCGAGATCATGGACGCGATCCTCCGCTCGAGCGCCGAGAAGGCGGTCGTCGAGATCGAGTCCAGGGTGGAGCGGCCCGAGCTGCTCCCGCTGCGGACCGCCGCCGGCGAGCCGGTCGGCGAGCCCGTCCGCGCCTGACTCCGCCCGCGCCCGCAGGCACCACCCGAATCGACCCGCGCCGGCCGCGACCTCTCCCTGGTCGCGGCCGGCGCGCCCCTTCCGAGGAGACCCCCGATGACAGCACCCCTCCGCGTCGCCATGATCGGCCACGCCTTCATGGGCCGCGCTCACGCCCAGGCCTGGCGGACCGCCCCGCGCTTCTTCGACCTGCCGCTGCAGCCCGAGCTCGCCGTGGTCGTCGGCCGCGACGAGGGCCGCGCGCGGGCCGCCGCCGAGAACTTCGGCGCGGCCGAGTCCTCGATCGACTGGCGAGCGGTGATCGCCCGCGACGACATCGACCTGATCGACATCTGCACCCCGGGCGACCAGCACGCCGAGATCGCGATCGCCGCCCTCGAGGCCGGCAAGCACGTGCTCTGCGAGAAGCCGCTCGCGCGCTCCGTCCCCGAGGCGCGGACGATGACGGAGGCGGCCGCCGCGGCGACCGGCTTCGCGATGTGCGGCTTCAGCTACCGCCGCACCCCGGCGCTCGCGCTCGCCAAGCGCTTCCTCGAGGAGGGCCGGCTCGGCGAGATCCGGCACGTCCGCGCGCAGTACCTGCAGGACTGGCTGAGCGACTCCGAGGGACCGCTGACCTGGCGCCTCGACAAGGAGAGGGCCGGCTCCGGCGCCCTCGGCGACATCGGCGCGCACAGCATCGACACCGCGCAGTGGCTCACCGGGCAGACGATCGACGGCGTCTCGGCGATGCTGCGCACCTTCGTCACCGAGCGCCCGGTCCTCTCCGCGCAGGCCGGCCTCGGCGGTCGCGCCGAGGAGGGCGCCGAGCGCGGCCCGGTCACCGTCGACGACGCCGCGCTGTTCACCGCGACGCTGAGCGGAGGCGCCGTCGGCGTCTTCGAGTCGACCCGCGTCGCCACCGGCCGGAAGAACGCCAACCGCATCGAGATCAACGGCGAGACGGGCTCGATCGCCTTCGACTTCGAGCGGCTGAACGAGCTCGAGTACTACGACGCCCGCGACCCCGAGGACGCCCAGGGCTTCCGCACCATCCAGGTGACGGAGCCGGTGCACCCCTACGCCGCCGCCTGGTGGCCGACCGGGCACGGGCTCGGCTACGAGCACGTCTTCAGCCACCAGGTCGTCGACCTCGTCACGGCGATCGCCGAGGGCGTCCAGCCCACGCCGTCGTTCGCCGACGCCCTGCAGGTGCAGCAGGTGCTCGACGCCGTCGAGCGCAGTGCCGCGGACGGCTCCCGCCTCACGGCCGTCGCCTGACCGGGCGTCACGACCGGGGCGTCCTGACGGAGGCGTCCTGACCGGGCCGTCCTGACGGAGGAGTCCCGACGGAGACGCCTCGACGGAGACGCCTCCGCGGGCGGTGGCTCACGGGTCACCGCCCGCGGAGGTGCTCGATCGAGACGGCCGTCGCGGCCGCTCGAGGGCCGTGCGTCCTGCCGCGTCGGCCCTCCTCCGATTCCCGACACCGCCGCGGGCCCCTTTCGGGGGGAGGGACGCCGGAGGACCCCGTAAACTGGGGACCTGGGGGATGACGACGGTCCCCCGAGTGGGGGAGTGCTGCAGTGGGGATCGGTTTCCGGACCGCAGGAGAGCTGCGCGTCCTCGCGGGTGCTCGCCTGCACCCCGTCGTGGGCCCGGCCCTCAGCCGCTCCCGCGACCGCTCCCGGCTCTCGGCCGGGCTGTCGATGCCCAGCGGGCCCGGTCTCGTCCGGCCCTCGCCGCTGGCGCAGCCGTGGGAGGCGCCGCTCATCCGCCTGATCCGCGCGGGCGCCCCCGCCGCCGAGCTGCACGAGGCGACCGCCGCCTCCCCCGAGGGCTCGAAGCTCGCCGCCGTGATCGAGCTGGTCCGCGACGCGCTGTCGCGCCGGGAGGACGACCGCGCCCTCCGCCTCGCCGGCTGGCTGGTGCGGATGCGCTACGACCCGTCCGCCGACCCGTTCCTCCGCCGCTACGGGATCGTCCTCACGGCCCACCTGCCGCTCAGCGCCGGACTCGACATCGACGTCCCGCTCGACGCGACCGCGCTGCGCCTGCTCTTCGCCGAGCTCGCCGCCGCGGACGACCCGGCCGGCGCCACGGCCGCCGTCGAGACGCTCCCGCCGTCGACACTGGCCGCCTCGACGCTCGCCTCGCTCTACTCCGCCCGGCGGCGCTGGGGCGACATGGCGCAGTTCTCGGCGCCGGTGGTCAACGTCGACGCCCCGTCCGCCGCGGTCCTCATCCGCCGCGGCGTCGCCCTGCGCGAGCTCGGCCTGATCGAGAGCGCCCTCGAGGCCTTCGACCGCGTGGTGCGCCCGAACGTCACGACCGCCCGCCCCGTCGAGCTGCGGATCGAGGCCCTCTACGAGCGGGCCAGCACCCACCTCGCCGACGGCCGGCGCGCCCCGGCCCGCCGCGACCTCGAGCGCGTCCTCGCCCAGTACCCCGAGAGCCCCGAGGCCCACGAGCTGATGGCCGCCGTCGGCCGCTGACCCGCCCGTCGTCGCCCCCCCACTCCTCAAAAGTTGCGGTAGTCGCCAGGGAGTACCGCAACTTCTGCTGAATGGACTGCCGTCGCCGGATCATGCGGGCGAGAAGCCCGCAGCGGGCAGCACCCCCTGCTGATCGAGTAGCCCGCGCAGCGGGCGTATCGAGATCCCCCCACCGCGGCAGCGGAAAGGGGCGCCCCCGTCACCGGGAACGCCCCTCCACCTCCGATCGACCGGCTCAGCCCTCGGCCTTCGAGGGCTTGCCCTCGGCGGGCAGCACCTCGACCGGGGTGTCGCGCGGATCCTCGCCCTCGGCCTGCGAGGGCTTGTCGGCCTGGTCGTCCGGGTCCTCGACGGGGCTCGGGGTCTGGTCGCTCATCGCAGTCCCTCCGGCTCGTCCGAGGTGGCGGACGGCTCGGGGTGCGCCTCGAACTCCATCCAGGCCCGGTCGAGCGAGGCCTGCGCCGAGGCGGGCTCGCTCGCGAAGTAGCCGTCGTAGATGGCGCGTCCGCCGTGCTCCGGCAGGTCGCCGCGGCCGGCGTAGGTCTTGGCGAGCTCGCCGACCTCGTCGTCCCTCTTCTCCTGGTCCCGCAACCACGCGGGGAAGGTCTGCGTCATGGTGACACCTCTCTCTCCTCCGTCCAGACAATCCCTCCGACCGGCGGGCTGCAAGCCCTTGCCCCGGGCGTTCGCCCGCCGCGATCAGGGGCCGCGAGCACTGCGAGGATTCCGGTATGGACAGCAGCGAGCACCCCCGTCGCCCCGACGTCACCAGCGTCGACATCGTCGGCGGCGCCGAGCCGCTCGCGGTCGGACTGCACGCGTACGACGAGGGCTGGCCGGCGGCGTTCCGCGAGCACCAGCGGCGGATCGCGCAGGCCCTCGCCGCGCTGGACGTCGCGATCGAGCACATCGGCTCGACGTCCGTGCCCGGCCTCGCGGCGAAGCCGATCATCGACATCGCCATCGTGGTCCCCGACATCACCGCGGAGGAGGACTACCTCGCCCCGCTGCTCGCGGCCGGGTACGCGCTGCGGGTCCGCGAGCCCGGGCACCGCCTCGTCCGCACCCCGGACCGCGACGTCCACGTGCACCTCTACGCCCGGGGCGACGCCGCGATCGAGGAGTACCTCCTCCTCCGCGACCACCTCCGCCGCGACGCGGCCGACCGCACCCTCTACGAGGCGACCAAGCGCTCGCTGATGGAGCGGAGCTGGGCCGACATGAACGCCTACTCGGACGCCAAGACCGAGGTGATCGAGGCCGTCAAGGCGCGGGCGCGAGCTGCACGCGGCGACACAGCGACGTCGGGCTCGACGCCGGCCTGAGCCCCGGTGCGTCGCCTCGCGCCGGTTCGCCGAACGGCGTTGCCCGCCGCGCCGCCGTCGCGTGAGGCTGGACGGATGCATGCCGACGAGTACGTGTCCCCCGAGGAGCTCCCCGAGCCGCCGACGCTGGACGTCGTGACGCGGTTCTTCCGAGGCCCGCTCTTCACCCTCACGCCGCAGCCGTCCCTGGAGGAGTGGGTGTCCTCGGCCTCGGCGCGCGATGCGGGCGGGGAGATCCTCTTCGACGAGGCCTCGATCGGCTACACCTTCTGGCGCAACCCGGACGACCACGACGACCCCGCGAATCTCGAGAAGCTCGACGGCGAGCCGGGGCCCTCGCCCGACGCCTCGCCGACGCATCCCGTGCCCGAGTGGATGGCGGAGATCGCCGCCCGGATGCCGTACCCCCAGCTCTGGGACGCGGTTCGGACGAGCGTGGCGGAGGAGCACTCGCCGTGGCAGAGCATCGAGTTCGCGCTCCTCGAGCACGTGAACCACATCCTGAGGAGCCGCCTCCGCAGCGAGCGCGCCGGTGGGAGCGACCCCGGCGAGCTCCTCGGCCCCGCGATGGACCTCGGCGTCGAGCACGGCGTCCCGCTCCTCCTCGACGGCCGCCCGGTCCCCGGCATCCGGATCGACACCGACCCGCACGTCCTCGGCGTCGGCGCCCACCTCGGCGACCGCTTCCTGACGGCCGTCGTCGACCGCGACCGCCTCCCCTTCCTCGACTTCACCTTCGTCACCCGCCACGCCCCCGCCTGAGCACCGTTGCTGGTCGAGTAGCCCGCGCAGCGGGCGTATCGAGACCCACCATCACCACGAGCCGAGTCCGCAGAACTCAGGCGCTGACGGGGTCGGGTCTCGATACGCCCCTGCGGGGCTACTCGACCAGCATGCTTCCGCCGAGCACCGCGTCGAGAGACCCGCCCCCCTTGCTGGTCGAGTAGCCCGCTCCGCGGGCGTATCGAGACCCGCCATCGCCGGACCGCCGCTCGCCTCCCCCGCCCACCGCCGCTTCGCGCCGGGTCACCGCCCGCCGTTGCGCCCGCCGCGCCGCCGCGGCACCCTCGGAGGATGTTCTACGACGAGAGCGCCCGCCTCGAGGACGTCCCGGTCCCGCCGACCCTCGACGAGGTGGCGCGCGCCTTCCCGGGCCCGCTGTACGGCTTCGTTCCTCAGCCGTCGCTCGAGCCGTGGACGTCCGGAACGGCGTCGAGCACCTCCGGCGGACGCGTCGAGATCGAGTCCGTGGCGATCGGCTACACGCTCTGGCTGAACCCGGACGACCACGACGACCCCGCCAACCTCGCGGAGCTCGACGACGAGCTGCGCGCCTCGCTCGACGCCCCACCGGTGCGCCCGCTGCCCGACTGGATGACCGCGATCACCGCCCGGATGCGCTACCCGTGGCTGTGGGAGGCGGTGCGGACGACCGTCGCGCATGAGCCCGCCCCGCCGTGGCACTCCGTCGAGAGCGTCCTCGTGGAGCACGTGAACCACATCCTGAGGAACCGGTTCCGCGACGAGCGGGTCCGCGGCGGCTTCCCGGGCGACCTGCTCGGCCCCGCGACCGAGAAGTGCGTCGAGCACGACGTCCCGCTCCTCCTCGACGGCCGCCCGGTCCCCGGCATCCGGATCGACACCGACGCGCACGTCCTCGGCGTCGGCGCCCACCTCGGCGACCGCGTCCTGACGGCCGTCGTCGAGCGCGACCGCCTCCCCCTCCTCGACCTCGCCTTCGCCACCCACCGCGCCCCCGCCTGATCTCCCCTGCTGGTCGAGCAGCCCGCGCAGCGGCCCCCCTCTTCGCTGGTCGAGTAGCCCGCGCAGCGGGCGTATCGAGACCCACCCTCTCCAGGAGCCACGTCTGCAGAACGCACGTGCCGACGGGGCCGGGTCTCGAGACGCCCCTGCGGGGCTACTCGACCAGCATGCTTCCGCTGAGCACTCCCGCGGGAGACCCGGCCCCGTCACTGGCGAGCCGCTCGCGCAGCGGGTCCTTCTGCCGGTCGAGTAGCCCGCGCAGCGGGCGTATCGAGACCCCTGACCAGCACCGTTCGGCCAGGGATTCCCGATCAGGGCGCCGCGAGGTGGAGCCGGTCGTCGCACCAGCTCGCGATCGCGGGGTCGTGGGTCGCGACGACCACGCTCGCGCCGTGACCGGCCAGCTCGGTCAGCACGTCGAGCACGGTCTCGCTGTTCTCGGCGTCGAGGGCGCCGGTCGGCTCGTCGGCGAGGACCAGGGTCGGGGTCTTGACCAGCAGCCGGGCGAGCGCGACCCGCTGCTGCTCGCCGCCGCTCAGCCGGGCGACGCGCTCGCGTCCCCGCCCCGCCAGGCCGACGCGCTCGAGCGCGCGCTCGAACCGGTCGCTGCGTCCGCGCCGCTCGCCGAGCGCGATCGCGAGGTTCTGCTCGACGGTCGCGGTGTCGACGAGGGCGTAGCTCTGGAAGAGGTAGCCGAGCCGGTCCCGCCGGAAGCGCCGGCGGCCGTGCGCCCGGAGCCGGGTCAGCTCCTCGCCGTCGACCTCGATGGAGCCCGAGTCGGGGGCGTCGAGGAGCCCGAGGCAGTTGAGGAGCGTCGACTTGCCGCTGCCGCTCGCGCCGGTGAGGGCGAGGGTGCTGCCGGAGGCGACGGTCACATCGAGCCCGCTCCACAGCGTGCGCCGGCCGTAGCCCTTGGCGAGGTGGGTGGCGAGGATCACGGGAGGCCTTTCCGTTCGGTCGGGATGAAGGAGTGGAGCAGGGAGCGCATCAGGTGTCGACGACGGGCGAGCGGCTCGCCCTCCGGTGGGCGAGGGCCAGGCACGCGAGGAGGAGCGCAGCGCTGGCCGCGACCACGCCGATGTCCAGCGCCGTCTGCTCGAGCAGGAAGTTCTCGGTGTCGACCGTGCCGAGGTCGATCACCGTGCGGACGTCCTTCGGATCGCGGAACCACTGCGGGATGACGGCGAGCGCCAGCGTCGCCGTCAGCAGCACACCCTCCAGCAGGAGCCCGCTGCGGTGCGCGGTGAGCGGTCCGAGCCCGGACAGTCGATGCACGAACGCCCGCTTGCGGTCCTTCTCCACCAGCACCACCGCCGCGACGAGACCGGTGAGCAGCACGACGATCCCGCCGCTCACGAAGCCGATCACGTTGATCGCGTGCGCACCGAGCGCCCGCCGGTACTGCTCGTTCGCCTGGTACGCCACTGGAGTGATGGAGGCCACGAAGTGGGAGAGACCGCCCATCTCGATCGCGGCCGGGAGTGCCGCGGGTTCGGTGAAGATCACTCCGCCCTGGGTGATCACCGCGACCAGCTCGGAGGCGGCGAGCACCCCGACCGATGGCAGAACGACGACGATCGGATCGACGAGCTCGGGCTCCGGGCGGAAGCTGTGCTCACCGGAGCCCAGGGTGACGAGGGCCTGCCCCGACGGCACGACGTGCTCCGCGATGGGAAGACCGACGGTCGCGGGTGCCGGATCCGAGACGCTCGACTGCGTGTCCTGCCAGGAGTGCAAGTCGGCCAGCACGGACAGCCGGTACTCAGCAGACGTGTCCTCCGGCTCGAGGACAGTGAGGACGCCGTCGGGGACCTCGGTCATCCGGCGCCCGTCGTCGCCGAGCACCTCGACCCTCCGGAGGTATCCCTCATTGACGAGCAGCACGTTTCCCTGGTCGCTGAGTCCCGGCGTGACGAAGATCACCCCTCCGGAGGCTTCCTGCGAGACGGCCAGATCGGCCAGTCGCCGATCAGCGGCGTGGTACTCGGACGGGCTCAAGTACCCGCCGATGCCAATCGTGACCGCGTCTTGCGCGACACTCCGGAGCTCGCGGCTGCGCCCCTCGATGTCGGCGACCCGGGCGCTCTGACCGAGCGCGGCGACGATCGCGAGGAGCACCAGCACCGCCGGGACCCGGACGGCGTAGACGCCGAGCAGCACCCACCAGCCGTCGATCTCGCCCTTCACCTGGTCGACGAGCCGGCGGCCGTCGGTGAGGGCGATCGCGAGGATCTGCGCGACGACCGCGGCGAGCAGGAGGAGCGCGAGCAGCCGACCGGACAGCGCGAGGACCGTCGGCAGCTGCGCGAGGCCGTTCAGAGCGGCCGTCGCGAGAGCGACCGCCGCCACTCCGCCGACGGAGAAGGTGACCACCGGGAGCGCGAGGAAGCGCCACTCCGCGAGCAGGATCGTCAGGACCCCCGCGCCGTGCAGTCGCTGCACCCCGTGCGCCCGGCTCCGCAGCAGCGTTCCCGCTCCGACCAGAACGATGACGGCGAGCAGCGCGACGGCGAGTGAGCGCATCAGATCGCCGTACTCGCGGTACGTGTCGACGTCGATGCCCGAGGCGTAGGGCGCGACCCGGCCCGACCAGCCGCCGTTCTCGATGACCGCGAGCACCGCCTCCGCATCCGCTCGATCACCCCCGACCAGCCAGGCTCCGCGCGGATCGAGCAGGCCGAGGTCCTGCAGCGGCGCGACCGTCGTCGTGATCGCGGTGTCGACAGCGCCGTAGCCGTCGCGGAGCAGCTCCGCCGCGGTCCCCTCGCCTGCGACGTAGAGGTGGCGCACGGTCGCCGGATCCACCGAATCCTCGACGTACCGGACGATGTCGACACCACGATCGTCCGCCAGCGCCGTGAGGTCACGGTAGACCTCGCTCGCGGAGACCCGGGGTGTCGCGTCCTGCGACACGACGAGCTGCCAGCCCCCGTTCCACACCGGGCCACGCGCATCGAACGCGCGAACGAACAGGACGGCGAGCACCGCCGCCAGGACGACGGCCAGCACATAGCCGAGGACCACGCTCTTGCTTCTCACAGCTCTCCCGCTGTCAGGGCGGGCGAGGCCGAAGCCCCGCCCGCCTATCGATCAGGATTCAGCAGACGTCGTAGTACGCGGAGTCGACCTCGAAGGTGCGAGCGGGTGCACTCACAGAAGCGTCTTTCCCGGGGTCCTTGCACTTCGTGCGGTGGTAATCGCCGTTGAACACTGTCGCCCGGTGCGACCGCGAGTCGTGCTGATACGACGACAGCACGGTCCCGCCGGTCGTCCCGTGGATCCACGTCCCTCCCTCCTCGGGGTGGGACACGGTGTACGCCGCCGCCACGGGCGCGATCAGCATCGCCCCCGTGAGGGCGAGTCCGGTGATGAAGGACCGGCGGGAGCCGGGTGCTCGGAAGGACATGGTGGGACCTCTCTGTGTTCGAACCGCGATCGCCGACGCCGGCGAGGCGGGCTGCGCTGCCGCAGCGAGGGAACCGTATGCCCGAACCCATACTGATCTGATCACATCGACGAGGCATCCGGACGACTCGGCGCGTTTGAGTGCCTGTGGAGGAGCCTCAACGCCTCCGCGCACCTCTCCGCACCCCGGCGACCGGCCGGGCAAGCGCATACCCACCCCCACCCCGCGCTCGGCGGCCGGAACCGCCCCCGCGCGGGAGTACCGTGACGCCATGACAGCGCAGGACGACATCGGTGCGGAGCAGGCGCCCGCGAAGGACTTCTCGCACGAGCAGGAGGGCTATCAGCACGGTCTGAAGCCCCGCCAGCTCCAGATGATCGCGATCGGCGGCGCGATCGGAACCGGCCTCTTCCTCGGCGCCGGCGGTCGCCTCAACTCCGCCGGCCCGGCCCTCGCGATCGCCTACCTCGTCGCCGGCGTCTTCGCCTTCTTCATCCTCCGCGCCCTCGGCGAGCTCGTCCTGCACCGCCCGTCGTCGGGATCGTTCATCTCCTACGCCCGCGAGTTCTACGGCGAGAAGTTCGCCTACGCCGCAGGCTGGATGTACTTCCTCAACTGGGCGATGACCTCGATCGTCGACACCACCGCCGTCGCCGTCTACCTCAAGTACTGGTCGGCCTTCACCGCGGCGCCGCAGTGGCTCCTCGCCCTGATCGCGCTGCTCGTCGTCCTCGCCGCGAACATGGTCGCGGTCAAGGTGTTCGGCGAGCTCGAGTTCTGGTTCGCGCTGATCAAGGTGACGGCGCTGGTCGCCTTCCTCGTCGTCGCGCTGATCTGGCTCGTCTTCGCCTTCCCGGTGCAGGCCGGCGGCGAGACCGTGCAGACCGGCGTCTCGATCCTCTCGGACAACGGCGGCATCCTGCCCAACGGACTGCTCCCCGCGGTCCTGGTGATGCAGGGCGTCGTCTTCGCCTACGCCGCGATCGAGCTGGTCGGCACCGCCTCCGGCGAGACGCAGGACACCGAGAAGGTGATCCCCCGCGCGATCAACTCGGTGATCTTCCGGATCGCGATCTTCTACGTCGGCTCGATCGTCCTGCTCTCGCTGCTGCTCCCCTACACCGCGTACAAGGAGGGCGAGAGCCCCTTCGTGACCTTCTTCTCCTCGATCGGCGGGCCCGAGGTCGGCACGATCGCCGGCTCGATCATGAACTTCGTGGTGCTCACCGCGGCGCTCTCCTCGCTCAACGCCGGCCTCTACTCGACCGGTCGCGCGCTGCACTCGATGGGGATGAACGGCTCCGCCCCGAAGTGGACCACGCGGATGTCGCGCGGCGGCGTCCCCTACGCGGGCATCCTGCTCACCGCGACCTTCACAGTGGCGGGCGTGGTGCTGAACTACTTCGTGCCGAGCCAGGCGTTCGAGATCGCACTGAACATCGCCAGCCTGGGCATCATCACGGCGTGGGGCACGATCATCCTCTGCCAGATGCGGCTGCGGCAGTGGGCGAAGAAGGGCCTCGCGAAGGAGCCGTCCTTCAAGCTCCCCGGCGCTCCGGTCACGTCCTGGCTGACCCTGGTCTTCCTGGCCGTGGTGCTCGTGCTGATGGCGATCGACTTCCCGGTCGGCACCCTCACCATCGCCTCGCTGGTGATCATCGTCCCGCTGCTGGTGGCCGGCTGGTTCCTGCAGCGCGGCCGCATCCTGCGGATCGCGGAGCTGCGCGACGGAGTGACGGGGCCGTTCCCGGTGACCGGTCGCGACCCGTCCGCCCAGGTCCGGCGCGACCGCGACGACGAGAGCTGAGGCCCACCGGACCGGCGCCCGGCCCGCGCGCCCACCGTTACTCTCGATCGCGCGGGCGCCCACGCGCCGGCGGAACGGGAGCGGCATGGCCACGGTGGACTCCGCGGAGCGGCGCGCGCGCCTGATCGAGCTGCTCGAGCGCGACGGCGCGATCCGCCTCGACGACGCGGCGACCGAGCTGGACGTCTCGACGATGACCGTCCGCCGCGACCTGGCCGACCTCGAGGCGGAGGGCCGGCTCAGCCGGGTCCGCGGCGGCGCGGTCGCCGCCCTCCGCCCGCGCCCCTTCGCCGAGCGCCTGGCCGCGGGCGCCGCCGCCAAGCGCGAGATCGCCCGCAAAGCCGTCGCCCTGCTGCCGGACTCGGGCGCGATCGCGGTCGACGCCTCCTCGACCGCCGGCACCCTGCTCGCCGCCGCCCCGGAGTCGCCGCGGCTGCTGATCGCCACCAACTCGCTGGAGAACCACGCCTCGGCCCGTGCCACCCGCGCCCGGGTCGTGCTGATCGGCGGCGAGCTGCAGGCCGAGACCGACAGCTTCGTCGGCCCGCTCGCCTGCGCCGGCGCGGCCGAGCTGCACTACGACCGCTTCTTCACCTCGGCGTCGGCCGTCACTCGCGCGGGTACCAGCGAGGTGACGCTCGAGGAGGCGCAGGTGAAGCGCGTGCTCGTCGCCGCCTCCGCCGAGACGGTGCTGCTGGTCGACTCCTCCAAGCTCGAACGCACGGCCCTCGCCCGCGCGCTCGACTGGGACGCGATCGCGGTGCTCGTGACCGAGCTCGACCCCGCCGACGAGCGACTCGACCCGTTCCGCGGCCTCGCCGACCTGCGCTGACGAGCATTGACCGGAACGAGTCGGCCTGTTAGCTTCTGTGATAGTTAACACACTCGTTCAATCAGACGGAGAAGTCATGGCAGCCTCGACCGCCGCAGAGCTCATCGCCCGCTCGAACCGCCTCGGGGCCGACCCGCGCAACACGAACTACGCGGGCGGCAACACCTCCGCGAAGGGCGTCGAGACCGATCCGGTCACCGGCGAGCCCGTCGAGCTGCTCTGGGTCAAGGGCTCCGGCGGCGACCTCGGCACCCTGAAGGAGTCGGGCCTCGCGGTCCTCCGCATGGACCGCCTCCGCGCGCTCGTGAACGTCTACCCCGGCGTCGACCGCGAGGACGAGATGGTCGCCGCGTTCGACTACACGCTGCACGGCAAGGGCGGCGCCGCCCCCTCGATCGACACCGCGATGCACGGCCTCGTCGACGCCGCGCACGTCGACCACCTGCACCCCGACTCCGGCATCGCCTTCGCGACCGCCGCCGACGGCGAGCGCCTCACCGCGGAGGCCTTCGGCGGCACCGTCGCCTGGGTCCCGTGGCGCCGCCCCGGCTTCCAGCTCGGCCTCGACATCGCCGCGATCAAGGAGGCGAACCCCGAGGTCATCGGCGCGATCCTCGGCGGCCACGGCATCACCGCCTGGGGCGACACCAGCGAGGAGGCGGAGGCGAACTCGCTCCGCATCATCGAGACCGCCAGCGCGTACATCGCCGAGCACGGACGCCCCGAGCCCTTCGGCCCCGCCCTCGACGGCTACGCCGCCCTGCCCGAGGAGGAGCGCCGCGCCAAGGCCGCCGCCCTCGCCGCCCACCTGCGCTCGATCGCCTCGCACGACCGCCCCCAGGTCGGCCACTTCACCGACTCCGCCGAGGTCCTCGACTTCCTCGCGAGCACCGAGCACCCCCGCCTGGCCGCGCTCGGCACCTCCTGCCCCGACCACTTCCTCCGCACCAAGGTGAAGCCGCTGCTCGTCGACCTGCCGGCCACGGCCACGGTCGAGGAGATCGTCGAGCGCCTCCCCGCGCTGCACGAGGCCTACCGCGCCGATTACCTGGCCTACTACGACGCGCACGCGACGCCCGAGAGCCCCGCGATCCGCGGCGCCGACCCGCTGATCGTGCTCGTGCCCGGCGTGGGCATGTTCTCCTACGGCGCGAACAAGCAGACCGCCCGCGTCGCCGGCGAGTTCTACGTCAACGCGATCAACGTGATGCGCGGCGCCGAGGCGATCTCGACCTACGCGCCGATCGACGAGGCCGAGAAGTTCCGCATCGAGTACTGGGCGCTCGAGGAGGCGAAGCTGCAGCGGATGCCGAAGCCCAAGCCCCTCGCCTCCCGCATCGCGCTGGTGACCGGCGCCGCCTCCGGCATCGGCAAGGCCATCGCCACCCGCCTCGCCGCCGAGGGCGCCTGCGTCGTCGTCGCCGACCTCGACCTCGCCAAGGCGCAGGCCGCGGCCGCCGAGCTCGGCTCGACCGACGTCGCGGTAGGAGTGGCGGCGAACGTCTCCGACGCCGCCGCCGTGAAGGCTGCGATCGACGCCACCGTCCTCGCCTTCGGCGGCCTGGACCTGGTCGTCAACAACGCCGGCCTCTCGCTCTCGAAGTCCCTCTTCGACACCACCGAGGCCGACTGGGACCTCCAGCACGACGTGATGGCGAAGGGCTCGTTCCTCGTCTCGCAGGCCGCGGCCCGCGTGCTCGTCGACCAGAAGCTCGGCGGCGACATCGTCTACATCTCCTCGAAGAACTCGGTCTTCGCCGGCCCGAACAACATCGCCTACTCCGCGACCAAGGCCGACCAGGCCCACCAGGTGCGCCTGCTGGCCGCCGAGCTCGGCGAGCACGGCATCAAGGTCAACGGCATCAACCCCGACGGCGTCGTCCGCGGCTCCGGCATCTTCGCCTCCGGCTGGGGCGCGAACCGCGCCAAGACCTACGGCATCGACGAGGAGGACCTGGGCGCGTTCTACGCCAAGCGCACCATCCTCAAGCGCGAGGTCGTCCCCGAGAACGTCGCCAACGCTGTCTTCGCCCTCTGCACTTCGGACTTCTCGCACACCACGGGGCTACACGTCCCGGTGGATGCGGGCGTGGCTGCGGCCTTCCTCCGATGACCGCGACCGAAGGAGTCCTCCGATGAAGGCCGTCGCGGCGGTCGACCTCGGCGCCACCAGCGGCCGCGTCATCCTCGGCTACGTCGGCCACGACGAGCTGCGGATGCGGCACGTCGCGCGCTTCCCGAACCAGCCGGTCCGCGTCCAGGAGGGCGCCGAGTCCGCGCTGCACTGGAACATCCTCGAGCTCCACCGCTCGCTCACCGCGGGACTCACCAACGCGCTCCGCGACGAGCCCGAGGTCGTCTCGATCGGCGTCGACTCCTGGGCCGTCGACTACGCCCTGCTGCGCCGGGGCCGGATGCTCGGCGCGCCGTACCACTACCGCGACGAGCGGACCGCGCGCGGCGTCGCCGACGTGCACGCGCGGATCGGCGCCGAGGAGCTCTACGCGCGCAACGGACTGCAGCACCTCCCCTTCAACACGCTGTTCCAGCTCGCCGCCGAGCGCGACGTGCTCGCCCTCGCCGACCAGGCGCTGCTCGTCCCGGACCTGATCGGCTACTGGCTGACCGGCGTCGCCGCGACCGAGATCACCAACGCCTCCACCACGGGTCTGCTCGACCCGCACACTCGCGCGTGGGACCACGAGCTCCTCACGCGCCTCGAACTGCCGCTCGGGATCCTCGCGCCCCTGATCGAGCCGGGCTCCCGGCTCGGCTCGCTCCTGCCCGCCGTCGCCGCCGAGCTCGGCGCCCCGGCCGGGCTCGGCGTCGTCGCCGTCGGCTCGCACGACACGGCCTCGGCCGTCGTCGCCGTGCCGGCCGCTGGCGAGGACTTCGCGTACATCTCCAGTGGCACCTGGTCGCTCGTCGGCGTCGAACTCGAGGAGCCGGTGGTCTCGCTGGAGGGTCGGGCCGCCAACTTCACCAACGAGGGCGGCGTCGACGGGCGGGTCCGATTCCTGAAGAACGTCTCGGGGCTGTGGCTGCTCTCCGAGTCGATCCGCACCTGGGAGCGCAGCACCGGCGAGCAGATCGACCTCGCCGAGCTGCTGCGCCAGGCCGCGGCGATCCGCGGACCGATCACGACCTTCGACCCCGCCGACGAGCGCTTCCTCGCCCCCGGCAACATGCCCGGCCGGATCGTCGAGTGGTGCGTCGAGCGCGGTCTCGCACAGCCGCGCACCCGGCCCGAGTTCGTCCGCTCGATCCTGGAGTCGCTCGCCGAGGCCTACGCGAGCACCCTCGCCGACGCCGTCCGACTGAGCGGCAAGCGGGTCCGCACGATCCACGTCGTCGGCGGCGGCTCGCAGAACGAGCTGCTCTGCCAGCTGACCGCCGACCGCACCGGGCTCCCGGTCGAGGCCGGCCCCAGCGAGGCCACGGCGATCGGGAACATCATCGTCCAGGCCCGCGCGCAGGGCCTCGTCTCCGGCTCGCTCGAGTCGCTGCGCGCGCTCGTCCGCCGGGCGTTCCCGCCGACGCGCTACGAACCCCGTCCCTCCTCCCCCGAGAAAGGCTGACCAGCATGGTCCAGCGCCAGTTCCCGAAGCCCGTCGAGCTGCTCGAGTACCTCAGCTTCAAGAAGCCCGAGCTCGACGGCCGCAAGCGCCGCCTCGACGCCGCCCTCACCATCGAGGACCTCCGCTCGATCGCGAAGCGCCGCACCCCGAAGGCCGCGTTCGACTACACCGACGGCTCCGCCGAGGGCGAGATCTCGATCGCCCGCGCCCGCCAGGCCTTCGAGGACGTCGAGTTCCACCCCCAGGTGCTCCGGGACGTCGCCGCCGTCGACACCACCGCGACCGTCCTCGGCGCGCCCTCCGCCATGCCGTTCGGGATCGCGCCCACCGGCTTCACCCGCCTGATGCAGACCGAGGGTGAGACCGCCGGAGCCGGAGCGGCCGCCGCCGCGGGCATCCCCTTCACCCTCTCCACGCTCGGCACCACCTCGATCGAGAACGTGAAGAAGGCGAACCCCCACGGCCGCAACTGGTTCCAGCTCTACGTCATGCGCGACCGCGAGATCTCCTACGGCCTCGTCGAGCGCGCCGCCAAGGCCGGCTACGAGACCCTCTTCTTCACCGTCGACACCCCCGTCGCCGGTGCGCGCCTGCGCGACAAGCGCAACGGCTTCTCCATCCCGCCCCAGCTCACCGTCGGCACCGTCCTCGACGCGCTGCCCCGCCCCTGGTGGTGGTTCGACTTCCTCACCACCCAGAAGCTCGAATTCGCCTCCCTCAGCGCGACCGGCGGCACCGTCGGCGACCTCCTCGACCTCGCCATGGACCCCACCATCAGCTTCGAGGACCTCAAGGTCATCCGCGAGATGTGGCCCGGCAAGCTCGTCATCAAGGGCGTGCAGAGCGTCGAGGACGCCCACAAGTTCGCCGACTTCGGCGTCGACGGCATCGTCCTCTCCAATCACGGCGGACGCCAGCTCGACCGCGCCCCCATCCCCTTCCACCTCCTCCCCGAGGTCGTCCGCGAGGTCGGCACCGACACCGAGGTGATGGTCGACACCGGCATCATGAACGGCGCCGACATCGTCTCCTCCATCGCCCTGGGAGCGAAGTTCACCCTCATCGGCCGCGCCTACCTCTACGGCCTCATGGCCGGCGGCCGCCAGGGCGTCGACCGCACCATCGCGATCCTCTCCGACCAGATCGTGCGCACCATGAAGCTCCTCGGCGCCCACTCCCTCGAGGAGCTCACCCCCGCCCACGTCACCCAGCTCGAGCGCCTCCAGCCCCGCCCCCGCGCCTGAGTCGGCACCTCCGGCACGCAGAACCGGCTCCGGCTCGCCACGATCCCCCGATCCGGCGAGCCGGAGCCGTTTCCACGTGCCGAGCCCCTGCGTGCTGGTCGAGCAACTGAAGCCACATGCTTTCCGAGTAGCCGCAGGCACCCTCATGCTGGTCGAGTAGCCGCCGCAGGCGGCGTATCGAGACCCACGTCCCCCAGCACGGTGGATCTCGATACGACCGCTCCGCGGTCTACTCGATCAACATGGAAGGGTCCGCGCCCCACCGTCATGCCTGCCAGCCGCCGCAGCCGCCCTCATGCTGGTCGAGCAGTCGCCGCAGGCGTCCTATCGAGACCCGCCGCACCCAGCCTCTTGCCAGGAACACCCGCAGCCCGCTACGGTCGACGAACGCCACCACGAAAGGAGCCGACCATGACGAACGCGCCGCACTTCACCACCGCCGGCTTCTTCGGCGCCCTCTCCGACTGACCGGTCGAGCATCCCGCTCGTCATCGTTCAGACGGTGACGGCGCAGAAGAAGCTCCCGGTCCCGCGGCACCGCCGCACGGACCGTCGTCCCGTTCCCGACCCGATCCCGGGTCCTGCGCGCCGCCCCTCCGGCGGCCGCTCCGCGCGCTCCGAGCGCGCTCCTCGCCGCGCCCACCAGGCGCTCTCCGGCGCGCCCGCGCGCCCGCCGCCCGGCATCGACCGGGCCCCGCACGAAGGACACCATCGTGAACACCGCAGCGACACTCGTCGCCCGCCTCCCCCGACCCCGACTCGCCCGCCTGCTCGACCGTCTCGCGCTCCGCGCTGGGATCGCCCTCGTGGCGTGGAGCACCCGGGAGCGCCGCCTCCCGCCCACCCACGCGGAGGTCACCGCCCTCCGCCACGAGCGCGCCGCCCTGCAGGACCGCGAGCGCCGCACCGCGCTCCAGCGCCTCCCGCGCTGACCCCGCCCAGCACGCAGAAGTTGCGGTAGTCGAACGCGACTACCGCAACTTCTGCGTGGTGGTCTTCAGCCCGGGCTCTGCCGTCACGGACTGCGCCCGCCGGCCCTTCGGCTACACCTTCTCGTCGAACAGGATCCGCGTCGGATCACCGTGCTGAGTCACCTCGGCGATCGTCACCTGATCGCCCGAGTCGACGTTCCCCACCGAGAAGATCACGCGATCTCCGTCGAAGCGCTCGAAGCCGCCCCCGAAGATGTACCCGGCCAGCGTCTGCGACTTCCACTTGTTGTTCACCCGGATGTCCACCCGCGTCCTGGAGTCGTAGAGCTCGCGCGCCATGCTGATCACCACCCTGTGATCCGCGAAGGACACCGTCACCTCCGCCGAGGCCGGAGAGGTCTGCGGCGACGGGGACGACTCCGCCGCGGGCGCGGGCGCGGGCGACGGTGAGGGGGCGGCAGGCACCGGAGCGGACACGGTCGTCGGAGCGGCCGACGCGGGCGCCGGAACGGCCTCGCCGAGCGTCCCGGCGAACAGCCTCTGCCGCCGGAGGGAGTCATCGAAGCCGGAGTCCAGCGTCCCGACGTACTCGGTGACCGCCATCCGGTCCCCGGGCTTCACGTCGGGGACGAGGAACGCCACCGGATCGCCGTCGGCGTGGGTGGTACTGAAGATCGTGCCGCGCGTCTGCTGGTTCTGGATCTGAGCGACGAACCTCCCCTCGACGATGACGACGATCCTCTTGTCGGAGCGGTAGAGGTCCTCGGGCAGCGACACCACTGCCCCGTCGGTCACGAGCGTCACGTCCACTGATGACGACTGCGCGGGCGTCGCCGCTTCCGGTGCGGGCTTCGCCGGCTCTGTCGCGGGCGCGGTCTCCGCCGCAGCGGTCGGCAGGGGACGGCCGGGAAGACGGACGTCCGGTCCCACCGCCTGCTGGGACGTGGACATGCCGGCCTCGCCGCGGTCGGACGGCGCGGCCGGGAGCTCCGTCGCGGACCGCCCCAGCAGTCCGAGGCCCGAGCCGCTCGACTCCTGGCCCTGGACGATCGAGGCGTCGCCCCGATCGAGCTCGGAGGCCAGCGCCGGCGACGCCGACAGCAGACCGAACAGGGTCGTCGCGGCCACGCAGGCCGCCACAGTGCGGGTGTTTCTCATGGATGTCCCTTTCCTCGATGCGACCAGCAGCGAAGGAGCGGCACGTCGAGGGACGGCCGCAGCTGGTCGCGACGAGACATTCTCACCTAGACGACTCGATGACCGTCGCCCGCTGGCGCGTACCGCTCGGGCACCGAACCGGCGGTGGATCCCGCGTACTCGGCGACCGCCCTGCGATCGCGGGCCCCGCCCACAACGCAGAAGTCGCGGTAGTCGAACGCGACTACCGCAACTTCTGCGTCATGAGCCGAGCGGCCTAGAGCTGCTGGTCGAACACCTCGGCCTTTCGGAGTGCGTCCTGGAACCCGAAGCCCAGCACGCCCTCGTACTCCCAGACCTCCAGTCGATCGCCGGGATTCACCCCGTCGATGAGGAAAGTCGTCTCCGCGTCCTCGGTCGACTTCGAGACCCCGGCCACCCCGCGGGCATCGTTCTGCCGCATCTCGGCGACGGGCTTACCGCCGACGACGACCACGAAGCGCCGATCCGACTCGACGATCGCGTCCGGCAGGGTCACCAGGGCACGACCGTCCGAGATCGACGCCTTCACGAACGTCGGCTCCGCCGGGGCGGGCGGGGCAGGCGCAGCCGGAGTGGCCGTCAGAACCTGGTCGAGCAGCTTCTCCTTGCGGTGGGCCGGATCGCGCGAGTCGTACCACGTGCCCTCGTACTCCCAGACCTCCAGGTGCTGACCCGGCGTCACCGTGCTGAACTCGAACAGCTTGGCGTCGCCCTCGCGCCACACCTTCACGGCCCCGTACGCCGCGTCGCCCTGGATCTCGCCGAGGTCCCTCCCTCCGGCGGAGACCACCAACCGCTTGTTCGTCCGGAGGACCTCATCGGGCACGGACAGCACGGCGTTCCCGTTCACCAGGGACACCGCCACGCCGGGCTTCTCGCCCACCTGCTGATCGAACAGCTTCGCGATCCGCTTGACGTCCTCCACCCCGAAGTCGAACGCTGTTCCCTCGTACTCCGAGACCTCCACCCGGCTGCCGGGCTTCACACCGAGGAGCTGCACCCGCGTCAGGTCACCGTCGGTCCGCTTGCTGCCGAGGAACATGGTTCTCCCGTCCTGGCCGCCGCCGATGAAGGTCTCCCCGCCGTAGCTCTGACCGACCTCCACCCCGTCGGCCCGGAACACGAGCCTCCTCTCCGCCGCGAAGACGGCGGTGGGCACGCTCACCACCGCGAAGCCGTCCTCGAACGACGCCGTCAGTCCCGACTCGAGCGGAGCGTCCGACGCCCGGAAGTCGGCCAGCTTCTTGATCCAATGGGCGTCGTCGACGTCGTCGCCCAGAGATCCCTCGAGCTGGAAGACCTCCAGCCGCTCACCCGCCTGCGCGGCACCGAACTCGACCTTCATCCGGCCGTCCAGCGCGTAGTACGACTTCCCGCCGAGGACGACACCGTTCTGAATCTGACCGAGGACCCTCTCCCCGGCGCGGACCATGAGCCACGTGTCCGACGAGGCGATCTCACCGGGGAGACTCACGATCACGTGACCGTCCACGAGGGATGCCGTCACGGTCGAACTCGCTGCAGGAGCGGACGTGGCGGGCGCAGCCGCGGACTGCGAGGCCCCGATCCCGGCTCGATCGGCTGGTGCGGCCATCGCCGGCGTCGCCGACAGCAGGCCGACCAGGGCGGTGGCGGCAGCGCAGGCCGCCAGAGTGCGCGTGCTTCTCATGGAATTCCCTTCCTTCAGTGCGACCGGCGACGACGAAGCGGCATCTTCTGGAGCAGCCCCGGCCGGTCACGAGGAGCCATTGTGTTCGGAGCGCACCGCACCCCCTCTCCCCCTGTCGCGCCGTGCGGCATGCCCGCCCCGCCCCGCTCGAGACCCCGGACGTCGCGCTGAGCCGCCCCCGCAACGCAGAAGTCGCGGTAGTCGAACGCGACTACCGCGACTTCTGCGTTCTCAGCCGGAGTCCCGGTGTCGGGCGAGAGTGCCTGCGGTGCGGGCTACGCCGCGGGAGCGGTCGGCGCGGTCGCCGGGAAGGCATCGCCGAGCTGCGCCGCGTAGACCCTCGTCCGGCGGAGGGTGTCGTCGAACCCGTCGTCCAACGATCCCGCGTACTCCGTGACCGCCATGCGATCACCGGGCTTCACCCCGGGGATGTAGAGGACCGTCCGCCCATCGACGACATCGGGGACCACCCTCACCACCCCACGAGTCCGCTTGTTCTGGATCTGAGCGACAGGCTTCCCCTCGACGATCACCACGAACCGCTTGTCCGTGCGGTAGAGGTCATCGGACACCGACACCAGCACCCCCTCGTCCGAGAGCGTCGCGATCACGAACGGCTGCTCCGCGATCGGCGCCACTCCGGGAGCGGTCTCGGTCGACTCCGTCGCAGCGGCGGGCTCGGCCGATGTGTCGGCGAGCGCGGGCTCGATCGGCGTCGGAGTCGGGGCCGGCACGGTCGGCACCTCCCGGGAGGGGAGACCGAGCTCGCGGACGTCCGGTCCGCCCGGCTGCCGGCTCGCGGACATGTCCGCCTCGCCGCGATCCGGCTGCACGGCCGGCACGTCCGTCACGGAGTCGCCGAGGAGTCCGAGACCGGCGCCGGGCGACTCCTCCCGCTGGACGACTCCTCCAGCACCGCCGTCGAGCGGGCCGGCCATCGCCGGAGTCGCGGACAGCAGCCCGAGCAGAGTGGTCGCAGCGACGCAGGCCGCTGCAGTGCGCGTGTTCCTCATGGAGATTCCCTTCGATGAAGGCGACCAGCATCGGAGAGGCAGCACGTCTCTGTCGGCTGCGGCCGGTCGCGACGAGACATTCTCACCTCGACGCACCTCCGGCCGCTCCCCTGTGACGCGGTACGTACGCGAGCTCACGGAGCCCTGGCCCGCGAGCCCCCGGATCACTCACCGCGCTCTCGTCCGCCTCGCGCTCCGCCTCGGGTCCCTAGAGCGTCACGGAGAACAACCTCCCCTTCGAGTTCTCCGCTGTCAGCGGGTCCGTGAGCTCCCCCTCGAACTCCCAGACGTCCAGCTGCTCACCGGGCTTCACATCGGGGATCTCGAACAGCCGATCCGTGCCCTCCTTCCACTCCCGGTCCACCCCGACGGCGGTGTCCCCCTTGATCTCGGCGCGGACGGTGGTGATGCCGACCACGAGCAACTGGTTCGCGGCGAGGAACTTCTCCGGCACCGAGACCACGGCCTTGCCGTCCACGAGAGTCGCCGTGATATCGGGACTGACCGCGACCTGCTGGTCGAACACCGTCTCCTCCCGGGGCTCGGTGTCCCGGCCGTGATCCAGTCGGCCGAAGTACCGCCGGATCTCCACACGGCCACCGTTCCTGCCCGCGTCGATCCGGAAGCGCGCCACTGCGTCCGGACCCTCCGTCGACAGGAGGTGGACGCCGCCGATCTGGCCGTCGGCACTGGTCTCGCCGATGTACTCCCCGTCGACGTAGAACACGTAGCGCTGCCCCGAGGAGAACCGCTCCATGGGCAGGGAGACGATCAACCTCCTGTCCGCTTCGAGCGTTGCCGAGAACCCGGGCGTCGGAGCCGGAGTCGACTCGGTCGGCACCTCCTGCACGGGCCGCGCGGGCAGAGGGGCGTCCGGTCCGCCGGGCTGCGGGGAGCCGAGCATGCCCGCGTCGCCCCGGTCGGGCCGCGCGGGCGCCGCGTCCGTCGCGAGGTGGCCGAGCAGTCCGAGGCCCGAGCCGCTCGACTCCTGGCCCTGGACGATCGAGGCGTCGCCCCGATCGAGCTCGGAGGCCAGCGCCGGCGTCGCCGAGAGCAGGCCGAACAGGGTCGTCGCGGCCACGCAGGCCGCCACAGTGCGGGTGTTTCTCATGGGTGTCCCTTTTCTCGATGCGACCAGCAGCGAAGGAGCGGCACGTCGAGGGACGGCCGCAGCTGGTCGTTATGAGACATACTCACCTAGACGACTCGACGATCCGTCCACCGTGGCGCGCCACGCACGCCCAGCCATCGAAGTGAGCCGACGGCAGGGCCCAGGCACAAGCCGGAGAAAGCAGTCGCTTACAGTCGCCGCACATATCGCTGAGTATCGTTCGGAGCGACACGGTCGTTCGGAACGGCACACTCGGAAGACACACGGAGGTCATCATGAAGAACCAGTCCTCGACCGGCGCGTTCGGCGCCGGCAACCCCGTCGACGGCATCTGGCAGGCGATGGAGCAGGCTCGCGCCGGCTTCGAGAAGCGCGTCGGCACCCGGGTCGGCCGCGGCGATGTCCGCGCCGCCGTCCTCGCCCTCCTCGCCGAGCAGCCGATGCACGGCTACCAGATCATCCACGAGATCGAGGAGCGCAGCAGCGGGAGCTGGAAGCCCAGCCCCGGCTCCGTCTACCCGACCCTGCAGCTGCTCGCGGATGAGGGCCTGATCGCCGCCGACGAGTCGAACGGCCGCAAGACCTACAGCCTCACCGACTCCGGTCGTGCGCAGGTCGCGGCCTCCGGCACCGGCACCCCGTGGTCGGAGTCCGACCAGGTCGACTTCGGCGCGCTGCCGAAGGCCGGCGTCGCTCTCGCCCAGGCCGCCGCGCAGGTCGGCCGCTCGGGCACCCCGGCTCAGATCCGGCAGGCCGTCTCCGAACTCGAGGACGTGCGCCGCCGCCTGTACGCGATCCTCGCGCAGGACTGACCCGGGTGGCGCCGGTCCGCCCGGGTCCTGCCGACCCGGGCCGCCGAGCCCGCAGCGACCAGCGTCGCTACCGCCGCATCCTGCGGTTCGCCTCCTGGCACCTCGCGGTGACCTGGTTCTTCGATCTGCTGCTGCCCCGCGTCGGGCTGACGGCGATCGCGCTGCGCACCCGCCCGCAGCGGATGCGGCGCTTCGCGCGCAGCTTCCACGTCCTGGCCGTCGACCTCGGCGGGCTGATGATCAAGGTGGGGCAGTTCATGTCGTCGCGCCTGGACGTCCTCCCGCCCGAGATCACCCGTGAGCTGGAGGGCCTCCAGGACGAGGTGCCGCCGGTCCCCTTCGCGCGCATCCGCGCGCTCGCCGAGGCCGAGCTGGGCATGACCCTCGCACGCGCCTACGCGGACGTCGACGAGTCGCCGGTGGCCGCGGCCTCGCTCGGGCAGGCGCACCGCGCGCGGCTCTCGCCGGTGGACGCGGCCGACTCCGGGCACGAGAACGCCGTCGTCAAGGTCCAGCGCCCCGGCATCGACGAGATCGTCGAGGTCGACCTCGCGGCGCTCCGGCGCATCGGCGGCTGGCTGACCCACGTGCGCCTCGTCTCCGATCGCGTCGACGCGCCCGCGCTCGTCGAGGAGTTCGCGGTCACCAGCCTCGAGGAGATCGACTACCTGCGCGAGGCCGCCAACTCGGTGCGCTTCGCCGCGGACTTCGCCGGTGACCCCCGCGTCGGCGTCCCGGACGTGATCTGGGAGCGCTCGACCCGCAAGGTGCTGACGCTGCAGGACGTCACCGCCATCAAGATCACCGACGCGGAGGGCCTCGCTGCCGCCGGAATCGACCCGCGCGACGTCGCCCCGGTGTTCGCCGCGGTCATGTTCGACCAGCTCTCCACCCACGGCTGGTTCCACGCCGACCCGCACCCGGGCAACGTCTTCGTCACACCCACCCCCGGCGGCGAGCTGCCCTGGCGGCTCACCTTCATCGACTTCGGGATGATGGGCGAGGTGCCGCCGACGACGCGGGCGGGCCTGCGCGCGATGCTGATCGCCGCCGCCTCCCGCGACGGCAAGGGGCTCGTCGACGCCGCGCGCAACGTCGGGGTGCTGCTCCCCTCCGCCGACTCCCGCGAGCTCGAGCGGGCGATGACCCAGCTCTTCGCGCGCTTCGGCGGCATGGGCTTCGCGGAGCTGCGCGAGGTCGACCCGCGCGAGTTCCGCGACTTCGCGATCCAGTTCGGCGACGTCGTGCGCTCGCTGCCGTTCCAGCTGCCCGAGAACTTCCTACTCATCATCCGGGCCATGTCGCTGACCTCCGGCGTGTGCAGCGCGCTCGACCCGGCGTTCAACCTCTGGGACTCGGTCGAGCCCTACGCGCAGCAGCTCATCCGGGAGGAGCGCGGGAACGTCGCGCAGGACGTGGGCCGGCAGGCGCTCGACACGCTCGGGCTGCTCGTCCGGCTGCCGCGACGCCTGGACGAGCTGGCGACGACCCTCGAGGACGGCACCCTCGCGGTCACCGTTCCGACGGTCGAGCGCCGGCTGAACCGGCTCGAGGGGACCGTGCGGCGGATCGTCTCCGCGGTGCTCTTCGCCGGGCTGCTCATCGCGGGCGCCGTCGTCCGGGCGGACGACACCGTGTTCGGCACGGTGCTGATGGCGGTGTCGGCACTGCCACTGCTGCACGCATTGTTCTCGCGCTCCCGCCTGCTCTGACCCGGTCGGCGACTGACCGATTCCCGCCAGGTCATCGCTCTCCGCCGATCAGTGGAGAGTCGGCCGGTCGAGGTCCACGGTGGAACCACGGTCACCCACCACCGGGCGCCCGATCAGGTCCGAGGAAAGGAGTTGTCATGATCTTCGCGTTGATCGCCTATCTCATCTCGATCTTCGACTAGTCCCGCCGCACCGGCCGCGGCCACCCGCACACGCACGGGTGACCGCGACCACGACGGGGGATGTGAATCCCGTCACCGCGGATCCCACCACCGCGGATCCCACCACCGCGGATCCCACCACCGCGGGCCTGAGCACCACGGAGGAGTCCCGGGATCGTCGAGCGTCAGCGCTCCGATCCGGGCGCGCTCAGCCGCTCCTCCAGCAGGCTGTGCTGTCCGTAGCGGGAGCCGAGCGACCCGCCGGGCGTGCCCCCGATCACCGCGACCCGCAGGGCGTCGCCGGGCTTCGCGGGCTTCATCCTCAGGAAGACCCGATCGCCCACGGACCAGCGGTCCGCGTAGTAGGCGGAACCGCAGTAGGTCTCGCCGATGTACTCGTCGTTCACCAGGACGACGATCCGGGTGCGCGTCCGGAAGAGCCCTGCCGACAGGTCGATCACCACATCCTGACCGTCCAGGTGGGCGTTGACGGTGGTGTCGACCTGATACACGGAGTAGTTCGTGGTGCAGAGGGTCGGGTCGGTCGCCGTCCCACCCGTGTCGCCCGCCGCCGTCGCCGGGGGCGCGGACGTGAGTCCGAGGAGTGCTGCGGCGATCACGCCGATGGTCGTGGTGCGGACGAGCTTCATCCTGTTCCTTTCGATCGGACTCTCGACCGGTCGGGGGAGGACGGCGGCCTCCCCTCGTCCCGGACGAGAGGGGGTCGTCCGATCCTGGCGGAGCGAGTGCTGAAGGACGTCGTCGCTGTCACGGACTGAGGTGTATGGCACAGAGCCTGCCCTCGGCGACCTCCCGACAGGGAGCCCCTCGGCGGCCACTCGAAGGGAAGCGATTCCGCCGCCCAGGACGAGAAGCGCCACGGACTTGAAGATGCCTCGGGGCGTCGGCGACAGTGGGCCCCGGTCATCGCGACCGCTCCCTCCGCCCCGCACCACGAAAGGAGACAGCCATGATGCCCACCGCCCTCGTTGCGATCTTCATCGCCTTCTTCGGCTCGCTCTAGCGAGTCGACCACGGGGACGCGCCTCTTCCGCCTGAGCAGTCGTCCCTCCCCGTCCTCGAGGCAGACCCCGCACGTCCCGTCCCGCCCGTTGAAAGGAGTCGATGTGCTGCTCGCATTCTTCGCTTACCTCATCGCCATTCTCGCCTAGCCCGGTGGCGCCACCGCGGTCGTGGTCCAGCACCGGAATCGGTGACGGGTCACGACCGCGGGGATCCCGGCATCGGGATCCCCCGGCCGCGCATTCCGTCCGCCGCGCATTCCGTCCGTTCTGACGAGAGGAGCTGACATGGCCTTCTTCGCCCTGGCATTCAGCTGGCTGTTCAACCTCTGACGTGGCGCTCCTTTGAGCGAAGAGCTCGAGGGACGACGACCACGACCCGACCGGCAGGGGGAGGCGGTCCTATCTCCCCGCCTCCCCCTGCCCCACCCCGCACTGCTGAGACCGCGGTCGCGCAGTCTCATGCGAGGACGATCACCTTCCCCGCGATCCGGCCCGCGGCCGCCTCGGCGTGGACCGCCGGCAGCTCGGCCAGCGGCACCCGGCGGGTGACCTCCACGGTCAGCTCCCCCGCGTCGACCAGGGCGACCAGCTCGGCGAGCCGCTCGCGGTTCGGGAGCACGAAGACCGTCGCGGCCCGCACGCCGCGGGTCTCGTCACCCGGAGTCGACAGGAAGGCCGTCGTGCTGACGACGGCCCCGCCGTCCCGCACCGCGGCGACGAGAGCGGCGAACCGCTCCGGCTCGAGCGGCGCCAGGTTGAGCAGCACGTCGACCTGCTCGCCGAGAGCACCGAGGAATTCGGTCGTCGTGTGGTCCACGATCTCGTCGGCCCCCGCCGCACGGACGGCGTCGATGCTGCGTGGACTGGCGGTCGCCACGACGTGCACGCCGGCGCGCTTCGCGAGCTGCACGGCGTACTTCCCGACCACCCCGCCCGCGCCGACGATGAGGACCCGCTGCCCGGCCACGAGCCGGCCGTCGTCGAACAGTGCCTGCCAGGCGGTGAGCGCCACCGACGGCAGCGCGGCCGCGTCGGCGAGCGGAAGGCTCGTCGGAGCGGCGACCACGGCCTCGGCCGGCGCCAGCACGTACTCGGCGGCTCCCCCGTCCCGCTCCATCGGCAGGAATGCGACGACCGGATCGCCCACCGCTACTCCTTCGACACCGTCGCCGACGGCATCCACCGTTCCGGACACGTCGTAGCCGGGCACGTGCGGGAGCTCGACCGGGATCGGCAGGAAGCCGGCGCGCATCCCCGCGTCGGCCGCGTTGAAGGCCGAGGCGGCGACCCGGAGCCGCACCTGCCCGGCGCCCGGAACCGGAACCGGGATGTCGTCCCGGACGAGGACCTCGGGTCCACCCACCTCGTGGAATCGCATTGCCTGCATGATCGTCTCCCTCTCGTAATTGCTTCCAATTCGAAGCACTGAGGCCACGCTAGCACTGCTTCCAATACGAAGCAACGATAGGATCGGAGGCATGACGAAGCCCGCCCTGACCGCGACCCAGCTCTCGGCCTATCTGGCCTTCACCGAGGTGGGCAGCCTGCTGCGGCCCGCGGTCGAGCAGCAGCTGCGCGAGGCGGGCGACCTCAGCTATCTGCAGTTCCAGCTGCTGGCGCGACTCGGCGACGCCCCGGGCGGTCGACAGCGGATGACCGACCTCGCCGATGGCGTCGTCCACAGCCGCAGCGGCCTCACCTACCAGGCGCAGCTGCTCGAGCAGCGGGGACTGGTCACCCGTTCCCCGTCGCCGGACGACGAGCGCAGCACGGTCGTCGCGCTCACCGGCGCCGGGCGCGACGTCCTGGCCGCCGTCTTCCCGGGGCACATCGCGACCGTGCACGGTCTGCTGTTCGCACCTCTCACCGACGCGGACGCGGGCGAGCTGGCGCGCATCCTGGGGCGGGTCGGTGAGCACCTGCGGGCGGCTCCGCCGAGGTCGGCGCGGCGCCGACGGCCGAGAGCAGCGCCGGCGCCCGAGGCGACCGGCGGGTCCTAGAGCAGGCCGGTCAGCACGCCGCCATCCGCGCGCAGGGCCGCACCGTTCGTCGCGGAGGCGCGCGGGCTGGCGAGGTAGGTCACGAGCGAGGCGATCTCGTCCGGCTCGAGGAAGCGCTCGACGAGCGAGGTCGCGTTGCCGCCGATGATCGCGGCGCGGAGGACGTCGACCGGGACGCCCTGCGCATCGGCGATGCTCTGGACGCTGCTCGCGACGCCGTCGGACCAGGTCGGGCCGCCGAGGACCGTGTTGACCGTGACTCCGGTGCCGCGGGTCAGCTTGGCCAGGCCGTTGCCGAGAGCCAGCATCCCCGCCTTGGTGACGCCGTAGTGCGTCATGTCTCCCGGCACATCGACGCCGGACTCGCTGCTGACGAAGACGATGCGACCCCAGCCCGACTCGAGCATCGGGTCGAGGACGTGCCGGGACAACCGGACTCCGCTCAGCACGTTCACCGTGAAGTAGCGCAGCCACTGCTCGTCGGCGATCGCCGCGAAAGGGGCGACCTCGAACAGGCCGACGTTGTTGATCAGGACGTCCACCCGGCCCAGGAGGCCCAGGAGCCGGTCCACCGACTCCGCGTCGGCGAAGTCGGCGGCGATCCCCGAGACGACGGCGCCCGGGACCTGCGCGCGAAGGCCCTCGACCGCTGCGCGGACTCCCGCCTCGCTGCGGCCGTTGACGACGACCTCGACGCCCTCCCGCAGCAGCGCGAGGGCGATGGCACGGCCGATGCCCTGCGTCGATCCGCTCACGAAGGCGCGCTTGCCGTCCAGTTCCAGGTCCATGCGGGTCCGTTCCTCTCCGTCGCAGCCGAATGCTTGCCTGGGAAACCATAGCCGAATCACTTTCCTGGTCAAGTGAAGTCCGGCTACGCTCGGGGGATGCCCGATCCCGATGACTCCCCGCTCAGCGGGGACGACCTCGCGGCCTGGAGCGCGCTCGCGACCCTCCTCGAGTGGCTTCCCGCAGCGCTCGACGCGCAGCTGCTGAAGGACTCCGGCCTCAGCCACTTCGAGTACGGCGTCCTCTACGCCCTGGCCGCCGCGCCGGAGCGGACCCTGCGGATGAGCGCGCTCGCCGGCTTCGCGAACAGCTCGCTGTCGCGACTGTCGCGGGCGGTCTCGCGACTGGAGAACCGCGGCTGGGTCGAGCGGCGGGCCGACCCCGAGGACGGTCGAACGACCCTCGCGACACTGACCGCGGCGGGACTCGCTCAGCAGGCGAGCGCGGCTCCGGGGCACGAGGCCCTGGTGCGCGACGTCGTCCTCGGACCACTCAGCGAGCGGCAGCGCCGGGAGCTGCGCGGGATCGCCACGACCATCGCCGGCGCGCTCCGCCCGGACGGCTCGTGGTCGGCGCCGCGGGGTGAGCCGTCGCGGGACGGCCGCGCCGCGGGGTGAGCCCTCGCGACGCGGCCGAACGGCAGCCCCACCGGGGCGTCACCAGGTGAACGTGTAGCCGGGAAGGTCGAAGACGCTCTGGTAGAACCACGCGACGGAGGGGTTGCCGGCGGGCATCTCCCCGGGGTAGCTCCGCTCCGCGAGGACCGCGCCCGAGGCGTCCTTCACCTGGAGGTCGACCTCGCGATCATCCCCCTGGAGGGTGGTCTGCCACGCGGGACCACCGGGCCGCAGGAGCGGGGACACCTCCTTGAAGGAGTCGCCGTTGCCCTGCTGGTAGCGCACCTCGAGGTACGCGGCGCTCGGAGCCTGCGGGGGGTTCGTGAAGGTCAGCGTCCTCTTGGGGGCCGGGGTCGCGGCCGGGTCGACCACCCGGTACTCGACGGTCCGCTCCTCGACCGGGACGAGTCGGTAGCCGGGCGTCTCGAGGTCACGCGCGGGTCCCGTCAGGAGCGCCGAGAGGTCGTGCGCGGGGGCCAGCGCGGCCGCGACCGGCCCGCCGCCCTCCGCCGGTGCCGCCGTCGCCGGGGCGGCGGACAGCCCTGCGAGCAAGGCCGCCGTCGAGCAGATCGCCGTCGTCTTCCAGAGTCTCATCGTGATCCCTTCTCTCGCCGCGCGCGGTGGCGGGGACCCGGACCACCGGGTCACCGCTCGCGGACCGTGAAGAGCACAGTCTGCGAGTGGCGCGCCGGATCTCCCTCGTCCGCGTCGGAGAACGATCGGGATGGCACGGAACGGTGCGACCGGCGTCCGATCGCCGGGCGCGTGGAGCACTCCCGGGCGGAGTCAGCTCACAACGATGCGGGTGAAGACGGTGCTCTCGTCGGGGGCCGCGTTCACGTAGGCGTAGCGGCGGGCGGTCGAGAAGGCGACGTGCTGCCCGGTCGCGAGCCGGAGGTCCGGCTCGCCCTCGCGCTCGAGCAGGAGCACACCCGCGGTGACGAGGAGGATCTCGTGCCAGCCGTCGGGGTCGGGCTGCGCCTGGTAGCGGTCGCCGGGGCCGAGGGTCCAGGTCCAGAGCTGCGCCTCGGCGCGGGCCGGAACGGAGGCGAGCAGGACGGCGACGCTCCCCGCGTCCTCGCCGCGCCAGGCCACCTCGTCGATCGCCGTGGGAACGGAGCCGGGAGCGGAGACGAGGGCGGTGAAGCTGGAGCCGAGCGCGCTCGCGAGGCGGTCGACGCCGGTGAGACTGATGTTCGCCTCGCCCGCCTCGACGTTGACGATCGTGCGCCGGCTGATGCCGGAGAGCTCGGCGAGCGCCGCCTGACTCAGCCCGGCCTCCAGCCGCGCCCGGCGGAGGTTGCTGCCGACGTGAGCGAGGACGGCGGAGGGCTCTGGCGTGCGCATCGTTCTGCACTCTATAGTGTGCAGAATGCTGCGCACCCGCCCTCTCTCGGCCGTCCGGTTCTCGCGACCCGAGTGGGCGCTGATCGGCATCACGGCACTCTGGGGCGGCACCTTCCTGGCGGTGCACGTGGCGATGCAGCACAGCGGTCCGCTCTTCTTCGTCGGGGTGCGGTTCCTGGCGGCGGGAGTCATCAGCGCGGTGGTCTTCCACCGATCGCTGCGCGGGATGCGGCGGATCGATCTCGGCGCGGGGGCCGCGATCGGGGTGATGATCGTCCTCGGCTACGGGCTGCAGACCTCCGGGCTGCAGACGATCCCGAGCAGCACCTCCGCCTTCCTCACGGCGCTCTACGTGCCACTGGTGCCGCTGCTGCAGTGGGTCGTGCTGCGGCGGAGGCCCGGCGTCTTCACCCTGGTCGGCGTCGGTCTGGCGTTCGTCGGACTGCTGCTGATCGCGGGGCCGCAGACGGGAGTGGGGCTGGGCCCGGGCGAGCTGGCGACGCTGATCAGCACCCTCCCGATCGCCGCCGAGATCATCCTGATCAGCGCCTTCGCCGGCCGGGTCGACCTGGGGCGGGTGACGGTCGTGCAGCTCCTGGTCGCCGGACTGCTCTCCTTCGCCGGCATGCCCTTCGCGGGGGAGGCGATCCCCGCGTTCTCCTGGGTCTGGCTGATCGCCGCCCTCGCCCTCGGGGCGAGCAGCTGCCTCATCCAGCTGACGATGAACTGGGCCCAGCGCTCCGTCTCGCCGACCCGCGCGACGATCATCTACTCCGCCGAGCCGGTCTGGGGCGGCGTGATCGGACGACTCGCCGGCGACCGGCTGCCGGCGCTCGCGCTGGCGGGGGCGGCGCTGATCGTCGCGGGGACGCTGGTGAGCGAGCTGCGGCCGCGGCGGGCGAGCGGGGACGCGGCGGAGGCGGACGCGCAGGCACCGGAGGGGGCACCGGAGGGGGCATCGGAGGGGGCCGGTCCTGCGCCGGAGCGGCTGGACCGCACCTCCGGCTCGTGAGAAGGCCTCCGGCTCGCCGGAATCCGCAGATTCCGCGTGCCGAACCCTGTTCCACGAGCCGAACCTCGCGCCTCCTGACCTCCGGCTCGCAGAAACATCCTGAGCTCGCCGGAATCCACCTCTTCCGCGTGCCGGACGCGGTTCCACGAGCCGGACCTCGGCCGCCACGGCTTCCGGCTCGCGAAAGTACCTTCGGCTCGTCGGAGCCCGCGGATTCGGCGAGCCGAACCCAGTTCCACGAGCCGAGCCTCCGGCGCGACGAGCTTCGGCTCGCAGGAACACCCGCGGCTCGCCGGAATCCGCGGATTCCGCGTGCCCTGCGCGGTTCCACGTGCCGGAGGTCGGACGCAGCGACCGCACGCCCGGCAGAGGCAGGCCAGCGAGCAGCCGGCCGGAACTGGCCGCGGCCCAGGAAGTTAGGTTAGGTTAACCTTCGCAACCCCGTCACCCCCTCCGAAGGATCGCCGTGCCCGTCTCCCGCATCCCCCTCCGCCGCACGCCTCTGCGCGTCTCCGCCGTCGCCGCACTCGGCCTCTCCGCCCTGCTGCTGACCGGCTGCTCCGCGGGGGCCGACGCCGCCGGCACCGACGGAGGCACCGACGCCGCCGCGACCGGCGCGGGCTTCCCCGTCACCGTCGAGCACGCGTTCGGCGAGACGACCGTCGAGTCGGCGGACCGCGTGGTCGCGACCAGCTGGACCAACCAGGACGTCGCGCTCGCCCTCGGCGTGACCCCGGTCGGCTTCGCGAAGGCCTCCTACGGCGACGAGGACGGCGACGGCCTGCTCGCCTGGACCAAGGAGGCGCTCGACGCGAGCGGCGCCGAGACGCCGACCCTCTTCGACGAGACCGACGGCGTGCCGTTCGAGGCGATCTCCGACCTCACCCCCGACGTGATCCTCTCCGCCTACTCCGGCCTCACGCAGCAGGACTACGACACCCTCAGCCAGATCGCCCCGACCGTCGCCTACCCCGGTCTGCCCTGGGCGACCACCTGGCAGGACTCCGCGAAGCTCGACGGCGATGCGCTCGGACTGGGCGACGAGGCCGAGGCGAAGGTCGCCGAGGTCGAGGGCGAGATCGACGCCGCCGTCGCCGCGAAGCCCTCGCTGGCCGGCAAGACCTTCACCTACGGCTGGTACGACCCGACCGACGCCAGCACCTTCACCTACTACACCGGCAACGACGCGCGCGTGAAGTTCGTCGAGGACCTCGGCCTCGAGCTCGCCCCGAGCGTCGTCTCGCTCACCGGCGACTCCGAGCTGTTCAGCGGCACCGTCAGCTCCGAGAACGCCGACCAGCTCGACGCCGACGTGCTCATCGTCTACGGCGACGACACCACCCTCGCGGCGCTGCAGGCCGACCCGCTGCTCTCCAAGATCCCCGCGGTCGCCCGCGGCTCGGTCTACGTCCTCACCGACGACTCCTCCGAGGCGATGGCGACCTCGTCGCCGAACCTGCTGAGCATCCCGTGGGTGCTCGACGAGTACACGACCGGCCTCGCGACCGCCGCCGACAAGGTGTCGTGACCGCCGAGGCCACGGCACCCCACCGGCGCCCCGGACGCGACGACACTCGCCTCCGGGGCGCCGGTGCGCGCTGGCGCGTCCCGGCGCTGATCGCCGTGCTCGCCGCGCTGGTCGTCGCGTCGGTGCTCTCGCTGGTCTACGGCTCGCGCGAGATCCCGCTCGGCGAGATCTGGCCGGCGCTCACCGCACCCGACCCGGACTCGATCGTCGACGCGGCGGTGCAGGGGCGCGTCCCGCGCACGGTCCTGGCGCTGCTCGTCGGCGCCGCGCTCGGGCTCGCCGGCGCGGTGATGCAGGGGATGACCCGCAACCCGCTCGCCGATCCGGGGATCCTGGGGCTGAACGCGGGCGCGTCCCTCGCGGTCGTGCTCGGGATCTCGACGGTCGGAGCGACGACGCTCCCCCAGTTCATCTGGCTCGCCTTCCTCGGCGCGGCGGCGGCGGGCGCCTTCGTCTACGCGGTCGCCTCGCTGGGTCGCGAGGGCGCCACTCCCCTCAAGCTCGCGCTCGCCGGCGCCGCGACCGCCGCGGCCCTCGCCTCGCTGATCAGCGCGGTGCTGCTCACCCAGGACGCGACGCTCAACCGCTTCCGGTTCTGGCAGGTCGGCGGGGTCGGCGGCGCCGAGTTCACGAGCATCGTCCAGGTCCTGCCGTTCCTCGCGGTCGGCGGTGCGCTCGCGATCGGCAGCGCCCGAGGGCTCGACGCGCTCGCGCTCGGCGACGACCTCGCGAAGGGGCTCGGCCGCCGCGTCGGCCGGACGCGCCTGGTGGCCGGGCTCGCCGCGGTGCTGCTCTGCGGAGCGGCGACCGCGATCGCGGGGCCGATCGGCTTCATCGGACTCACCGTCCCGCACCTCGCGCGGCGCATCACCGGGCCGTCGCACTCCTGGCTGCTCCCCTCCTCCGCACTGCTCGGCGCGCTGCTGCTGCTGGTCGCCGACGTGATCGGGCGGGTCGTCGCGCGACCGAGCGATGTGGAGGTGGGCATCGTCACCGCACTGATCGGGGCGCCGGTGCTGATCGCGATCGTGCGCCGCTCGAAGGTGCGGGCCCTGTGAGCGCCGCCCCGTCGCTCCGCTCTTCTGCGGGTGCTCCCCCGCTCGGCGTCGCCGCGGGCCGTCGCCGCCGAGCCCGCCGCACCGCGCTGGGCTGCACCGTGCTCGCGCTGGTCGCCCTCGCGCTCGCCGTCGTGTCGCTCACCGTCGGCAGCACCGTCTACTCGCCGCTCGAGGTGCTGCGGGTGATGCTCGGCGAGACCGTGCCGAGCGCCTCCTTCACCGTCGGCACGCTGCGGCTGCCGCGCACGCTCACCGCTGTGCTGGTCGGCCTCGGCTTCGGGATGGGCGGCGTGATCTTCCAGACGATGCTGCGGAACGCGCTCGCCAGCCCGGACATCATCGGCATCACCTCGGGTGCGAGCGCGGCGGCGGTCGTCGCGATCGCGTTCTTCGGACTCTCGGGAGGCGCGGTCTCGGTGATCGCGGTCGCAGCGGCCCTCGTCACGGCGCTGCTGATCGCCCGGCTCGCCGACGGCAGCGGCGTGATCGGCGCCCGGCTGATCCTGATCGGCATCGGGATCGCGGCGATGCTGCAGAGCGTCATCGCCTACGTGCAGACCCGCGCGCAGTTCGAGGACGTGCAGGAGTCGCTGCGCTGGCTGACCGGCAGCCTCAACTCCGCGTCGTGGGCGGGGGTGCCCGCGCTCGCGCTGTCGATGCTGGTGCTCGTGCCGCTCGCGCTGCTGCTGGCCGGACGACTCTCGATGCTGCAGCTCGGCGACGAGTCGGCGACCGCGCTGGGCGTGGACGTGCGGCGCAGCCGGCTGGGGCTCCTCGCGGTGGCCGTGTGCCTCGTCGCCGTCGCGACCGCGGCCACCGGGCCGATCGCGTTCGTCGCCTTCGTCTCCGGGCCGATCGCGCGGCGGCTCGTGCCGGACGCGCGCGTGCCGCTGATCCCGTCCGCGCTGGTCGGGATCGTCGTCGTGCTCGCGGCGGACCTGGTCGCGCAGCACGTCGCCGGGCTCGCCTTCTCGGGCGCCCGCTTCCCCGTCGGAGTGGTGACCGGTGCGCTCGGCGCGCCGTTCCTGCTCTGGCTCCTCGCCCGCCGCAACCGCACCGGAGGATCCCTGTGACCGCCCCGACCTCCCCCGTGGCCGCCGGTCATTCCACGCTGTCGGTCGACGGCGTGACGCTCGCCTACGACGAGCGGGTGGTCGTCGACGGGCTGTCGCTGACGGTGCCGACCGGGGCGATCAGCGTCATCGTCGGGGCGAACGCCTGCGGCAAGTCGACGCTGCTGCGCGCGATGGCGCGGCTGATCACGCCGAGCGCCGGGGCCGTGCTGCTGGACGGCGAGGCGATCCACCGGCTCCCGACGCGGCAGGTCGCGCAGCGGGTGGGGCTGCTGCCGCAGACGCCGATCGCGCCCGAGGGGATCGCCGTGGCGGACCTGGTGGCGCGGGGACGGTACCCGCACCGCGGCTGGTTTGGGCGGGGTGCGTCCGCGGACGACGACGCGATCGTGGAGGACGCCCTGCGCGCGACCGGGACGCTGGAGATCGCGGACCGGCCGATGGACGAGCTGTCCGGCGGGCAGCGGCAGCGGGTGTGGATCGCGCTGGCGCTGGCCCAGCGGACCGACGTGCTGCTGCTGGACGAGCCGACGACCTACCTCGACGTGTCGCACCAGGTCGAGGTGCTGGACCTGCTGACCGACCTCAACCGCGAGCGCGGCACGACGATCGTGATCGTGCTGCACGACCTGAACCTGGCGGCGCGCTACGCCGACCACCTCTTCGCGGTGCGCGCCGGTGCGCTGTACGCGTCGGGCACGCCGGCCGAGGTGGTGACCGCGGAGACGGTGCGCGCGGTCTTCGGCATGGAGTCGCGCGTGATCGCGGACCCGGTGTCCGGGACGCCGCTGGTGCTGCCGATCGGCCGGCACCACTCGGGGTGACGGGCCTCGAGACGCCCCTGCGGGGCTGCTCGACCAGCGTCTTGCGCCGAGGCGTCCTCGGACGGTCGAGGCGTCCCGGTGCTGCTGGACGTCTCGACCGTTGCAGGACGCCTCGGCGGAGTGCACTCCATGCTGATCGAGTAGGCCGCGCAGCGGGCGTATCGAGATCCACCGGTGCCGAACGGGCGGTCTGCAGACCAGCCGTCCTGACGACCGTGGGTCTGCTGCGCCCCTCCGGGCCGCTCGACCAGCATGCAGGGGTCGCTGCACGCCTCGGCGGGGTGCTGCCAGACTCTCCGGCGTGGAGATCGTGGAGCTCGGTACCGGCGTGTTCGGCACCGCCGCGTTCCGGCACCTGCTGTGGCTCGCGGTGGAGGTCGACGAGGCGGCGATAGACGCGATCATCGTGGACGAGCTGCCGGGCCTCCGCGTTCAGGGCGCGGTGGAGGGCGGAGCCGTCACGGCGTTCGTCGCCTACGAGGAGCGACCCGACGGGGTGCTGATCGACTACCTCGCCTCGGCCGAGTCGCAGCGCGGGACGGGGCTGGGCCGGGCACTCCTCGCGGAGATCGCCCACCTGCACCCGCACGCCGCGCTCCGCGCCCAGACCGACGACGACGCGATCGGCTTCTACCGGTCCCTCGGCTTCGCGGACTCGCCGGCGCCACCGGACCCGCGCTGGCCGGACCGACCCCGCTACGACTGCGTCCTCGCCGGGTGAGCTCCCTGCTGATCGAGCAGCCCGCGCAGCGTGGGTATCGAGATCCACCACCGTCAGAACGCGAGTATGCAGACCCGCCCTGCTGATGACGGCGGGTCTCGAGACGCCCCTGCGGGGCCACTCGACCAGCATGAGGGCGGCGAGACGTCCTCGGACGCTCGAGGCGTCCCGGTGCTGCTGGACGCCTCGACGGTTGCAGGACGCCTCGGCGGGGTGCACTCCATGCTGATCGAGCAGGCCGCGTAGCGGGCGCATCGAGATCCACCGGTGCCTAACGGGTGGTCCGCAGACCAGCCGCCCTGACGACGGCCGGTCTCGCTGCGCCCCTCCGGGGCCGCTCGACCAGCGTGCGGTGTGCGGTGGGAGCGGTTTCCTGGGGCGGGTGTCGGAGGCGTGTGGCACCCTCCTCCGAGGAGTCTGCAGGCGGCGGACGGAGCGGAGCGGCATGATCGAGCTGGACCTGAGCGGACGGACGGCCCTGGTGACGGGGTCGGGGCAGGGCATCGGACTGGCGATCGCCGTCGGGCTGGCGCGCGCCGGCGCCGAGGTGGTCGTCAACGCGCGGTCGGAGCGCTCGGTCCGGCGCGCGATCAAGGACGTGCGCGCGGCGGTGCCCGACGCCACCGTGCGCGGTGTGGCCGCCGACGTCTCGAGCGAGGCCGGGACGGCGAAGCTGCTCGAGTCCGTGCCGCGGGTGGACGTGCTGGTCAACAACCTCGGCATCTTCGGCAGCACCGAGCCGCTCGACATCACCGACGACGAGTGGCGCCGCTACTTCGAGGTCAACGTGCTCACCGGCGTCCGCCTCACCCGCGCCTACCTGCCCGCGATGACGGAGGCGGGCTGGGGCCGCGTCCTCTACATCGGCAGCGACTCCGCCGTCGTCACGCCGGCCGAGATGATCCACTACGGCGTCTCGAAGACCGCGCTGCTCGGCGTCTCCCGCGGCTTCGCGAAGGCCGCCGCCGGCACCGGCGTCACCGTCAACAGCGTGCTCGCCGGGCCGACCCACACCGGCGGCGTCGAGGACTTCGTCTACGAGCTCGTCGACCACTCCCTCCCCTGGGAGGAGGCGCAGCGCGAGTTCATGCGGCTGCACCGCCCGCAGTCGCTGCTCCAGCGCCTGATCGAGCCGGAGGAGATCGCCAACATGGTCGTCTACCTTTCATCGCCGCTCGCCTCGGCGACCACGGGCGCCGCGGTGCGGGTGGACGGCGGGTACATCGACGCGATCGTGCCGTGAGGTGCCGGGAGGTGCCGGGAGGCAGGGGCGTGAGCTGCGGCAGTGCCGGGCTCCCCTCCTCCGCCCACCGGCCCGGCCCCTCGACCCGGATCAGCACTCCCCGGATCGCCCTGCTTGAATGAGTCGATGACCTCCCGCGCCGACCACCTCGCCGACTTCGCCGAGTTCCTCACCGCCTCGCCCTCCTCCTTCCACGCCGCGGCGGAGACCGCGCGGCGGCTGGCGGCGGCGGGGTTCGAGTCCGTCGACGAGACCGCCGCGTGGCCCGCCGAGCCCGGGCGCTACTTCGTCCTCCGCGACGGCGCGGTCATCGCCTGGCACGTCCCGGCCGGGGCCACCGCGGTGACGCCGTTCCGCATCCTCGGCGCGCACACCGACTCCCCCGGCTTCAAGCTCAAGCCCCGGCCGACGGTCGAGTCGAAGGGCTGGCTGCAGGCCGGCGTCGAGGTCTACGGCGGACCGCTGCTCAACTCCTGGCTCGACCGCGAGCTCGAGCTGGCCGGGCGGATCGTCACCCGCGACGGCGCCGAGGTGCTCGTGCGCACCGGGCCGTTCCTGCGCATCCCGCAGCTCGCGATCCACCTCGACCGCGAGGCGAACGACGGCCTGAAGCTCGACCGGCACAAGCACACCGTCCCCGTCTACGGCCTGGGCGACGCGGACGGGAACGACCTGCTCGAGATCCTCGCTGCGAAGGCCGGGCTCGACGGCGCCGCCGACATCGTCGGCTACGACCTCATCACCGCGGACACCCAGCCGCCCGCTCGCTTCGGCCTCGACGACGCGCTCTTCGCGGCCGGGCGGATGGACGACCTCAGCTCGGTGCACGCGGGGCTCGTGGCGCTGCTCGCGGCGAGCAGCGGGGATGCGGACTCGGACTCGAACGCGGAGCCGGGGCACATCAGCATGCTCGCCGCCTTCGACCACGAGGAGCTCGGCTCGGCCAGCCGCTCCGGAGCGAGCGGTCCCTTCCTCGAGGACGTGCTCACCCGCATCGGCGCCGCGCTCGGCGCGGGTGTCGACGAGCGCGCCCGCGCGATGGCGCGGTCCTGGTGCCTCTCCGCCGACGCCGGCCACTCCGTGCACCCGAACTACCCGGAGAAGCACGACCCGGTGAACCAGCCGGTCGCCGGCAAGGGCCCGCTGCTCAAGATCAACGCCTCGCAGCGCTATGCGACCGACGCCCGCGGTGCGGCGCTCTGGGCCGGAGTGTGCGCCCGGGCGGGCGTGGAGTTCCAGGAGTTCGTCTCGAACAACACGGTCCCCTGCGGCTCCACGATCGGCCCGCTCACCGCGACCCGCCTCGGCATCTCGACCGTCGACGTCGGCGTGCCCCTGCTGTCGATGCACTCCGCGCGCGAGCTCGCCCACGTCGACGACCTCGTCGCCCTGACCCGCGCGATCGAGGCGTTCTTCGCCGCTGCCGACTGAGGCCGGCGGGTCGGCGGGCCGCCGTCTCGACGGGGCCGGATCTCGATACGCGCGCTGCGCGCGCTACTCGATCAGCAAGGAAGGGCGCTCCGCGCGCTACTCGATCAGCAGGGAGAGGCGCCCCGCGCGCTACCCGATCAGCAGGGAGAGGCGCCCCGCGCGCTACCCGATCAGCAGGGAGAGGCGCCCCGCGCGCTACCCGATCAGCAGGGAGGGGCGCCCGAGCACTGCTCGATCGGCAGCAGGGGGACTGCGCCCGCTGCTCGATCGGCATGCAAGGCGGCCTCTGCCTGATCATGCTGGTCGAGTAGCCCCGGAGGGGCGTCTCGAGACCCGCCGCCGCCGCGAGGGCGGCTCTGCAGACTCGACCTCTGATGCTGATGGCTCGCGCGACGCGCGCTGCTCGCCGCTCGATCAGCATGGGCCGAACCCCGCCCATTCGACGAGAAGTGTCGGTAAGGCTCGCGCAGAACAGCGTTTCTCGTCGAATGGACGCATCACCTCCGAGTGAGGACCGTCGCGGGCGGGTGATCAGCGGGCTCCCCAGGATCGCAACCCCCTTGTCGGGGTCCCCGGGTACGGGGTGGTCTGGGGCATGCGCGAAGTGAAGCTCGTCCGTCTCGTCAGCCGTCTCGAGAACGTCGCCGCCCTCGATCCGCTCGTCGACCGGGTCAAGAAGGTGGTCGACGCGGTCATCCGGCCGCAGCCCGTGCGGGACGTGCTGCACGGCGTCCCGATCGGGCACCCGGTGCATCCGCTGCTCGTGCTCGTGCCGACCGGCGCGTGGGTGTCGGCGGCGGTCCTCGATCTGCTGCCCGGCAACGAGCGCGCGGCGCGCACCCTCGTCGGCCTGGGGATCGTCAGCGTGCTGCCCACGGCCGCCGCCGGCTACACCGACTGGTCCGAGCTGCACGAGCAGCAGAAGCGCGTCGGGCTCGTCCACGCGGCGGCCAACGTCGCCGGGACCGTCCTCTACACCGCGTCCTTCGTCCAGCGCGTGCGCGGGCGGCGCACCAGCGGGAAGGTGCTCAGCGCGCTCGGCCTCGCCGTCGTCTCCGGCGGCGGCTACCTCGGCGGCCACCTCAGCTACCGCCAGGCGGCCGGCGCGAATCACACCGAGGACGTGCCGCACCGCTTCCCGACCGGCTGGCAGCCCCTCGGCCCGCTCGCCGAGCTGCCGCAGAACTCCCCCGTGAAGAGGACCGTCGCCGAGACCCCGCTGCTCGCCGTCCGCCGCGGCGACCGCGTCGACGTGCTCTCGAACGTCTGCAGCCACCTCTCCGGACCCCTCGACGAGGGCGAGTTCCGCGGCACCGGCGCCGATGCCTGCATCACCTGCCCCTGGCACGCGAGCGCCTTCTCGCTCGAGACCGGCGAGGTCGTCCGCGGCCCCGCCACCTCGCCCCAGCCGCGCTTCGAGACGCGCGTCACCGACGGCCTGGTGGAGGTGCTGCTGCCGCACGCGGGGTGAGCGCGACCCCCGCGGCGCCACGGTGCCGGCGGAGCAGCAGTGTCCGGGCGCTTCCCGCCCACGCCGGACCGTCCCGTCGAGCGACCCTGGCCGAGGACTCCTCGCCGCGGTCGTCCCGAATGGGCGCACAACGGGCTTCGGCTGCGCTCAGACCCCGTCGTCCGTCCACTCGCGGGCGGGCACGCGGGCGACCGGACGCGAAGAGGGCTGTGGGACGTGCCACGAGCCCGTTCCGGGTCCGCTCGCGCGCAAACCACGGCAGCTGCGGCGCTGGACGACGGCGGGTGCCCGACTCGGCGGTCAGCTCCGCTCCGCAGGTCCAGGCGCGCCTCCCTCGCTCCGCCGCTCCTCCGCCAGCGCTGCGAGCTGCTCGCGGCAGCGCGCCAGCAGCGCGTCCTTCTGCTGCTGCGGCTCCAGCGGGAACAGCTCGCCGGGGCGGGTCCAGTCGGCCGTGGCCGGGACCGCGGCCTCCACGTCGATCCACTCGGAGAAGGCCGTCATCAGGCGGTCGGCCTCGGCGCGGCGCCCGAGCGCCAGGAGCGCGCGGATCGCGGAGACCGTCTGCTCGTCGTAGCGCGGAGCCGTCACGGCGTCGCCGGTCAGCCCGGCCGCCGCCTCCCAGTCGTCGGCGGCGCCCGCGTCGTCGCCGAGGCGCGCACGCGCGGCACCGCGGCGGAGCAGCAGCCCGGCGGGGACGGCCGACAGCGGGCGCTCCTCGCCGAGGCAGGCGGGCGGCGCGAGAGCGGCGCAGAGGAAGGTCAGCGCGTCGGCGGGCGACGACGCATCGGCGAGCGCGATCATCGTCGCGTCCCAGACCTCGAGCACACGCCCTTCGGGGATCCGGCTCCCGGGGCCCTCCCCCTCCCCGAGCACCCGGCCCAGCAGCAGGCCCTGAGCGCGACCCGCGCGGCCGTCGGCGACCAGCAGCGCCGCGTACTCCAGGGTCAGATCGTCGCGTTCGAGGACGAGTGCCTCGTTCTCCTCGAGGAGGGCGAGCCGCCCCTCGTGCCCGAGGAGCACCCGGAGCCGGTCGTACTCGACGAGGAGCCCCGCGTCGTCCGGGGCGAGGTGCCGAGCGCGCTCGAGGTAGGCCAGCCCCGCCTCGGCGTCGCCGTAGGCAGTGCAGGAGGCCGCCCCCAGCGCGCGCAGCGCGGCCACCCGCACCCACGCCCTCGGGTCGTGGGCGGCGGCGGCCCACGAGGCAGCGAAGGCGTCCTCGACGCGGCCCACCGCGGCGTACCAGCCGCCGAGGAGGAAGCGGGCGGTGGTGTCCTCGGTGTCCGCCGCCTCCAGCGCCTCGACGTCCTCGAGGCGGACCGGGCGGCAGCCCTCGAGCGGCGCCTGCTGCGCGGTCCGCCGAGCGGCCCGCGCCTGGTCGGGCCGACCCTGCCGCTCGTGCAGCAGCGCGGCGTGGTAGTGCACCAGCGGCACCACCCCGGTCCGCTCGGAGGGGGTGCGCCGCGCGGCATCGGCTGCGAGCGCGAGGGCGAGCAGCCGCAGTGCGTCGTCCGGCAGGCCTGCGTCGCGGTACTCCAGCGCGACGTCGAGCAGCGCGTCGGCGTCGGCGTCGAGCGGGCGGCCGGCGAGGTCGCGCGCCCAGTGGTCGAGCGGATCGCGCGCGAGCACGCTCTCGAGCAGCGCCCTCGACTGCTGCGCCCGCCGGCCGCGCCGGAGCACGACGGCGAGCAGGACCGTCGCCGGCGCGTGCTGCCCGTCGATCGCGCGCACCTCGCGCAGCACGGCCTCGGCCTCCTCGAGACGGTCCGCCGCCAGAAGGAGCCGCCCGAGCGCGACACCGGACGCGACGCGCCAGGCCCTCGCCCTCCGCGCCGTGCTCAGAGCCTCGAGCGCCTCCTCCGGCCGTCCCTGCCGGGCGAGGAGCTCGCCCAGCCGGTGGTGCGCCTCGCCGTCGGCCGGCACCACGCCCAGAGAGGTCAGCCGCTCGATCGCGGAGCGGAGGTGGCCCTCCGCCTCGTCGAAGCGGGCCGCGACGGCGAGCGACCGCGCGAGCGCGACATGGCAGCGGGTGTCGCCGGGGTCCCGCCAGACCGCCTCCTCCCAGTAGTGCTCGGGCGCGCATCCGGAGCGCGGGCGCTCCTCGAGGTGCAGACCGAGGAGGAACAGCTCGTCGTTCGACGCGACGTCCTCCGGGGCGGGCGGAGGGGGCGGCGGCGCAGCGCTTCCCCTGGACGTTCCACTGGTACTGTCTGCGGGAATGGCAGCGCTGTCATCGAGCATGACGCCCAGTCAAGATGAGATCCGGGGCCGGGACGGAGGACGGAAACCGTGGAACTTCTGGACGGAACGCTGATGCGGTGCGCACGGACGCCGACGATCCTCGGCGCGGGCTTCCCTGGCGAGACGATGCACGTCCTGCCGCGACCCCGCGTGCGGGAGGCGCTGACGCAGCCGGGGACGTCGCACCTCCTGGTCACCGACTGCGGCCACTTCCCCGAGGCGCGCGGGCACGGGCGGGTGCGCACCAGCCCGATCGCGGACGCCGTCGTCCTGGTCTGCACCCGGGGCTCCGGCTGGTGCACGACGGCGGCGGGGACCTTCGCCGTGACCGCGGGGCAGATCGTCCTGCTGCCGCCCGGCGAGCCGCACGGCTACGGATCCGACGCCGCCGACCCGTGGACGCTGTGGTGGCTGCACCTCGCCGGCAGCGATCTGCCCGAGTTCCTGCAGGCCGCGCGCGCGACGGTCGATGCGCCGGTGCGCAGCCTGTCCGACGTCTACGCCGCGGTCGCGCTGATCTCGGCGGCGATCACGCACCTGGGCTGCGATTCGACGACGAACAGCCTGCTCGCCGCATCGGGCGCCGCCTGGCACCTGCTGGCGATCCTCGCCTCGGACCGCCCGCCCGGTGACGCGCGCAGCACCGCACTCGACCGGGCCGCGCAGTTCCTCCATGACCACCCCGCGGAGCGGATCGAGGTGGCGGAGCTCGCCTCGATGGCGTGCCTGAGCCCGTCGCACTTCGCGGCCCTCTTCCGGCGCCGCTTCGGGATGCCGGTGCTGCAGTACCGGACCGAGCTGCGGATGGCGCGGGCCCGCGAGCTGCTCGACATGACGGAGCGGCCGATCGCCGAGGTGGCCGCCGCCGCCGGCTACGAGGACTCCTTCTACTTCGCCCGGCAGTTCAAGCGGATCCACGGCCTGACTCCGCACGCGTACCGGACGCGGAACTGAGCGGAGCGAAACCGAGCGGCGCGGAGGCTAGCGGCGCGGAGGACAGCGTCGCGGGCCCGGACTCCCCGGACGCCAGGACGAGGCCGTTCAGCCGCCGCTGCAGCTCGACGTTCGACCAGCCCGGGTGCTGCGGTGCGGAGTTGGAGCCGACGAGCGTGCCCCAGTAGCCGAGGTCGATGCAGCGCTGGACGGCGTAGCCGGCGAGGACCTGACCGGCCGGCCCGTCCTCGAACTCCGCCTCCAGCGGCGTGTAGCCGATCCAGCCCTCGCCGACCACGGCGGGCACTCCGCGGCGGCGGGCCCAGGTCGCCACCGCGCGCAGCCGGACGTCGATCGCCTCCCGCATCGCGACCTCGTAGCGGCCGTAGTGCGAGGAGAGCCAGGCGTCCCAGGCGACCGGATCGACCCGGTCGTAGGCGTAGAACATGCTCGGGCTGATGCCGGTCGCCGCGAGCCGCCACGGTTCGACGGCGTGCGCCAGGGCGTCGAACTCGGGCGCCCCCTCGCGCAGCAGCGATCTCAGCTCGGCGCTCGGGAACGCCGGCGGCTCGGCCCGCACTCCCGCCCACTCCTCCAGCGCCGCGAGGACCCCGTAGACGTAGAAGTGCACGTGCGCGACCTGCGCGTTCTCCGGCACGGAGTCGAGGTCGAGGTACGGCGGGATCCCGTAGCAGACGGTCGACAGGACGTCCGGATGCTCCGCCTGCAGGATCTCCAGCGCGGCGGTCAGGTACGGCTTCTGCGCCCAGAAGGTGTCGAGCCCCTCCGCCGGCACCTCGCCGAGCCGGGACAGGTCGACCTCGTTGTGCACCTCGACGTAGGCGATGCGGTCGGCCAGCCCCTCGGCCTCGAGGAAGGCGATCAGCCGCGATTCGGCGCGGGCGAGAGCCTCGTGCCGCTCGGTCGGCGGGATCGCCGTCAGCATGTCGTGCCAGGACGAGTCGCTGAGGAACGCGGGGCTCTGCTGGTACTCCCAGGAGGAGACGATGACGAGCACGTCGTGCGCGGCCGCCTGGCGGAACAGCTCGACCAGGCGCGCCCGCAGGTCGAGCACGGCGCCGCCGACGGCGTCGTACCAGCGCGTGCCCCGGCCGATGTCGCCGCCCATGTTCGAGAAGCGCAGCTGCGAGCTGTCGATCGAGTGGTCGCCGAACAGCAGGAGCGGAGCCGCGCAGATCCGGACCGTGTTGCAGCCGCGCTCCACCGCCTCGTCGAACGCGCGCCCGAGGTCGTGGAAGGGCTCGCCCGGCATCGTCCGCGTGTACCAGGAGAAGTCCCAGAGCGAGAGGGTCAGCCGCGGCGGCAGGTGGGCGGGCGGAGGGGGTGAGCGGGTCGCGCGGGTCATGCCGGGTGCTCCTTCGGGCCGGAACGGTGCTCCCACGCTAGGCCTCGTGCCGCCCGACCCACACGGGCGATCCTCCGGAGAAGACTGGAGGATTCGCTGATCAGTCAGGAACCGCCACTCACGACCGGTCTCTGCCACCTGGACGATGGGACGGTCGGATGACCGGTGCGGTGCGAGCGCGCCGGTGCTCAGCCGCGCGGCGCCGCGACGGACCCGCCCGGGCGCCACGGCCCGCCGATGCGCTCCTGCAGCAGCGGCGCGGCCGGGTCGGCGAGGCGGGCGAGCAGCGCCTCCACCCCGCGGCGGCCGAGCGCGTGGCCCGGCGCGACGAGCAGATCGAGCGCGGGGTCGGCGAGGTCCGCGACGTCGGGGTCGGAGGCGAGCAGCACGATCGAGAGGTCTTCGGGCACCCGCACGCCGCGGTGGCGCAGCTCGTGCGCGAAGCCGACGGCCGCGCCGCCGTTGATCACCAGCACCGCCGTCGCCGTCTCCGGGTCGAGCGAGCGGGCCAGCGCGCGCCCGCCGGCGGGCGTCTCCTCGCAGTGCAGGAGCGCGGCGGCCAGTCCGCGGGCCGCGGCCGCCCGCTCGAACGCCTCCCGGGTCCGCGCGTAGGGGCCGAAGTCGGCGCCGCCCTCCGGCCCGAGCACGAGCGCGACCCGGCGGTGCCCCAGGGCGGTCAGGCGCTCGAGCGCCTCCTCGACCATGCCCTCGAAGTCGATGTCCACCCAGTCCAGCGACGAGGGGTCGCGGGTGCGGCCGAGCAGGGCGAACGGGGTGCCGGAGTCGCGCAGGACCGCCACCCGCTCGTCGTCCGAGGTCACCTGCATCAGCACGACGCCGTCGAGCAGCCCGTCGGCGCGCAGATCGGCGAGCTTCTCCGCGCCGCCGACCGTGGGCCAGAGCACGATCGAGTAGCCGCTCTCGGCGGCCGCCTCGGCGGCGCCGGCGAGGAACGTCGTCGCGGTGTTCAGCGGACGCGAGGGGACCAGCGGGTAGACGATCGCGATCATCATCGAGCGCCGTCGGGCCAGAGCGCGGGCGAGGGCGTGCGGGCGGTAGCCGAGCTCGCGCATCGCCTCGCGGACCCGGGCGGCGGTCTCGGGCGAGACCGGCTTGCTCGCGTTGACGACGAAGGAGACGGTCGCGATCGACACGCCCGCGCGGCGCGCGACGTCCTGCATGGTCGCCATCGCGCCTCCCTCCGCTCGACGCGCCCCGTCGCGGTTGACGCGGGGGCGCGGTGTCCCGCAGTCTAGGAGCACTCGCCGGTAAAGCGCTTAACCGCTGCGCCGGCGCACTCGACACCCTCCGACGAAGAAGGACCACCCGTGACCACACCCGCCGCTCCCCTCCGCGTCCTCGTCTGGGGCGAGAACCGCCACGAGCAGATCGAGGAGAAGGTCCGCGCGATCTACCCCGACGGCATGCACACGACGATCGCCGCCGGCATCACCGAGAACCTCGGCGAGCGCGCGACCGTCTCGACCACCACGCTCGACGAGCCCGAGCACGGCCTCACCGAGGAGGTCCTCGCCGGCACCGACGTGCTGGTCTGGTGGGGCCACATGGCGCACGATGCCGTCGCCGACGAGATCGTCGAGCGCGTGCAGCGCCACGTCCTCTCCGGCATGGGGCTCGTCGTGCTGCACTCCGGCCACTGGTCGAAGATCTTCGGGAAGCTGATGGGCACGACCTGCACGCTGCGCTGGCGCTCGGCCGAGGACCGCGAGATCGTCTGGACCGTCGATCCGACCCACCCCATCGCGCAGGGCGTACCGCATCCCTTCACGATCCCGCAGCAGGAGATGTACGGCGAGTTCTTCGACGTCCCCGCGCCCGACGAGCTGGTCTTCCTCTCCACCTTCTCCGGCGGCGAGGTGTTCCGCTCCGGGATGACCTGGAAGCGCGGCCACGGGAGGATCTTCTTCTTCTCGCCCGGTGACCAGGACTTCCCCGTCTACCACCACGCGGACGTCCGCCGCGTGATCGCGAACGGCGTCGAGTGGGCGCGCTCCGACCGCCCCGAGCGCCGCCTGCCCGTGCTGCAGCGCTACGAGTCCGGCGAGTTCTTCGCCGGCGAGGACTACCGCGGGGCGCTCGTCCGATGACCGTCCGTCTCGTCCAGGTCGGAGCGGGCGCCATGGGGCGCGCGTGGATCCGCACCATCCGCGACCACCCCGACGCCGAGCTGGTCGGCCTCGTCGACCTCGATGTCGCGCTCGCCGAGCGGGCCGCCGAGGAGGAGGGGGTCGGGCCGATCGCGGTCGGCGGCTCCGTCGCCGAGGTCGCCGCGCGCTCCGGCGCCGACGCGGTCGTCAACGTGACCGTGCCGCGCGCGCACCTCCCGGTGAGCAGCGAGGCGCTCTTCGCCGGGCTGCCGGTGCTGTCGGAGAAGCCGATCGCGCCGACGATCGCCGAGTCGCTGATCCTCGCCGCGACGAGCGAGGTCGCCGGGCGGCTGCTGATGACCAGCCAGTCGCGGCGCTACTACCCCGCGATCGCGGCGTTCCGCGAGCAGGTCGCCGGGCTCGGGGAGCTCGGCACGGCGTCGGTCCTCTTCGCGAAGGCGCCGCACTTCGGCGGCTTCCGCGAGGAGATGCCGCACGTGCTGCTGGTGGACATGGCGATCCACGCCTTCGACGCGGCGCGCTACGTCCTCGACCGCGACCCGGTCGCCGTCTACTGCGAGGAGTACAACCCGGCCTGGAGCTGGTACGCCGACGGCGCCGCGGCGAGCGCCGTCTTCGAGTTCGCCGGCGGCGTCCGCTTCAGCTACACCGGCAGCTGGTGCGCCGACGGGCTCGAGACGTCCTGGAACGGCGACTGGCGCGTGACCGGCGCGGGCGGCACCGCGCACTGGGACGGCGACGGCGCCCCCTCCTGGCAGGCGCGCGAGTCGGAGGCGGTGGAGACCGCGACGCTCGAGCCCGGCCCGCAGGAGATCGCCGGCTCGCTCGCCGAGTTCGTGCGCGTGCTGGGGACCGGCGCCGTGCCCTCGGGCGAGGTGCACGCGAACGTGCGGAGCCTCGCGATGGTCGAGGCCGCGGTCCGCTCCTCCGAGACGGGCGCGCGCGTCCGGATCGACGACGTGCTGGAGGAGGGCTACGCCGAGGCGCTCGCGCTGGCGCGCGACGAGCGCGTGCGCGCCGCCCTCGCGGGCTGGGGTTCGGCGGCGGCGGGCCTCGCGGCCCGCTGATGCGGCGGGCGAGGGCGCGCCGACCCATGCTGGTCGAGTAGCCGCGGCACGCGGCGTATCGAGACCCGGCGTCCTCAGCAGGAAGGGTCTGCAGACCACTGTTCTGACGCGGGTGGATCTCGATACGGCCGCTAGGCGGCCTACTCGATCAGCATGAACTTCCCCCACGTGCGCGTTGCATGCTGGTCGAGTAGGCGCGGCACTCGGCATATCGAGACCCCGCCGCCCCCGGGCGTTCGCCCGGCGGACACCTGGGCGCGCCGTCGCGTTCACCCCGAGAGGCCAGCGTGGGCGGGTTCCTTCGAAACCGCTCAGGAGACCCGTGCCCCGTCACTTCGCCCCCCGCCGCACCGCCGGCGCCGCGCTCACCCTCGTCCTCGCGAGCTGCACCGTCGGCGCCGCGCTGCCCGCCACCGCCGCCGCCGCCGGCGACTCCTTCTTCACCCGCGTCGCCACGGTGCCCGCGTACCTCAACGCCGCCGACCCGGCCGTCGACTCCGCCGTCGCCGAGATCTCCAGCGCCTCGCCCGACGGCCGCCTGGTCTACTCCACCGACTCCGCCGGCCAGCGGATCAACGTCCTCGACATCAGCGACCCGGATGCGCCGAAGCCCCTCGGCGGCGTCGGCGTCGGCGGCGAGCCCACCTCGGTCTACGCGACCGGCGAGTACGTGCTCGCGGTCGTCGACACCTCCGACGGCGACTTCGCGAACCCCTCCGGCCACGTCAGCGTGCTGCACGCGAGCGACCTCGCCCCGGTCGCGACGATCGAGCTCGGCGGCCAGCCCGACTCCATCGACGTCACCACCGCCGGCGACCTCGCCGTCATCGCGATCGAGAACCAGCGCGACGAGGAGTTCACCCCCGAGGGCGCCGAGGAGGGCGACCTCCCGCAGGCCCCCGCCGGCGAGCTCGTCGTCATGGACCTCACCGCCGACCCGTCCGCCTGGGTCGCCGAGCACATCGCGCTCACCGGCCTCGCGGGCCTCGACACCCCGAGCGACCCGGAGCCCGAGTACGTCTCGATCAACCCCGCCGACACCGCCGTCGCAGTGACCCTGCAGGAGAACAACGCCGTCGCGATCCTCGACCTGGCGACCCGCACCGTCACCGCGTCCTACTCGGCCGGCACCGCCTCCGTCTCCGGGATCGACACCCTCGACGACGACCACATCGCGCTGACCGACTCGATCACCGACGTCCCGCGCGAGCCCGACGCGATCGGCTGGGTCGGCGACGACCACGTCGCGATCGCGAACGAGGGCGACTGGAAGGGCGGCACCCGCGGCTGGTCGATCCTCGACGCGGCCTCCGGCGCCGTGGTCTGGGACGCCGGCAACACTTTCGACCACCTCGCCGTCAGCCTCGGCCTCTACCCCGACAAGCGCTCCGACGCGAAGGGCTCCGAGCCGGAGGGACTGCTCTCGGCGACCTTCGACGGCGTGCCCTACGTCTTCGTCGGCGCCGAACGCGCCAACTTCGTCGCGGTCTACGACGTCTCCGACCCCACCGCGCCGCGCCTCGTGCAGGCGCTGCCCTCCACGCCCGGTCCGGAGGGGCTGCTCGCCCTGCCCGAGCGCGACCTGCTGGTCGTCTCGAGCGAGACCGACGACGCCGAGGCCGCGGTCCGCGCGAGCGTGCAGCTCTACGCGCTCGGCGCCTCCTCCCCCGCCTTCCCGACCATCGCGTCGGCCGACGTCGACGGCTCGCCGCTGCCGTGGGGCGCACTCTCGGGCCTCTCGGGCGACCCGGCCGCCGCGGATCGTCTCTACGCCGTGAGCGACAGCGCCTACGCGCCGAGCACGGTCTACTCCGTCGACACCTCGGTCGTCCCGGCGCTGATCGACTCCACGCTCACCGTCACCGAGGCGGGAGAGCCCGCCGCCCTCGACCTCGAGGGCATCGCCGCGCGCGAGGACGGCGGCTTCTGGGCCGTGACCGAGGGCGCGACCGGTCCCGAGAACGCGCTGCTGCGCCTGGACGCCTCCGCCGCCGTGCTCGAGCGCATCGCGCTCCCCGCCGAGCTGGGCGACGCGCTCGGCTCGCAGGGCTTCGAGGGCGTCACGATCGAGGCTGGCGAGGGCGGCGAGATCGTCTGGACCGCACTGCAGCGGGAGGCGTCGACCGACGCCGACGGGATCGTCCGGATCGGCCGCTATGACGTCGCTGCAGGCAGCTGGAGCTTCTTCGGCTACCCGCTGGAGGCGCCGTCCGGCGCCGAGGGCGACTGGAACGGCCTCTCCGAGATCACGCTGACGCCCGCCGGGACCCTCGCGGTCATCGAGCGCGACAAGCGCAACGGACCGGACGCGGCGCTCAAGGCCGTGTACACGGTGCCGCTGCCGACCGGCCCGGGCGCCGCGATCGGCGAGGAGCTCCCCGTGCTGGAGAAGACGCTCGCCGTCGACGTCCTGCCCGCGCTCGAGGCCGGCAACGGCTGGACGCAGGAGAAGCTCGAGGGCCTGGGCATCACCGGCTCCGGCGAGGTCTTCGCGGTCACCGACAACGACGGCGTCGACGACGCGAACGGCGAGACGGTGCTCGCGTCGCTCGGCTCCGCGGCCGACGTGTTCGGAGCGGCGGTGACGCCGACCCCGGTGCCGACGACCGAGCCGACCGCGGTGCCGACGGCCGGACCGACCGCAGTGCCCACGACCGAGCCGACCGCTGCGCCCACCGCACAGCCCACGGCCGGACCCACGTCGCAGCCCACGGCCGCGCCGACGCACCCCGCCGGTGCCGTGCCGCCGCGGACGGGCTCGGGCTCCGGCTCGCTCGCCTCCACCGGCGTCGAGACCGGCTGGCTCTCGGCCGCCGCGCTGTCCCTCCTCGCCGGCGGAGCCCTCGTGCTCGGCCTCGCCCGGCGGCGCCGCACGGCGCGCTGACCGAAGCGGATCTCGATACGGCCGCTGCGCGCGGCTCCCCGTGCTGGTCGAGCAGCCGCGGCACGCGGCGTATCGAGACCCGCCGTCACCAGCAGGGCAGGTCTGCAGAGTCCACTCCTGGCATGGGTGGATCTCGATACGCCCGCTCCGCGCGCTACTCGATCAGCATGGGTGCCCGACCCCTCTCGCAGGAGCAGGCGCGGCACGCGGCTCCCCGTGCTGGACGAGCAGCCGCGGCACGCGGCGTATCGAGACCCGCCGTCACCAGCAGGGCGGGTCTGCAGACTCCACTCCTGGCATGGGTGGATCTCGATACGCCCGCTCCGCGCGCTACTCGATCAGCATGGTCGCGAGGGGACGCCGGTCACCCGAGGACGAGCGTCAGGCGGTGCGCGCCGGGCCAGAGCGCGTCCTTCGGCAGGACGTCCGGGCCGCAGGCGCGCGAGCCGAGGCCGTGCTGAGCGGCGTCGAGGAAGAGGTGCAGGCTGTCGGACGGCGGCAGCTCGTGCGGGTGCGCCGCGGCGCTCCGCTGCTGCGGGGTGTGGCGCGAGAGCTGGAAGCCCGGCCGGCGGCCCTGGGCGTCGGGGAGTGCCGTCACGCTGAGCGGCCCGAGCTCGAGCGAGCGCAGGTCGGAGCGGTGGCCGGACTCCTGTGGGCGGGCGTAGGCGACCTCGAGCGCATCGACTGCGGACGTGTACCGGCCGACCCGGGCCGCCGCGCGCGAGTCGGGGTAGGACTCGGCGGGACCGGTGCCGAACCACTCCACCGAGCCGTCGGCGAGCGAGCCGGGCAGGTCGAAGCGCAGCCCGACGCGGGGCCAGGTGCAGTCCCAGACTCCGAAGGGCACGATGTCGGCCCGGAGCAGGAGCCCGGTGTCGACCAGGGTCCACTCCAGCCGGGTCTCCACGCCGATGCCGGTGCCGGCGGCCATGCTGCGCAACCGGCGGACGAGTCCGCGCTCGCCGAACTCGACCGAGAGGGTGCGGTGCCGGAGGCGGTCGAGGCCGCGCTCGCGCCAGCGATCGGCGGAGGGTGGGACGTCCTCGTCGCCGCGGCCGTTCGTCAGCGCCGGGTCGGCGACCTCGTACGAGCCCTGGCCGTCGAGGCGGTCGTTCTCGGTCGGCGCGCGCCACAGCTCGAGGCGCGGGCCGGCCATCGGCAGGTCGGCGAGTGCGATCAGCGCTCCGTCCGCGGCGAAGCGGGCGCTGCCGAGAGCCGCCCCCTCCGCCGTCCTGCGGAGGCGGTCGGGCGTCGGTCGCGGGCGGGTGCTCGGGCGCGCCACGGACGCCTGCGCGGTGGCGACGACGTGTCCCGCCGCCGACCAGGCGGTCGCCGCGCGGCGCGTCGCCCGGACGGACAGCCAGCGCTCGGCGCCGGTGAGCGGTGGCGTCGGCAGCAGCAGCGGGACGTGCGAGCTTCCTCCGGCAGCGAGGGGCGCCACCTCGACGACGCCGTGGGCGACGGGCCGGCCGTCGTCCTCGAGCGTCCACTCGAACTCGAGATCGGCCGTGTCGAGGGTGTGCCGGCGGTTGCGGATCTCGAGGGTCCTCAGCGCGGGGTCGATCGCGAGCGCGACCTCGGCGGCGACCGCGGCGAACTCGGCGAGAGCCGGTGTCGGCGTTCCATCGGAGAGGACGAGGCCGTCCATGATGAAGATCCCGTCGTGCAGCTCCTCGCCGAAGTCGCCGCCGTAGCCGAAGAACTCGGTGCCGTCGGCGGTCCGGGTGCGCAGGCCGTGGTCGCGCCACTCCCAGACGAAGCCGCCGTGATGGCGCGGGTACCGGTCGACGAGGGCCTCGTAGTCGGCCAGCGCCCCCGGCCCGTTGCCCATCGCGTGCCCGTACTCGCACAGGAGGAAGGGCTTCGACCGCTGCCGAGCCCCTGCCGCGGGGCCGATCTCGTGCACCGGCATGGTCTGCTCGCCGCAGACGGAGTGGATCTCCTCGAGCGTCGGATACATCCGTGAGTAGAGGTCCGTGTAGGCGCCCTCGTAGTCGCCCTCGTAGTGGACCGGCCGCGTGCGGTCGCGCTCGTGCACCCAGGCGGCCATCGCCGCGAGGTTGCGGCCCGTTCCCGCTTCGTTGCCGAGCGACCAGACGACCACGCTGGGGTGGTTCTTGTCCCGCTCGACGGTCCGCTGCACGCGGTCGAGGAACGCGTCGCGCCAGGCCGGGTCGTCGGACGGGTTGCCCGCCCAGGAGACCTCCCAGAAGCCGTGCGTCTCGAGATCGCACTCGAGGACGACCCAGAAGCCCAGTTCGTCGGCGAGGTCGAGGAAGGACGGGTGCGGCGGCTGGTGCGCGGTCCGGATCGCGGTGATGCCGTGGCGCTTCATCAGCTCGAGGTCGGCGCGGGTCGCGGCGGCGTCGTGCACGCGCCCGCGGTCGGGGTGGGACTCGTGGCGGTTGACGCCGCGGAAGACGAGCGGGCGGCCGTTCGCGAGCAGGCGATCGCCCTCGATGCGGACGCTGCGGAATCCCAGGCGCAGGGAGACCGTCTCCTCCGGGGAGGCGATCGTGGTGTCGTACAGTCGCGGCGACTCCGCCGACCACGCCTCGACGCTCGGGACGGCGAGAGGAGCGACCTCGTCCGGGCCGTCCCAGACCTCGTGGATCCCGAGCTCCGGGACGCGGATCGTGATCGGGAAGGCGCCGGTCGGCACGACGGTCAGCTCGCCGCTGCCGCCGATCTCGTCGTAGGAGGCGGTGACGTCGACGTCGTCGAGGGCGAGGGCGGGACGGGCGAGCAGCGTCACCGAGCGGAAGATGCCGGCGAGCCACCACTGGTCCTGGTCCTCGAGGTAGCTGGCGGCCGAGAACTGGTGCACGCGCACGGCGAGGACGTTCTCGCCGGGGACGAGGTGCTCGGTGACGTCGAACTCGGTCGCGAGCCGGCTGCCGGTGAACCAGCCGATCTCCACGCCGTTCAGCCAGACGGTCGCCAGGGATTCGACGCCGTCGAAGCGCAGGAGCACCTTGGCGGCGCCGTCGAAGGCCGCCGGGAGTTCGAAGGACCGGCGGTGGTCGCCGGTCGGGTTCTCGTCGGGGACGTGCGGCGGATCGACCGGGAAGGGGTAGCGGATGTTCGTGTACACCGGCCGCCCGTGGCCCTCGAGCGCCCAGTGCGAGGGGACTCGGAGCGACTGCCAGCCGTCGGTGCTCGTCGAGGGATCGGCGAAGGAGGGCGGCGCTGCGACGCCGTCCCCGGGGTCGCCCGGCAGGAGCCGGAATGCCCAGTCGCCGTCGAGCGAGAGCGCCGGGGCGTCCGAGTGCAGCCAGGAGCGCGGGGCGAGGCGGGAGGAGGAGCCGGGGGCGGTGGTGCCGAGGTGGGGCATGGCGGTGCGAGGTCTCAGTTCTCGAGGGGGCGGCCGAGGGCGGCGTGGTCGGCGACGACGCTCACCCGCGGGTGGCGCTGCAGGGCGGAGGCGGGCAGTCGCGGATCGACCGCTCCGGTCAAGGCGGCCCGGAGGGCGCCGGCCTTGCCGGCCCCGCGGGCGAGGAGGAGGACGTGGCCGGCGTCCAGGATCGTGCCGATCCCCTGGGTGACCGCGCGGCTCGGCACCCGGTCGGGGTCGCCGCCGAAGTAGCGCGCGTTGTCGCGGCGGGTCGAGGCGGCGAGCTCGACGACCCGGGTCCGGCCGTTCAGCGGCGCTCCGGGCTCGTTGAAGCCGAGGTGTCCGTTGGAGCCGATACCGGCGAGCTGCAGGCCCGCTCCGCCGAGCTCGACGAGGCGGCGCTCGTGCTCACGCGCTGCGTCCTCGGCGCCGAGCCGGGCCGTCTCGGGGACGAGGACCCGGGCCGGGTCGATGCCGAGGGGCCCGGCGATCCGCTCGAGGACGTAGGCGCGGTAGCCCCGGGGGTCGCTCTCGTCGAGCCCGACGTACTCGTCGAGGGCGACGAGGGTGAGGCCCTCGGTCCGCAGCCCGTCGGCCCGGGCCCGCGCGAGCTGCTCGTAGACGGGCTCGGGTGAGGAGCCGGTGGCGACGCCGAGCACGCCGCAGGGGTTCGCGCGCACGAACTCGGTGACGATCGCGGCCGCGACCCGGCCGACGGACGCCGCATCGCACGCGTGCAGCAGGGTGCCTGCCGAGCGCGGGACGAGCGCCCGCTCGAGCAGCGCCGTCACTTCAGCGCCCCCTTCGCGATGTCGCCGATGAACTGCTTCGCGCCGAGGAGGAAGACGAACAGCAGCGGAACCACCGAGAGCAGCGCCCCGGCCATCACCATCCCGTAGTCCTGCCCGTGCGCGGTGTTGAGCTGGCTCATCGCGACCTGCAGGGTCAGGGTGTTGGGGTTGTTCAGCACGATCAGGGGCCAGAGGTAGTCGTTCCAGGCGGCGATGAAGGTGTAGACGCCGAGGAAGCCGAGCCCCGGCCGGATCAGCGGGAGGCAGACGGTGAGGTACTGCCGGAAGAAGCCCGCCCCGTCGATGACGGAGGCGTCGAGCAGCTCGTCGGGGACGCTCGAGAGGATGTACTGGCGCAGCCAGAAGATGCCGAACGCGTTGGCGGCCGCCGGCACGATCAGGGCCTGCAGCTGGCCGACCCAGCCGAGGTTGATCATCGTGATGAACTGCGGGATCACCGCGAGCTGCATCGGCAGCATGAACGTGCCGAGCAGCACTCCGAAGAGCAGACGGCGGAAGGGGAAGTCGAACTTAGCGAAGGTGAAGGCTGCGAGCGAGTCGAAGAACAGCACGAGCGCGGTCACCGAGATCGCGACCACGACGGTGTTCAGCAGCGAGCCGCCGAAGTCGATGGTCGTGAAGACCTTCTGGATGTTCGCGAGCAGCTGCGTCCCGGGGACGAGCACCGGCGGCGACTTGTAGATGTCGCTCGTCGAGTTGCTCGCCATCACGACCAGCCAGTAGAGGGGGAACAGCGAGACGACCGCTCCCGCCCCCAGCAGCACGTGCAGCACGACCCGCGACGGCGGGGTCGGGCGGCGCCGGCGGGTGCCCGCCTCCTGGTCGCGAGCCCGGCGGGAGGGGGCGGCGTCCGCGGTGCGGACGCGGCCGGGGTTCTCGGCGAGTGCGCTCATGAGCGGGATCCCTTCTCGCCGCGACCCGCGGCCCCGCGCCAGCTCAGCACGGTGATGATGACGACGAGGAGGAAGATCGCCCAGGCGATCGCCGCTCCGTAGCCGAAGCGGTTGTAGTTGAAGGCCTGCTGGTAGAAGTACAGGACCGTCGTGAGTCCGCCCTGGCCCGCTCCGCCGCTGTTCGGGTTCGTGATGCTCGAGGACGAGGTCAGCACCTGGGCCTCGGTGAAGCTCTGCAGTCCGGTGATCGTCGAGACCACGACCACGAAGATGATCGTCGGCCGCAGCAGCGGCAGGGTGATCGAGAAGAAGCTGCGGATCGCTCCGGCGCCGTCGATCTTCGCGGCCTCGTAGACCTCGCTGCCGATCGACTGCATGCCGGCGAGGAAGATGATCGCGTTGTAGCCGGTCCACTGGTAGGTGATCAGGATCGCGACCGTGATCTGGATGCCGAACGGCGTCGACAGCCAGCCGACCGCCGGCAGCCCGATCCCCTGCAGCGCCGCGTTCGCGAGGCCGAAGCGGTCGCCGAAGATCGAGCCGAACAGCACCGCCATGGCGACGACCGAGGTGATGTTCGGGACGAAGTAGGCGATGCGGTACACCGTCGTGAACTTCACCGCGGAGTTGAGCATCGCCGCGACGAGGATGGCGAAGAAGAGCATCGGCACGGTCGAGAGCAGGAAGATCACGAGCGTGTTGCGGATCGACAGCCAGAAGGTGGCGTCCGAGAGCAGCCGGGTGAAGTTGTCGGCGCCGACCCACTCGGCCGTGCCGAGGCCGTTCCAGTCCTGGAACGACAGCAGCAGCGAGTACACCATCGGGTAGAGCCCGAAGGCGAGGAAGAGCAGGAAGAACGGCGAGATGGCGACGTAGTACGGCCACACCTTCTTCCCGCGGCGGCGGGGGCGCGCCGGCCGGACGGGCGCGCCCGCCGCCAGGCCTGCCTGGGTCACGCGGCGCTCTCCAGGGCGGACTTCGCCGCGGCGACGGCGTCGTTCCACGCGGCCTCGGGATCCTTGTCCTGCGACTCGATGTTGGTGAGCTCCGTGTAGTAAGGAGCGGAGACCTGGTTGTCGAAGGGACCGGTGTAGGTCGTGGGCATCGAGTCGGTGGCCTGGGCGAAGACGTCGACGGTCGTCTGGCCGCCGAAGAACGCGTCGCCGCTGGTGAGGGCGGGCTGATCGAACGCGGCGGTCGAGGAGGGGAAGGCTCCGGTCTCGGTGTACGAGATCGCCTGGTTCTCCGGTTCGAGGAGGAACTCGATCACCTCGAGGGCGCCGGCGGAGTCCTCGGTGCCGGCGGGGATCGTCAGGAACGAGCCGCCGATGTTCGCCGGGCCGCCGGGCATCGGGGCGACGCGCCACGATCCGGAGGTCCCCGCGGCGGCGCCCTTGATGTCGGCCTGATACCAGGCCGCGCCGAGCAGGGTCGGCAGCGATCCCTCCGTGATGGCGGCGGCCCAGTCGGGGCTGCCGTCCTGGAGGCCGGCCGAGAGTCCGCGCTGGTGCGCGTCGACGGCGCGGGCCCAGGCCTGCTTGACCGGCTCGCTCTCGCCGAGGAACGCGCCGTCCTCGTCGACGAACTTCGTCGGGCTCTGGAACATCGACTTGCTGAAGACGTCGCCGAGCGAGACCTCGATGAAGGCGCCGTTCGCGGCCTTCAGCTTCTCACCGAACGCGAAGTAGTCGTCCCAGGTGGCGGTCGCCGCCGCGACGTCGGCCGGCTCGGAGGGCAGGCCGGCCGCCGCGAGGACGTCGGAGCGGTAGTACATCGCGGTCGGGCCGATATCGATCGGGAGTCCGAGGAGCTTGCCGTCGGGCGTCGTCGCCTCGGCAAGCTTCCAGTCCGGGAACTGCGCGAGCAGATCGGCCGAGACGAGGGGCTTCAGGTCCGTGAAGAGATCGGCCTGCTGAAGGAAGTAGGGCATGTCCTCCCCCTTGACGCCGGTGACGGCGGGCAGGCCGGAGCGTCCGGTGAAGGTGGTGACGAGCTTCTGCTTGAAGTCGCCGCCGATCACCGAGACGTCGATGCCGGCGTCGGGGAACTTCGTGACGGCCGAGGCGGTCACGGTGTCGCTCAGTCCGCCGGGCCAGATCCAGATCGCAGTCCCGGCCGAGGCGGAGCCTCCGGTCGAGCAGCCGGCGAGGAAGGAGGGCATGGCGAGGGCGGCGGCAGAGACGAGTCCGACGCGAAGCATCGTGCGACGGGTGGGCTGGATCATTCTGGCTCTCAATCGTGGGGGGTCGGCAGGGCGGCGAGCGTGGGGGTGAAGGGGTGGGGCTTCCCCTGCGCGAGTGCGTCGCGCAGGAAGTCGTAGCGGCCGGGTGCCGCGGCGTCCGGGTGGACGGCGAGCCAGGGCAGGAGCTCGTCGAGCCGGGGTGCGGCGGAGGCTCCGCCGGGGCGGGAGACGGTGACGGCAGCGACCAGGCAGGCGAAGTCGACCCGCTCGGCGAGCGACCACGGGGCCGTCGTCGCGACGGCGAGGGCGGCGCCGAAGACGTCGCCCGCCCCGGTGGAGTCGACCGCACGGATCCGCACGGTGGGGCGGACGACCTCCTCGCCGGCGCCGGAGTCGACGGCGATCACGCCCTCGGCGCCCATCGTCACCACGCTCAGCTCGACCCGCTCGGCCAGCGAGCACGCGGCCGCTCGCGCATCGTCGGCACGGGTGTAGGCCATCGCCTCGAGATCGTTGGGAAGGAAGGCGTAGCAGTCGGAGAGCTGGGCGAGGATCGCGGTGTCCCAGACGCCACTCTCGTCCCAGCCGACGTCGCCGAAGACGCGGGTACCGGCCGTGGAGGCGACGGAGAGCCAGCGCGAGCCGCCGGGCTCGAGGTGCGCAGTCGCGAGCGCCGCGCGGGGCGGTCCGGCGGAGAGCAGCTCGTCGGCGGTCAGCGGAGCGGGTGTCCCGCCGGTCACCAGCGCTCGATCGCCCGCCCAACCGAGCGACGCCGTCACGGGAAGCGACCAGCCGTCGACCTCCACGGCGCCGCCGAGGTCGATGCCCTCCGCGGCGAGCAGGTCGAGGCACAGGGCGCTCTGCCGGTCCGTCCCCACCGCGGCGACGACGCGAGTCGGGAACCCGAGCCGCGCTCCGACGATCGCGAAGTTCGCGATGCCGCCGGGAGTGATGCCGAAGTCGGGCGTCCAGATCTCCCGGCCGGGAGTGGGCGCCTCGGGCAGCGCCGCGTAGACGAGATCGAGGAACAGCTGGCCCACGGTCAGAAGACCGGTCTCAGGACGGCTGTCGATCATCCGGAATCCTCTCGATGGTGCGGATCCTGCGACGCGGTGTGCGAGGCAGGCCGCGACAGTGCACGACGGTGTGAGGAGTTTCTAGCACGGCATGATCGGTAAATGAAGACTTCTGCTTGGAAAACATTTGCGATTGAGCGATTTTGAGCGCTAGGGTCGTGGCGATGAAGGACACCAGAGATCTCGCCATCCTCGACCACCTCCGCGCCGCTCGAGCCGCGTCGGTCGCCGAGCTCGCGGACGCCGCGAAGACGAGCATCGCCACGATGCGCCGCGACCTGCAGCGGCTCGACGAGGCGGGGCTGCTCCGCCGCACCCACGGCGGCGCCGTCGTGCTCGACGCCGACGCGCCGTTCGCGGACGTCGAGCCCGTCAACCGCGACGCGAAGGAGCGGATCGCGGCGCACGTGGTGGCGGGAGTGGAGGACGGGCAGTCGCTCATCCTCGACATCGGCACGACCACGCTCCAGGTGGCGCGGATGCTGCACCACCGCAGGGTGACGATCATCACGCCGAGCCTGGCCGTCTACGAGACCCTGCGCGACGACCGCGAGGTCCACCTCATCCTCCTCCCGGGCGACTACGACCCGGTCTACCGCTCGGTCTCCGGCCACCTGACGACCGAGTGCCTGCGCTCGGTGCACGCCGACCACGCGCTCCTCGGAGTGAGCGGCATCGCCGACAACGGCGACCTGCGCGACACCACGATCGCCCAGGTCCCGATCAAGCGGGCGATGATGGACGCCTGCGACCGGGCGACGGTGCTGGCCGATTCCAGCAAGTTCCCCGGTCTGGGAATCGCGCGCATCGCGCCCGTCTCCTCCCTGACCGGCGTCATCACGGACGAGGTGCCGCCGGCGACGACCGCCGCCGCCCTCGCCGCCCAGGGTGTGGAGGTCACCGTCGCATGAAACTGGTCCTACTCGGCGGAGGCGGCTTCCGCGTCCCCCTCGTCTTCTCCGCCCTGGTGCGCGACCACGAGCCCGGCCGGGTCACCTCGGTCGCGCTGGTCGACACCGACCGCTCGAAGCTCGAGGTCACGGCGCGGATCCTCGCCGAGCAGAGCGCGCCGCACGCGGACGCCCCGGTCGTGTCGATCCACACCGACCTCGAGGAGGCGCTGCCCGGCGCCGACTTCGTCTTCTCGGCCATCCGCGTCGGCGGGATGACCGGCCGCTGGAGCGACGAGCGCATCGGGCTCTCGCACGGCGTGATCGGCCAGGAGACGGTCGGCTACGGCGGCATCTCCTACGCGCTGCGCACATTGCCCGTGGTGATGCGCCTGGCCGAGACGATCAAGCGGCTGGCCCCGGAGGCCTGGGTCATCAACTTCACCAACCCGGCGGGTGTGGTCACCGAGGCGATGTCGCAGGTGCTCGGCGACCGGGTCATCGGGATCTGCGACTCGCCGATCGGGCTCGCCCGGCGCGCGCTGGGCGCCCTCGGCGTGCAGTCGGCTGAGGCCCGGATCGAGTACGCGGGGCTGAACCACCTCGGCTGGGTCCGCAGCCTGGTCGTCGACGGCGTCGACCGCCTCCCGGAGCTGCTCGAGCAGCCCGAGCGCCTCGAGTCGTTCGAGGAGGGCCGCCTCTTCGGGGCGGACTGGATCCGGACCCTCGGAGTGCTGCCCAACGAGTACCTGCACTACTACTCCTTCACCCGCGAGGTCCTGCACGCCGACCAGCTCGCCCCGCGCTCGCGCGGCGGCTACCTGGTGGAGCAGCAGGGGCGCTTCTACGCCGAGGCCGCGCACTCCGCCCACAGCCCGCTCGCGCTCTGGGAGGCCTGCCGGCACGACCGCGAGCAGACCTACATGGCCTCGAACCGGCAGTCCGTCGGCATGGGCGAGCGCGACGAGGACGACCTGGTGTCGGGCGGCTACGAGGACGTCGCCATCGCCCTGATGCGCGGCATCGCGCACGACCAGAGCGCCCGGCTGATCCTCAACGTGCCCAACCGCGGCGTGCTCGATTTGCTCGACGACGAGGCCGTCGTCGAGGTGCCGTGCATCGTCGACGCGACGGGCGCGCACCCCGTGCCCGGGTCGAGCATCCCCGACTTCGGCCGCGGGCTCGTCACGAGCGTCAAGTACGTCGAGCGGCAGACCATCGAGGCCGCGCTCAGCGGCTCGCGCGCGGCGGCCGTCCGGGCCCTCGCCCACCACCCGCTGATCGACTCCGTCGGCATCGCGCGGGCCCTGCTCGAGGACGCGACCGCGACCTTCGGCGAGCTCGCGTACCTGCGCTGAGCAGCCCCTCCCCCCACACCCTCCCCGAAACGATCCCGAGGAATCCGTCGTGCACCAGAACCAGAAGCTCGTCGAGGAGCGCATCGCCCGCGTCCTGACCGAGCGCATCGTCCCCGCCGTCTACTCCGCGACGACCCCCGTGTCGCTGCGCTCGTGGACCGTCCCCGACGAGCCCGTCCCCGCCGCCGAGGCTCTCGCCGCCGAGTACACGCCCTTCGAGCTCGAGCAACCGTGGGGGCGCGCCTGGTCGACCTGGTGGTTCGAGGTCACCGGAGAGGTCCCCGCCGAGTGGGCGGGCCGCACCGTCGAGCTCGTGCTCGACCCGGGCTTCCAGGGCGACTGGCCCGGCAACCAGGCGGAGTGCCAGGTCTTCACGCCCGACGGCGTCCCCGTCAAGGGCATCCACCCGCGCAACATGTACGTGCGGATCGCCGAGGACGCGGTGGGCGGCGAGCCCGTGCACTTCTTCGTCGAAGCGGCGGCGAACCCGGACATCCTGGTGAACGAGTTCGTCCCGACGGCCTTCGGCGACAAGAGGACCGCGCCGCAGACGCCGATCTACCGCTTCCGCACCGCGCAGCTCGCGGTCTTCGAGCCCGAGGTCTGGGCGCTGCGCTTCGACATCGAGGTGCTCTACCAGCTGGTGAAGGAGCTGGCCGAAACCGATCCGCGCCGCCACGAGATCCTCCGTGCGCTCGAGCGCTCGCTCGACGTGCTGCGCCTGGACGACATCGTCGGCACCGCCGCGGCCGCGCGCGCCGAGCTCGCCGAGGTGCTCGCGAGCCCCGCGAACCCCTCCGCCCACGTGCTCAGCGGCATCGGCCACGCGCACATCGACAGCGCCTGGCTCTGGCCGATCCGCGAGACCAAGCGCAAGACCGGCCGCACCTTCTCGAACGTCCTCGAGCTCGCGAAGGACTACCCCGAGCTCCGCTTCGCCTGCTCCTCGGCCCAGCAGTACGCGTGGGTCAAGGAGCGCTACCCGAGCGTCTGGGAGGGGATCAAGGCGGCGATCGCCGACGGCACCTGGATCCCGGTCGGCTCGCAGTGGGTCGAGCCCGACGGCAACCTGCCCGGCGGCGAGGCGATGGTGCGCCAGATCACCCAGGGCATGCGCTTCTTCCACGACGAGCTCGACGTCGAGACGAAGGGCGTCTGGCTGCCCGACTCCTTCGGCTACACCGCCGCGTTCCCGCAGATCGCGCTCCTCGCCGGCCTCGAGTGGTTCCTCACGCAGAAGCTGTCCTGGAACCAGACCAACACCTTCCCGCACCACACCTTCTGGTGGGAGGGCATCGACGGCTCCCGGATCTTCACCCACTTCCCGCCGATCGACACCTACAACGCGACCCTCGAGGGCGAGGAGCTGCACCACGCGGTGCGCCAGTTCCGCGAGAAGGGCCGCGCGACCACCTCGCTCGTCCCGTTCGGCTACGGCGACGGCGGCGGCGGACCCATCCGCGAGATGATGGAGCGCCAGCGCCGCGTCGAGTCGCTCGAGGGCTCGCCCAAGGTCGTGATCGAGCACCCCGACGAGTTCTTCGCCCGCGCGCAGGCCGAGTACCCCGACGCCCCCGTCTGGGTCGGCGAGCTCTACCTCGAGCTGCACCGCGGCACCTTCACCTCGCACGCCCGCGAGAAGCGCGGCAACCGCGTCGCTGAGCACCGCCTCCGCGAGGCCGAGCTGTGGTGGGCCGCCGCGGCCGTGCAGGCCGGGGCCGAGTACCCCTACGCGGCGCTCGACCGGCTGTGGCAGGCGACCCTCCTGCAGCAGTTCCACGACATCCTGCCCGGCTCCTCGATCGCCTGGGTGCACCAGGAGAACGAGGCGGAGTACGCCGCGAACGCCGCGGAGCTCGACGCCCTCATCACGGCGGCGGTCGCCCTCGTCGCCCCCGCCGGCGCGGTCCTGAACACGGCCGACCACGAGCGCACCGGGCTCGTCGAATCCGCTGACGGCACCGCTCGCGCCCTCGTCCGGGTGCCCGGCAGCGGCATCGCGCCGCTGGTCGCGGTGGAGCCCGTCCACCCCGTCGAGAGCTCGGCGACGCGCCTCACGAACGGCCTCGTCGACGTCGTGATCGACGAGCGCGGACTGCTCACCTCGATCCGCGACCTCGTCGCCGACCGCGAGCTCGTGCCCGAGGGCCGCGCCGCCAACCTCCTCCAGCTGCACGAGGACCTCCCGAACGCGTGGGACGCCTGGGACATCGACGCGCACTACCGGCACAGCCGCACCGACCTCGTCGAGACCGAGTCGATCGAGCTCGTCGAGTCCGGGCCGCTCCGCGCCACGGTGCGCATCGTCCGCAGCTTTGGAGCCTCGCGCGTCGAGCAGTTCGTCTCGGTCGTCGCCGACGACCCGCGGGTGCACCTGCGCACCGAGGTCGACTGGGCCGAGGTCGAGAAGATGCTCAAGGTGACCTTCCCGCTGGTCGTGCACGCGCAGCACCACAGCGCCGAGATCCAGTACGGGCACGTCCGCCGCCCCACGCACACCAACACCTCGTGGGACGACGCGCGCTTCGAGGTCATGGCGCACCGCTGGGTGCACGTCGAGGAGCCCGGCTACGGCGTCGGCCTCACCAATGCCGGCAGCTACGGCCACGACATCACCCGCACCGTCGGCGTCACGGGCGAGGTCGAGACGGAGGTGCGCATCAGTCTGGTGCGCGCGGCCCGCTCTCCCGACCCGGAGCAGGACCTCGGCCACCACCGCTTCGACTACGCGCTGCACCCCGGCGCGAGCATCGAGGACGTCGTGGTCTCCGGCTACGAGCAGAACCTGCCGCTGCGCCTCGCGGCCGACGGCGAGTCGACCGCGCAGGCCTGGTCGCTGGTCGCCCTCGACGGCGGGACCGCGCACATCGAGAGCGTCAAGCTCGCCGACGACCGCTCGGGCGACGTCGTCGTGCGCCTCTACGAGGCGGCGGGCAGCCGCTCGAGCGCGACACTGACCACAGCGTTCGGCTTCTCGGCCGTCACCGAGGTCGACCTGCTCGAGCGGCCGCTGCGCGACGACATGCCGCGCGCCCGGTCCTTCGAGCAGGGCGACGCGTCCGTCACCCTGGGCCTCCGGCCGTTCCAGGTCGTGACGCTCCGCTTCGCCCGCTGATCGAGGACAGGAGGAGCGTCGTGATGCAGCGGCTCGCGCTCGACGCCGGCCAGAGCGGGGTGCGCGCGATCGTGGTGCGCGGCTCCGAGCGGCCGCGGATCGAGCTCGACCTCAGCCGTCACCGGGGGATCCGCACCGATCTCCCGGTGGCGGCGCAGCTCGCCGACGTCGTGCGCCGAGTCCATGCCGACGTCGGAGCGCTCGATGCGGTCGCCGTCGGCGCGACGGGCTTCGCCGGCACGGAGGACCTCCGCGATCTGCACGCGCTGTCGCACCTGGGCGTCCGCTCGGTCTCGATCGCGCACGACTCCGTGACGTCCTACCTCGGGGCGCTCGGCGCCGAGCAGGGCGCGGTCGTCGCCGCCGGGACCGGAGTGGTCACCCTCGCGGTCGGCGCGAGCTCCGTCGCCCGGGTCGACGGCTGGGGCAACATCATGGGCGACGCCGGCAGCGGCTACTGGTTCGGGCGGGCGGCGCTGACGGCCGCGCTGCGCTCCTACGACGGCCGCGGCCCGGCGACCGTCCTCCTCGACCGCGTCCGCGAGGAGTTCGGCGACGTCGAGGACGCCTACCTCCAGCTCCAGGCCGATCCGGGACACATCCGGCGGACGGCCTCGTTCTCGCGCTGGGTGACCGACGCCGAAGCGGACGGCGACGCGGTGGCGGCGGAGATCTGCCGGCGCGGGGCCGCCGAGCTCGCCCTCGCAGTGGCCGCTGGCCTCGCTCGCGTGGGGGCCGACACGGACAGCGCGCCGGCGGTCTGCGCGATCGGAGGGCTGTTCCAGTCCGACGCGATCACCCGCGCCTTCGTCGGCGAGCTGGAGCAGCGCCGTCCGTCGTTCCGGTCGACCGTCCCGCGCGGCGACGGGCTGACCGGCGCCGAGGAGCTGCTCGTCCTGCCCGCGGAGCACCCGCTGACCAGCCGGGTGACCACGCTCACCCTGGCCTGACGTCCGCCGCATACGGCCCCCTCACGCTGGTGGATCAGCCGCGGCGCAGCGTCTCGAGCGGCGAAGCCGCTCCGCGTCTCGGTGATGAGGGAGAGGACACGGCTGCGCCGCGTCATGGTGGTCGAGTAGCCCCGCAGGGGCGTATCGAGACCCGCCGTCGTCAGCGGGGCGGGTCTGCGGACTCCCCTTCCGACCGAGGTGGGTCTCGATACGGCCGCTCCGCGGCCTACTCGATCAGCAGGAGTCCTCCGATCGACTCGCGGTGGGCCTCGAGCATCAGGCGGACCCCCGTCCGCGTCCACTCGCCGTCCCCGACTCGCGCGAGTGGACGCGCAACGGGCGCTGCGCCTTCGCTGGGCCCCGTCCCGGGTCCACTCGAGGAGCGCTGCCGATCGAGCAGCCGCGGCACGCGGCATATCGAGCGGCAAAGCCGCTTCGCGTCTCGGTGGTGAGGAGAAGGACGCGGCTGTGCCCCGTCATGCTGGTCGAGTAGGCCCGAAGGGGCGTATCGAGACCCTCCCACCCCAAGGACGTCGGTCTCTTCCCCGCCCTGCGCTGGCGCCGAAGGCGCCCCCTCCGCTCGATACTCCCGCTGCGCGGCCCCCATGCTGGTCGAGTAGCCGCGGCACGCGGCGTATCGAGACCCACCGTTACCAGCAGGGCAGGCCTGCAGACTTCTCTTCGAGCGCGGGTGGATCTACTTGGAAGAGACGCCTGCGCACATGCTGGTCGAGTAGCCCCGTAGGGGCGTATCGAGACCCTCCCACCCCAACGACCTCGGTCTCTTCCCCGCCCTGCGCTGGCGCCGAAGGCGCCCCCTCCGCTCGATACGGCCGCTCCGCGGCCTACTCGATCAGCATGAGCGCGCGGCCCCCTTGCAGAGGCGCCCGCCGCCCGATCAGGTCGAGCAGCCGCGGCACGCGGCTTCCCCTGCTGGTCGAGCAGCCGCGGCACGCGACCTCTCGAGGCCGCAGCAGAACTGAGTACACTCGGTTCTTCAGCTCCGGGAGGTCCGATGTCGACTGCACTGCCCTCCGCGGTGCCCGGGCGCCGCGAGCGGAACAAGCTCGCCAAGCTGGAGCGCATCACCGCGGCCGCGAGCGAGCTGTTCGCCGAGCACGGGGTCGACGAGGTCACCACGCAGCAGATCGCCGAGCGCGCCGACATCGGCACCGGCACCCTCTTCCTCTACGCGAAGACGAAGAGCGAGCTGCTCCTGCTCGTGCAGAACGCGCACTACGCCGAGGCCCTCGAGCGCGGGCGGACCGCCGCCGCGGACGCCACCACCGTGCTCGACGCCGTCCTCGCGCTGGTCGCGCCGATCGTCGCCTGCAACCGCGCCCACGTCGGCAACGGCCGGGTCTACCTCCGCGAGATGGTCTTCGGCGACCCGGCGGAGCCGCACCACGCCGAGGCGCGCTCGATCGTCGGGCGGAGCGAGGAGGCGATCGCCGGGATCCTCGAGCGCGGCGGCGTCCAGGCGGCGGCGACAGTGGCCGGCGTCGTCTCCGCGGTCGTCTTCGTCACCCTCGCGGCGAGCGACGAGCCCGACGTCGCGGCGATCCTCCCCGCGATCCGCGCTCAGCTCGCTGCGGTCCTGCCGGCCTGACCGACAGCCCGGCCCGACCGCCAACCCGGCCCGACCGCCACCTCGGCCGCTGATCAGGGCCGCAGGAACTCCGCCGCGACGGGGGCGAACTCCTCCCAGTACTGGAAGATCCCGCCGTGCCCCGAGTTCGGGTACCTGATCAGTTCGGACCCCGCGATCCGGCGGTGCAGATCCTCGGACAGGACCGACGGCACCATGCGGTCGTGGTCGCCGTTGGCGATCAGGGTCGGCTGCGTGATGACGGACAGGTCCGACGGCGCGGAGCGGCCGAAGCGCTGGATCGCCTTCAGCTGGGTCGTGAAGGCCTTGGTGCTGACCGCGTCGTCGCGGTCGATGGTGCGCTCCTTCAGGCGGCCGACGAACTGCTTCGCGGCCTTCCTGCCGGCGGCGTCGCGCTCGAAGAAGAGGAACTCCTTGATGTCCGAGCGGGTGAGGACGGAGCGGACGAGGTCGAAGTAGGTGACCCCGACCACCTTGTCCATGTCCTTCCCGCCGCGGGGCCCGGTGCCGGTGAGCACGAGCCTGCGGACGAGCTCGGGGTGCTTCACGACGAGGTCCTGCGCGATCATCCCGCCCATCGAGAACGAGAAGACGTCGATCTTCTCGAGACCGAGGCCCCGGAGGAAGAGGTACGCGTCGTCGGCGGCCTCCTCGATCGTGCCCGGCACCGTGCCTCCGGAGGCTCCGACGCCCTGCTGGTCGAAGGCGATCACGTGCCGCCGCGCCGCGATCGCGTCGACGATGCGCGGGTCCCAGTTGTCGAGATTCGCGGCGAGGTGCCCGAAGAAGACGACGGGGACGCCCTCCTCCGGACCCAGCTCGCGGTAGGCGAAGGTCTTGCCCTGCGTGGTGACGCTCTTCGCGGGGGCGAGCGCGTACGAGGTGATGACGGGATCGGCGGTGCTCATGGTGTCTGCTCCTTCAGGGGAGGGTAGGCGGGAGGAGTGTCAGAGACCGAGGACGACGGTCTTGCCGCGGGCGCGGGAGGCTCCGAGGGAGGCGAGTGCGGCGGGCGTCTCGTGGAAGGGGAAGGTGGCACCGACGACCGGGCGGATCGCGCCGGCGTCGACGAGCTCGGCGATGCGGGTCAGCTGCTCGCCGCTCGACTCCATGAAGAGGAACTCGTAGTGGACGCCCAGCGAGCGGGCGCGGCGGCGGACCCCGAGGCTGAGGGCGGCGATCGCGACGCGGAGGACGGGGTTCAGCCCCTTCTTCTTCGCGAAGGCGGGGTCGGGCGGGCCGGAGATGCCCACGGCCCGGCCTCCCGGAGCCAGCACGCGCAGCGACTTCGCGAGGTTCTCGCCGCCGAGGCTGTCGAGGACGACGTCGTAGCCGGAGACCTCCTTCCCGAAGTCCCGGCTGCGGTAGTCGATGACCAGGTCGGCGCCGAGGTCGTGGAGGAAGCCGGACTGGGCCGCCGACGCGGTGGTCGCGACGAAGGCGCCGAGGTGCTTGGCCAGCTGGATCGCGACGGTGCCGACTCCGCCGGAGCCGGCATGGATGAGGACCTTCGATCCGGGGCCGACCTTCCCCTTCACGACGAGCGCCTGCCAGGCGGTCAGCGCCACCAGCGGGAGCGAGGCCGCCTCGGTGAGACCGATCGAGGACGGGGCCAGGGCCACGTCGGCCTCGTCGATCGCGATGCGCTCGGCGAAGGTCCCGATGCGGTGGTCGCGGGGGCGGGCGTAGACCGTGTCGCCGACGGCGAAGCCGCTGACCGCCGACCCGACGCGCAGGACGGTCCCGGCGACGTCGTGGCCGAGGACGAGCGGCGTCTTGTACGGGAGGATCGCCGTGAACTCGCCGAGGCGGATCTTCTCGTCGAGCTGGTTCAGCCCCGCGGCCGCCACCCTCACGAGGACGTCGCGCGGACCGACGACCGGCTCGGGGACGTCGGTCTCGTGCAGGGGCTGCTTGTACCTGTCGATCACGAACGCGCGCACGGGGACTCCTGGAGACGATCGGCGGCCCGACCGGATGTGGCGAGCGCACTCATTTCTGAGTGTACTCACTATCGACGACGTCGAGGCGAGCGGGTCAGCCCTTCACGGCCGAGCCGGCGACCGACTGCACGAAGTAGCGCTGGAAGATCAGGAACACGATCAGCACCGGCAGCACCAGCAGCGTGCCGAAGGCGAACGTCTGCCCCCAGTCGGGCGGGACCTGCGCCGAGAACACGCTCATCTCGAGGGGCAGCGGCCGGGCGGCCGGATCCGAGGTGACCAGCGAGGGCCAGAGGTACTGGCCCCAGGAGGAGAGGAAGGTCAGGATCGCGACGGTCGCGAAGACCGGGCGCGAGTTCGGGACGACGACGCGCACGAAGGTCCCCCAGGCGCCGAGGCCGTCGAGCCGGGCCGCCTCCTCCATGCTCTTGGGCACGTTGAGGAAGAACGTGTAGAAGAGGAAGACCGAGAACGCGTTGGCGATGAACGGGATCATCTGCACGAGGAGCGTGTCGCGCTGCCCCTGCAGCAGGGACATCAGCGGGATCGCGACCGACTCGAACGGCACGATGACGAGCAGCACGATCAGCAGGAACACCTTGTCGCGGCCCACCCACTCCAGCCGGGCGAAGGCGTAGCCGGCCAGAGAGTTGACGACGAGCCCCGCCACGACGATCACGAGCGAGATCACGAACGAGTTGGCGAAGAACTGCCAGAAGTGGCCGGTCGCATCCGAGCTCAGCGCCGTGAAGACGCTGGCGTAGTTGTCGAAGGAGAGGTTCGTCGGCAGGAAGCCGGCGAAGCCGTCGAGCACCTCCGCCGACGGCTTGAGGCTGCCGATCAGGAGGTAGTAGATCGGCGCGAACATGAGTGCCGCGGCGGCGATCATCACGACGTAGTCGCGGACGGTGCGCGCCGTGCGCGCGGTACGGGCGGTGCGATGCCCCGATGCTGTGCTCAACTCTCGCTCCCTTGGCGGAGGACCCGACGCTGGATCAGGGTGATGACGACGATGATCATGAAGAGGACCACCGAGATGGCGGACGCCCGCCCGAGGTTGCTCTCGCTGTAGATCGCCTGGGTCGCGTTGTAGAGCAGGGTCTGGGTGCCCTCCTCGTTGGCGCCGGCGGTGCGGATCAGAATGAAGACCTGGTCGTAGACGCGGAACGCCAGGATCGTCGTCAGCAGCGTGACGAAGATCAGCGTGTTGCGGATGCCCGGGACCGTGATGTGGACGAACTGCTGCCAGCCGTTCGCGCGGTCGAGCCGGGCCGCCTCGTAGCGCTCCTCTGGGATCTCCTGCAGTGCGGCGAGCAGGATCACCATCTGGAAGCCGACGCCCTGCCAGATCGAGAGCAGGATCACCGAGCCGAGCGCGGTCGCCGACGAGCCGAGCCAGTCGTGCGCCGGGACGAGCCCGCCGGTGAGGAAGGTGACGGAGGAGTTCAGCAGCCCGTCGCTGCTGCGATCGAGGATGAGCCGCCAGACGACCGCGACGAGGGCCATCGGGAAGACGACCGGCATGAAGAAGAAGGTGCGGAAGAAGCGCACGCCGGCGAGCTTGCGGTTCAGCAGCACGGCCAGCAGCAGCGCCAGGCCGGTCTGCACCGGGATCACGACGATCGCGAAGACGAGGTTGTTGACCAGCGAGCGCAGGAACGCCCCCGAGATCACCGGATCAGTGAAGAGCCGGATGTAGTTGGTGAGCCCCCAGAACTTCGCGGGGCGGGACTGGTCGACCTGGACGTTGTAGAGCGAGAGCACGATCGCCGCGACGAACGGGACGGCGACGAAGGCGATCAGTCCGAGGACCGCCGGGGCGGCCATGAGGGCGCCGTCGCGGGTGTCCTTCCAGCGGAAGCGGGGTCGGGCGCGGGTGAGAGCGACGGGTCGCATCGGCGTCGATACGGGTGAGGCCACGGTCGGAGTCCTTCGATTGTCGGCGTCGGTGCCGGACGGCAGGAGGGGGTGGGCGGGCGCCCGGCTGCGAGCGCCCGCCCGGATCGGCTACTTGTAGTCGTCGTTGTCCGCGAAGCTCTGGTCGATCGCGGTGGCCGCGTCGGTCAGGGACTCCTTCGGATCCGCGCCGCCCCAGACCGCGGCGAGGGCTCCGGAGAACTTCGCGGTGATCGTCGGGTAGCCGGCGGTGACGGGGCGGTAGACGGCGATGCAGTCGTCCGTGATCGCGTCCGCTGCGCAGGCGTTCGCGAGCTGCTGGCCCCAGAGGGCCAGCCCGCCGCCGTCCTGGTAGAGGGCGTCGGCGGCGAAGGCGGTCTTCGTCGCGGGCGGGGCGCCGTTGGCGGTGGTCATCGCGCCGACGTTCTGGTCATTCAGGAGGTAGTCCAGGAATGCTCCGGCCGCGTCGCCGTTCTTCGTGCCGGAGCCGATGCCCCAGGTCCAGGAGCCGGCGCCGGCCTTGGCGCCGTCGCCGAAGTCCGGCAGCGGCAGGGCGACGAGGTTCTCGCCGAGCGCCTCGGAGAAGGTCGGGTAGTTCCAGTGCCCGCCCCAGGCGACCGCGACCCGGCCGTCGACGAACGCGTTTCCGTCGGAGTTGGGGTCGGAGTAGTCCTTCCAGGACGCGAAGTCGGTCAGCGCCTGCACGCTGGCGTCCGAGTCCACGGCGCCGGCGGCCTTGCCGTCCTCGATCAGGTTGCCGCCCGCGGACTGGATGAGGGGCGCGAAGCCGTAGGTGCCCCACTCCCCCGACAGGCTGGCCTCGTTGAGGTCGATGGACTTGCCGGACGGGTTCGCCGCGGCGAGCGTCTTCAGCGCGGCCGAGAACTCATCGGCCGTCCAGGCCGTGTCGAACGAGGTGGGCACGCTGATCCCCGAGGCGTCGAGCAGGGTCTTGTTCCCGTAGAGGCCCATCGCGGAGTCGAACATCGCCAGCGCGTAGAGCTCATCGTCCGAGGTGCCCTCGGCGATGGAGCCGGGGGTGGCGTTGTCGATGGTCGCCTGGTCGACGAAGTCGCTGATCGGGGTGATCTTGTCGTTGTAGACGAAGCTCGCGAGCGTCGGCCCGTCGATCTCGAGCACGTCGGGGAGCTGGTCCTTCGGCGTGCTCGTGATCGTGGTGGTGTACGTGTCGCCGGAGATGATCCGCAGCTTCGCGGTCACCTCGTCCTGCGAGCTGTTGAAGCCGTCGACCGCGGCCTGCAGAGCGGCGTTCTCGCTGTCCTGACCCTGGTGCGCCCAGACGTTGATCTCTCCCGTGCCGTCGCCGGCGGCGGCGTCCGTGCCGCCACCGCCTCCGGCCGAGCAGCCGGTCATCGTGGCGATCGCCGTGGCGACCGCGACGGCGACCAGGGCGCCGCGACGGATGGTGCGTGTCTTTCTCATGATTCTCCTTGGTGCTGTGTGATCGCATCCGTCCTTGGATGCGCGGTGCAGGCTGAGTGGTGACGGCCGGGACGCGCCTGCGGGTCCCGACGAGATCGGGGGCCGCTAGAGCGCGGCGTCGGTGAGCTCGGCCGAGCCGAGGGCGATCGGGTCGACGATTCCGCCGAGGAAGACGCCGTTCTCGTCGGCGGTGCGGAACGCGAGGAACTGCCAGCGACCCGCGCGATCGCGGATGACGCGGCCCGAGTAGAGCGAGTCCTTCGTCAGGGGTCGTGCGCCGGAGAGGTCGTAGCACCGGGTCGGATCGTTCACCTCGACCGCCCAGGTGCCCGCTCGCGGGTGGGCGAGGGCGTGGGACGGCGTCATCGAGTCCTCCGTCGAGGAGAAGAGCAGCAGCCAGCGGCCGTCGACGAGCTCGACCTGCGGGACCTCCAGGTGCGCGAATCCGGCACCCGGGCGCGAGAGCGGCGGGCGCACCTCCCAGCTGACGAGGTCGGGCGAGACGGCGTGGCCGATCACTCCGCGGTCGTCGAGCGGCCCCTCCGTGGAGCGCGCCGTGACGAGCATGTGCCAGCCGTCGCCACTCGGGTCGCGGAAGACCCACGGGTCGCGCCAGGCCTCCTCCTTCCACTCGGAGGTGCCCCAGGTCTCGTACCAGCGCGGATCGGCGACGACGACCGGGCCGGGCTGCTTCTCCCAGCTGCGCAGGTCGGCGGACACGGCCACGCCGATGGTCTCGATGTTCGCGACGAGCGGCTCGGGGTGGAGGAAGCGCGAGCCGGTGTAGAACATCCGCCACAGCCCGTCGTCGCCGCGGACGACGCTCCCGGTCCAGGTGGCGGTCTCGTCGAACGCGCCGGCGGGACCCGGCGCGAAGGGCGAGCCTTCGAGCACGGTCCAGGACGAGAGGTTTGAGGAGACGGCGTGGCCGATGCGGGCGGCCCGGTGGCGGCGGCCCTCCTCGCCGAGCGAGGTCGGTGCGTGCAGGAAGAAGGCGTGGAACTCGTCGCCGTCGTCGGCCAGCCAGAAGTCCCAGACCCACGAGCCCTCGAGGGTCAGCATCCGAGCGCCTCCTCGGCGATGGTCGACCGCATGTGCATCCCTCTCCGTTGAACGAGTAGCGGTGCTAAACCGCTTGACTGGCGAAGTTATGCGGTTTAGCTTGCCAAGTCAATCGCTTTAGCAGAATCGATCTACGATGGGACGACCAGGAACGGCGGAGGGGGCGCGATGGCGCGGCAGCGAGTGACGATGGCCGACGTCGCGCGGAAGGCCGGCGTCTCGACGACCGCCGTCTCCCTCGTGCTGAACGACCGGCAGGGCACGCGCCTGTCCGAGGACGCGGCGAAGCGGGTGCGCGCCGCGGCCGACGAGCTCGGCTACCGGCCGAACCTCACCGCCCGGGCGCTGAGCACGCAGAAGTCGCGGATCATCGGCTTCATCTCGGAGCAGGTCACCGTCGACCGGCTCGCGAGCGGCCTCATCCGCGGGGCGCTGCGCGAGGCGAAGCGGCAGAACCACGTGCTCTTCATCGCCGAGACCGAGGGCGAGGCGGACGCCCTCGACGAGGCCGTCGACGCCCTCACCGACCGTCAGGTCGACGGCATCATCTACGCCGCGACCCGGCCGCACGCCCTCCGCCTGCCGGCCCGCGTGAGCGGCACGCCGGTGGTGATGCTGAACGCCGTCGCCGACGACCCCGAGGGCTCCCCCGGCGGGCCGCGACCCGATGCCGTGCTGGCCGACGAGCGCGCGGGAGCGGTCGACGTCGTCGATCTACTCCTCGACGCCGGCCACTCCGAGGGCGTCGTGATCGTCGGCCGCTCCGTCGACCAGCCCGACGACGAGTGGCTCAGCCTGGCCGTGCAGCGCCGGCTCGAGGGGATCTGGGAGTCGCTGGGCGCGCACGGGGTCCGCCCGATCGCCCAGCTGCCGTGCCGGCCGTGGTCGGTGAAGGCCGGCTACGAGGCGGTCCGCGACCTGCTCGCCGCAGGAGTCACGCCGCACGCCCTGATCTGCCTGAACGACCGGCTCTCGTTCGGCGCCTACCGCGCGCTCGGTGAGGCCGGTCTCCAGGTGGGGCGCGACGTCTCGGTGGTCTCGTTCGACGACGACGACATCGCGGTGTACCTGCACCCGATGCTCACCACCGCCGCCGCGCCCTTCGAGGAGATGGGCGCCCTCGCCGTCCGCCTCCTCCTCGACGACGACCGCGAGCCCGGCGAGCACCTCGTGCCGATGCCCACCCGCGTCCGCGACTCCGTCCACCTCACCCGCGCCCGCGCCGCCGAGCTGCAGCAGCAGAGCCCCGAGCCCGACTGGACCCGCTGACCGGCTGCCCGGCTGCCCGGCTGCCCGGCTGCGCGGCTGCCCGCGGAACCATGCTGGTCGAGTAGCCGCGCAGCGGCGTATCGAGACCCACCGTCCCCAGCAGGGCTGGCCTGCAGACTCCACTTCTGCCGCCGGTGGATCTCGATACGCCCGCTGCGCGGCCTACTCGATCAGCGGAGTGGGCCCTGCGAGACGGCCAGCACCTCCGGCACGCGGAAGCGCCTTCGTCTCACCGGAAGCCATGAATTCGACGAGCCCGACGTCATCTCACGAGCCGAAGCCGCGGGACCGGGACCTCCGGCACGCGGAAACACCTCCGGCTCGTCGAATCCGTGGATTCCGACGAGCCGGAGGTCGTTCCGCGTGCCGGAGGTGCGGCCCGGGGGTCAGCTGCCGGAGGGGGCGTCCGACTCCTCGGGGGTGGCGGTGTCGCTCGGGGCGGAGGGGGTCGCGCCGGCGTCCGGAGCGTCACCGGCGGCAGGGCCGGTGCCGGGGCGTGCGGGACCGGCGGGCGCCTCACCGGCGGCCGGCGGCGCGGGCGGGGTCGGGGCGGAGCCGTCGGCCGGGGGCGCCGGGAGCTCGCAGTCGCCCGAGGGGGCGGCCGGCGGGGTCGGCGGCGTCACGGCGTCGCCGTCCGCGGGCGCGGCGGGCGGAGTGGGGAGCACACCGTCGGCCGGCGGGGTCGCCGTCGCGCCGTCGGTGGGCGCGGCGGGAGGCGTGGGCGCCTCGCCGTCGGCAGAGGCAGCCGGAGGCGTCGGCGCCTCGCCGTCAGCGGGAGCGGCCGGAGGCGTCGGCGCCTCGCCGTCAGTAGGCGCAGCAGGCGGGGTGGGCATCGAGCCGTCCGCGGGAGGCGTGGGCGTCTCGCCCTCGGCCGGAGCGGCGGGCGGGGTCGGCGCCTCACCCTCGGCAGGCGCAGCCGGCGGCGTCGGCATCGTGCCGTCCGCACCGGGCGCCGGGGGCTTCGGCAGTCCGGCGCCCGCGGGTCCGCAGGCGGCCGGGCCGGTCGAGGCCGGTCCGGTGAGGGTCGGCGCGTCGCTGGAGTCCGGGGTCGGCGTCGCACTGGCCGTCGCGCTCGGCGTCGTCTCGATCGTGCTCGAGCTCGTCGAGCCGGAGGTGGGCGCGGAATCGGCGAAGGCGGCGGTCGAGCCGATCGCCGCGAAGCCGAGCGCGCCGGCCGCGATGCAGAGGGCGATCGTGCGGGTCCGGGGACGGCGCGGGCCGAAACCCTGGCCCTCAGTGCCCGAGCCCTGGGTTCCGGGGGTGCGGCTGTCGGGGGTCTTGCTCATGGGAGTCTCCTCGGTCCGGCCCGGTGCCGTTCCCGTTCGGGAGCGGTTGCGGCCGGTTCCATCTCAGATTCCGAGCCGAATCTGAAGCGGTCCTTAAGAACAGAGGCTCCCCAGCGGAGTGGCGGTCGACGCCGATCCGCGCCCCCTACGGTCGGAGCATGCTCCCCTCCGCCCGCGTGCTCCTCGTCGAGGACGACGACGCCATCCGCTCCTCCGTCGAGGCCGCCCTCCGCGGCGAGCGCTACACCGTGCGCGCCCTGCCGACCGGCGAGGACCTCGCCCGCGAGCTCGCCGACTTCGCGCCCGACCTGGTCGTGCTCGACTGGATGCTGCCCGGCCCGAGCGGCATCGTGCTCGCCGAGCGGGTCCGCCGCACCAGCGACGCGGCCGTGATCATGCTGACCGCGCGCGACGCCGTCGACGACCGGCTCCGCGGCTTCGACGAGGGCGTCGACGACTACGTGGTCAAGCCGTTCGTCCTCGCCGAGCTGGTCGCCCGAGTCACCGCGGTGCTCCGCCGGCGCGGCCGCGTCCCCTCGATCATCGAGATCGGCGACCTGGTCGTCGACCCCGACGCCGGACGCGCCCGCCGCGGCGGCGAGCCCCTCGACCTCACCGCGACCGAGTTCCGGCTGCTCGCGTTCCTCGCCGGAAGCCGCGGCCGCACGCTGACCAAGACGCAGATCCTCACCCAGGTCTGGGGCTACGACCACGTCGACCCGAACCTCGTCGAGGTGCACCTCAGCTCGCTCCGCAAGAAGATGGAGGCGCACGGCGACCGCCTCATCCACACCGTCCGCGGGCTCGGCTACCGGGTGGAGGCATGAGCGTCCCGGCAGGCACCGACGCCGCGGGCTCCGCCCCCGCAGGCGCCCCCACAGCACGCCCCGCCGCCGCCCCGCTGCGCACCGGCTCCCTGCGCCTGCGCACCGTGCTCGCCGTGCTCGCCCTGCTGGCGGTGCTGCTGCTGGCGCTGTCCGCGACGGTGCAGGTCGTGCTCGGCGAGCGCCTCCGCGACCAGATCGAGGAGCGGCTGGCCGATCGCGCCTCCGCCGCCGCGGCCCTCGTCGGCACGATCGCCGACGACGAGCTCGCCTCGCGGCTCTCGGCGCAGGGTGTCGCGGTGCGGATCCAGAGCCCCGACGGCGAGGAGGTCGTCGCCGGTCCGAGCCCCGAGCAGCTGCGTCAGGGGCCGGGAGCGGCGGACCAGCTGGGCGAGCCGCCGAGCCCGCCCGGCAGCACCGGCGCCACCGCTCCCACGCCCCGCGACGCGATCGTCACCGTCGCCTCGAGCAGCGTCTCCGGCGACGACGGCCTGATCACCCTGCAGTCCGTCCTCAGCGACGGCACCGTGCTGACCCTCAGCAGCGAGGCGGGCTCGGTCGGCTCGACCCTCGCGTCGCTGAACGGGATCCTGCTCGGCGCCTCGGCCGCGTTCCTCCTGCTCGCGGCCGGCGCCCTCGTCCTGGTGGTCCGCGCGACCCTGCGGCCGCTCGAGCGGATGACCACCGTCGCGCGCTCGATCGCGCACGGCGACCGCGGCCGGCGCCTGCGCCCCTCGCGGCCGGGCACCGAGCTCGGCCGCACGGCCACGGCGTTCGACGAGATGCTCGACGACCTCGAGCAGGCCGAGCAGTCCGCCCTGGCCGCCGAGCGCCGGATGCGCGCCTTCGTCTCGGACGCCGCGCACGAGCTGCGCACCCCGGTCGCCGGCATCCAGGCGGCGGCCGACGCCCTGGTCCGCGCCGACGGCTCCGAGGAGGAGCGCGAGCGGCTGTCGGTGCACGTGGTCCGCGAATCGCTGCGGGCCGGCCGGCTCATCCAGGACATGCTGCTGATGGCGCGGCTCGACGAGGGGCTCGCCCTGGACGCCCGGCCGCTGGACGCCGGCGCGGTGGCGGCCGCCGCGATCGAGCGGCAGCTGCTGCGCGACTCCGGCCCCGAGATCGTCCTGCACCGCGACCCCGCGGCGCCGCCCGTGCACGCCGACGCCGACCGGCTCGGTCAGATCGTCGGCAACCTGCTCGAGAACGCCGCCCGCTTCGCCCGTTCCCGGATCGACGTCACGCTCGCGCACGCCGACGGCCGGGTCACCGTGACGGTCGACGACGACGGCCCCGGCGTCCCCGAGGCCGACCGCGACCGCGTCTTCGACCGGCTCGTCCGCCTCGACGACGCCCGCAACCGCGCGGACGGCGGCTCTGGCCTCGGCCTGCCCATCGCCCGCGGCCTCGCGCGCGCCCTCGGCGGCGACCTGGTCTGCCTGCCCGGGGCCGCCGGAGCGCGCTTCCGCGTGATCCTGCCCGCCGGCTGAGGAAAGTCACCCTGCGGCGTGGGATCCCCCTGCGGCGTGGGACCCGCCTGCTGATCGAGTAGCCCGCGAAGCGGGCGTATCGAGATCCACCACCGCCAGAACAGGGATATTTGGACCCGCCCTGCTAGTCGCGGCGGGTCTCGATACGCCCCTGCGGGGCTGCTCGACCAGCATGAAGTGGCGCCGCCGCTGCCTTCCCGCACCACCAGCTGCGCTTCCCGGGCCGCAACCTGCTCTTCCTGCTGGCGCTCGCGACGATGATGATCCCGGTGCAGGCGATCATGGTCGCCCAGTTCAAGCTGGTCACCGGGCTGCAGATCTACGGCCCCTACTGGTCGGTGATCCTGCCGGGAGCGGCGGCCGCCTTCGGGATCTTCCTCGCCCGCCAGTTCTTCCTCTCCATCCCGGAGGAGTTGATCGAGGCTGCGCGGATCGACGGGGCCGGCCACCTGCGCGTGTTCCTGCAGATCGTCCTGCCGCTGAGCAAGCCGCTGATCGCGGTGCTGCCGATGGTGCTGCTGTTCCTCGCCTTCCAGCGCTACTTCGTCCAGGGCTTCGCCCGCAGCGGCATCCGCTGAGCGGGGCTGCGCACCCATGCTGATTGAGCAAGGCGGTCGCCCACTCATGCTGATCGAGTAGCCCGCGCAGCGGGCGTATCGAGATCCCCCACCCCCCGGAAGCCCGGCCTGCAGACCCGCTTGGCGGACAACGGCGGGTCTCGATGCGCCCCTGCGGGGCTACTCGACCAGCAGAGCCATGCTGATCGAGTAGCCCGCGCAGCGGGCGTATCGAGATCCCCCACCTCCGGAAGTCGAGTCCGCAGACCCACCCAGCCGGCACCGGCGGACCGTCGCCGGCCCCTCGGCCCGCCGCCTAGTCTGAGAGCGTCCGCCGCACGAACGAGGAGACCTGGGTGAACGTCCGCGAGCTGCTCGGCCACCCGGAGCTGCAGCTCACCCTGGTCGGCGGCGACGACGTGCAGCTGGCCCGTGCGATCTCGGGGACGTACACGATCGACCTGCCGGATCCGGGACGCTTCCTCTCCCCCGGCGACGTGGTGCTGACGAGCGCGCTCTGGACCTCCGGCCGGGAGAGCGTGGAGCGCTTCGTCGGCGGCGTCGCCGACCGCGGAGTCGTGGCCATCGTCGTCGGCCTGATCGCGGTCGGCTCGCTCCCGGAGGGGATGCTCGAGGTCTGCCGCCGGCACGGCATCGCCCTGCTGACGGTGGCGCCGGACGTGTCGTTCAAGACCATCGCGCAGACGGTCGCCGGAGTGATCGCGCAGGCCGACCTGCCGACCCTCGGCCGCGAGGCGCGGTTCGCCCGGCGCCTGCTCGCCGATCCCGCCCCGGGCGAGGGCGTGCAGGTCGCGCTGCGGGCCTTCTTCGAGGAGTTCGCGCACGGCAGCTGGGCCGTCGACCGCGCCGGCACCCTGGTCGCCTCCGCCGGCGGACTGCCCACGGCGGCCGACTACGGCGCCGCCTGGGAGGCCTCGCTCTCCTCCCCCGACAGCCGCTGGGAGGTCACCGAGCACGGCCGCTCGCTCTCCCGCCGGGCCCTCTTCTCCGCCGCCGGCGAGCGGCTCGGCGTGCTCGTCGTCACCGGCGATCAGCGCGGCTGGTCGGAGGAGACCGCGGACGGCGTCGAGCTGCTCGCCGGCGCGGTCGCCGGCCGGCTCGACCTCGCCCGCCAGCGCGAGCGCGCGTCGGCCGCTCCGCTGCTCGACCTGCTCCGGGCGCTCCTGCACGACGAGCTGCCCGAGTCCGAGACCGCCGTGCGGCTGCGGCTGCTCGGCTTCCGCCTCGGCGCGCCGCTCCGGGTGGTCGTCGCGCGCACCGACGACCCGTCGCTGCCGCCGGAGGCGCTGCTGCAGCCGCTGCACGCGGCCGCCGAGCGCGAGCATGCGCTGGCAGTGGGCGCGGTGCTCGACGGGGCCGCCGTGCTGCTGCTCGGCGATCCCGCGGACGAGAGGTCATCGCCCGGGCCCGCGCTGCGCTCCGCGGTCGAGGCGGCGCCGTGGCTGCTGCACGAGCGCCGGATCGCGATCGGCGTGGGCGATGCCTCGCGCGCCGTCGAACAGCTGGGGGTCTCACTCCTCGCGGCCCGGGAGCGCGCGAGCCGCGCTTCCTCCGACGAGCCCGTCTCGATCGTCGAGCACACGGTCCCCGTCTCCAGTGACGCCCTGCTCGAGCTGGTCGCCCCGCGCACCCGCGCGGCCTTCGCGCTCACCGTCCTCGGACCGCTCGTGCGCTACGACGACGAGCACCGCAGCGACATGGTCGAGACCCTGCGCGTCTTCCTCGAGAGCGGCGGCTCCTGGCGCCAGGCCGCCGACCGCCTGCACCTGCACGCCAGCACCCTCCGCTACCGGATGCAGCGGATCGAGGCGCTGACCGGCCGCGACCTCTCCGCGATGGCCGACCGCGTCGACCTGCACCTGGCGCTGCGCTTCCTGTAGCGGGCCGAGTGCTGCGGGAGGACACGGCCTGCGCCAGTCGACCGTGCCGCGTCAGCGTGCGCTGCGGGCGCCAGACCGTCCCGTCCGTGCCAGATGTTCGACGGCCGATGACGGGGATGCGAGCATTCGTCGTCTCATCTTCCATCCACTTCCGAGGAGCCTCCGTGCATCGTCGTCCCGACTCCCTTCGCCCGCGCCGCTGCGTCGGCACCCCGTTCACCGTCGCCGCCTCCCTCGCCCTGACCGTCGGGCTGCTCGGGTCCACCTCGGCGGCCCACGCCGCCGTGGCACCCCCGGCCACCCCGACGCCGACCGCGAGCGCGACCGCCGCTTCCGCCTCCCTGAGCGCGACCGCCCGCGGCGAGCTCGTCCTCAAGCCCGGCGAGAAGCCGGCCTCCGGCACACCGCTGAGGTGGACCATCACGGTCACCAATACAGGCGACGTCCCCCTCCACAACGTCGCCACCACTTTCAGCGCCGGACTGATCACCCTCCAGCCCGGCGAGAAGCACGACTTCATCGAGCAGGACCTCCTCACCCAGAACATCATCAGCAACGGCTACGCCCTCCTCACCACCCAAGCCACGGCACTCACCCCCACCGACACCGAGATCACCACCCCCATCACCGCCCGACACGACCTCCCCACCCCCGCGCCCGCACCCGCGCCCACGGCCATCCCCACGGCCACGCCGACGCCGACGCCCACACCGACGACACCTGTGCCCGCTCCGACGACACCGGCGCCCACCCCGACGACGCCGGCACCGACTCCGACACCCGCGCGGGGCGCCTCCCTGAGCGCGACCGCCCGCGGCGAGCTCCTTCTCAAGCCGGGCGAGAAGCCCCAGGTCGGCACGCAGGTGAAGTGGACGGTCACGGTCACGAACACCGGCACCGTCGGTCTCAAATACGTTGTCACTGACGGAGGTGACGAGGAAGTCGAGCTCAAGCCCGGCGACAAGCACGACTTCATCCGGAGTGACACCCTCACCCAGGCCAACCTGAACAACGGCTACATCCTCCTCTCCGGCTCCTCCTCCGGATGGACGTCCGATGGCGTCCGAGTCACCACCCCCTTGTCCGACCGGCTGGAGCTCTCCACACCGGTGCCGACCCCCTTCCCGACCACGCCGGCGCCCACTCCGACGACACCGGCGCCCACCCCGACCACACCGGCACCCGTCCCCGCCGGTGAGGGCGCCCTGACGGCGACCGTCCGCGGCGAGCTCGTGCTCAAGCCGGGCGAGAAGCCGGCGCTCGGCACCGAGGTGAAGTGGACCATCATCTTCACGAACACCGGCGACGTCCCCCTCGACGACGTCGCCAGTACGTTCGCAGGGCCCGGCCTCCATCTGGAACCCGGCCAGGGCCGCGAGTTCGCCTCGTCGACCACCCTCGACGAGAGGGAACTCGCGGACGGCTACGCCTACTTCGACGAGCTCGTCGGCGGCAGGACACCTGACGGGCAACCAGTCTCCACACGCGTCAGCGGCCGACTCGCCCTCTCCAGCCCGACGCCCGCACCCACCCCGACACCGGTGCTGAACCCCTTGGTGAAGGCGTCCGCCCACGGTGAGCTCGTCCTCCTACCCGGCGAGACCGCGAAGGTCGGAACCGAGGTGACGTGGACCATCACGGTCACCAACATCGGGAAAGTCCCCGTCCGCGACGTCACCGCCAAGCCCGACGGCGACAGCCTCGATCTCGAGCCCGGCAAGAGCGGCGAGCTGAAGACGTCGACCACCTTGACTCAAGGTGACCTCACCGACGGGTTCGCCGTCCTCAAGACGCTCCTCACCGCGAAGAGCCCCGAAGGTGTCGAGACAACGACCTTCCTCACCTCCAAGCTCACCTTCGCCGCCCCGGTTCCTCCGGCGCCCACGCCCTCGCCCACACCCACCTCGCCCGCACCTACCTCGACGCCCACCCCTCCGGGACCCACACCCACACCCACCACACCCGCACCTCCGTCGACGCCCACCCCGAGCCCGACCCCTGCGAGCCCCACACCGGCCACTCCGACGGCGGCTCCGGTCGCCCCGGGACCCGCACCCGCGACAGGCACCCCGGCAGCTGTCCTGCCCGCGACCGCCGGTACGACGGGCTCGACGGGCCCGATGGGCTCGACCGGATCCACCGGCTCAGCCGGCTCGGCCGGCTCGGCCGCGAAGAGCTCGACTGCGACGAGCCCGGCCGCCGCTGAGACATCGAAGCGCCGCCTCGCCGAGACCGGGTCCGACGCAGCGGGCGTGCTGTCCGCCGCTGGGATCCTCACCGCACTCGGCGCGATCGGCGTGCTCGTCGGCCGCCGTCGTCGCCGCACCCGTCCGGCCACCGACCGAGCCGGCCACTGACCGATCGCCGGTGACGTCGACGCCCTTCGACGCCACCGGCGATCCACCACGGCCCGGGCCCGCTTCTTCAGCGGACCCGGGCCGTTCCCGCGCTCACCGCACGATCGCCCCCACCGCGGGCGGGAAGATCGCGCAGCCCGTGACCGCCGAGCTCATCAGTCTCAAATCCATCGCCCGCGCCACGGTGCGCTGCGGATGCCAGACCGTCTCGCCCGTGCCAGATGTTCGACAGCCGATCCGGCTGGATGCGAGCATTCGTCGTCTGTTCTTCCATCCACTCCTGAGGAGCCTCCATGCATCGTCGTCCCGACTCCCTCCGCCCGCGCCGCTGCGCCGGCACCCCGCTCACCATCGCCGCCTCCCTCGCCCTGACCGTCGGGCTGCTCGGCTCCGCCACGGCCGCCCACGCCGCCGTGGCGCCGACGGCCACTCCGACCCCCACCGCGAGCGCGAGCGTCAACGCCCTCGGGTTGGAGGCGACCTCGACCGGCGAGCTCGTCCTCAAGCCCGGCGAGAAGCCGACGGTCGGCACCGAGGTGAAATGGACCATCACGGTCACCAACACCGGCGACGTCCCCCTCGACGACACCGCCTCGAGATTCGCTGGACCCGGCCTCCGTCTGGAACCCGGCCAGGCCCGCGAACTGACCTCGTCGACCACCCTCGATCAGGAGCGACTCGCGACCGGCTTCGCCAACCTCGATGATTTCGCCACGGCGACGAGACCTGACGGCGCACGAATCGCCACACGCATCAGCGGCCGCCTCGACCTCCCCAGCCCGAGTCCGACCACATCGGCACCCGTCCCAGCCGGTCAGGGCGTGCTCACGGCCACCGCCCGCGGCGAGCTCGTGCTCAAGCCCGGCGAGAAGCCGACGGTCGGCACCGAGGTGAAGTGGACCATCACCCTCACCAACACCGGCGACGTCCCCCTCGACGACGTCGCCTTCCCGATCGCGGGTTACCGCCTCGTCCTGGAGCCCGGCCAGGCCCGCGAACTGACATCGTCGACCACTCTCGACCAGAAGCTACTCGCAGCCGGCTACGAGGACCTCGATGTGTTCACCGGCGCAACGACACGTGACGGCGCACGAGTCTCCACACGCATCGGCGGCCTCCTCGTCCTCCCCAGCCCGACTCCGAGCCCGACCGCACCGGCACCCGCTTCGGCGCTTCCGGGCGCCTCGCCGGCCACTCCGGCGCTCGCCTCGGCCGCCCCGGTGCCGGCGACCTGATCAGGTACCCCTGCGTCCTTCGTACCTGCCCGCCCGGCTCGACCGCGAAGAGTTCGGCTGGCACGAGCTCCTCGGCCACGACGGCATCGAAGCGCCGCCTCGCAGAGACCGGTTCCGGCGTGGCGGGAGCGATGTCCGCCACCGGGATCCTCACCCTCGGCACGGTCGCCCTTCGACGCCACCGGTGATCGGGAACGGCCCGGGCCCGCGTCTCCATCGGACCCGGGCCGTTCCCGCGCTCCCCGCACGATCACCACTGCGCAGGCGGGAGGGTCGCACGACCTGTCACAGCGGAGCTCACCAGCCCGAGAACCATCGCCCGCGCCAGCGTGCGCTGTGAACGCCAGACCGTCTTGCCTGCGCCAGATGTTCGACGGCCGATGCGGGTGGATGCGAGCATTCGTCGTCTCGTCTTTCATCACCTCTCGAGGAGCCCCGTGCACCGTCGTCCCGACTCCCTCCGCCCGCGCCGCTGCGCCGGGACCCCGTTCACCGTCGCCGCCTCCCTCGCCCTGTCCGTCGGGCTGCTCGGCTCCGCCACGGCCGCCCACGCCGCCGTGGTGCCGACGGCCACCCCGACGCCGATCGCGAGCGCGACTGCGAAGGGCGCCGCTTTCAGCGCGACCGCAGTCGGCGAGCTCGTCCTCCCGCCGGGCGGGAAGCCGACGGTCGGCACCCAGGTGAAGTGGACCGTCACGGTGACCAACACCGGCGACGTCCCCCTCGACGACGTGGCCCGAACGATCGCGGGACCCGGCCGCCATCTGGAACCCGGCCAGGCCCTCGAGCTGACTTCGTCGACCACCCTCACGCAGAAGCAACTCACGGAGGGCTCCGCTGTCCTCGACGAGTTCACCGGCGCGAGGACACCCGACGGCGTCTCGGTCTACACACGCGTCCGCGGCCGACTGACTCTCCCCAACCCGACGCCCACACCGACCCCGACTCCGACCACGCCGGCGCCCACTCCGACGGCCCCGACCCCCACCCCGACCACACCGACGCCGGCCCCGACCACACCCACACCGACGCCGACGTCGGCCCCGACACCCGCGCGGGGCGCATCCTTGAGCGCGACCGCCCGCGGCGAACTCGTCCTCGAACCCGGCGAGAAGCCCCAGGTCGGCACCCAGGTGACGTGGACGGTCACGGTCACGAACACCGGCGACGTCCCCCTCGACGACGTCGCCACCGTCTTCGCCGAACCAGGCTTCCGCCTCGAACCCGGTCAGGCCCGCGAGGTGACCACGTCGACCACCCTCGACCAGAAGCAACTCGCGGACGGCTACGCCGACCTGGATGTGTTCGTCGACGCGACGACACCTCGCGGCGCATTGACCTACGCACACCTCAACGGCGAACTAGCCCTCCCCAGCCCGACACCCACGCCGACACCTCCCCCGACGCCCACTCCCACCCCGCCTGCACCCACCCCGACACCCACTCCCACCCCGCCTGCACCCACCCCGACCCCTCCGGGCCCCACGCCCGCACCGACACCGACGCCCACCCCGGCCTCCCAGGGCGCGCTGGAGGTGTCCGCCAGCGGCGAGCTCGTCCTCGCGCCCGGCGAGAACCCCGCGGTCGGCACCGAGGTCGAGTGGACCATCACGGTCACCAACACCCGCGCCGACACCGTCTACGACATCACCAGCAGGACCGCGGAGAACTTCTTCGACCTGCAGCCCGGCGAGACCGACGAGCTGACCGCCACGACCGAGCTCACCCAGGCCGACCTCACCAACGGCTACACCGTGCTCGACGACATCGTCGACGGACTCGACCTCTCCGGGGAGGAGATCGAACCGATCAGCACACCCGTCACCGCCCGACTCGCCCTCCCGACGCCCACGCCCACCCCGCCGGCGACGCCCACCCCTCCGGCGCCCACCCCTGCACCGGCACCCACCCCGGCACCGGAGCCCTCACCGACCACTCCGGCCCCCGTCGTGCCCGCAGCCGCCGGCACCACGGGCTCCACCACGAAGAGCTCGAACGCCGCCGAGGCGTCGAAGAACCGCCTCGCGGAGACCGGGTCCGACGCGGCCGGCGCGCTCTCCACCGCCGGGATCCTCACCGCCCTCGGCGCGCTCGGCGTGCTCGTCGGGCGTCGCCGCCGGCGCAACCGCTCCGCCCACTGACCGCTCGCCGGCAGAGTCGACGCCCTTCGACACCGCCGCCGAGCCACGACGGCCTGAACCCGCCCTTCCGGACGGGTTCAGGCCGTTCTCGCGTTCCCGGGTGCCTTGCCACCAGCAGAACCCGGCCGATCGGGCCCATGACCGGCCCCTCCTCGACGCCGACCTGCCCACTTCGACACAACTCCCGCCACTACTGCACATCAGCGCCATTACTCGCATCGGGCGCCTCCTTGACCACTTCACGCCACCGATGTGTCAACTCCTCCTCTCCGATGTGATCGTTTCCGAGCTTCACTCGATATTCGAATCACCACCGCCTAGGAGTTCGCATGACCCCCCGCCGCCACGACATCCAGGGACCCCGCCGGTCCCTCGGAGCACCGCTCAGCATCGCCGCCTCGCTCACCTTGAGCGCCTGCCTGCTCGGCTCCACCGCCCTCGTCGCCCACGCCGACGAGTCCACCGTGCCCGTCGTCTCCGAGACCACCGCTCAGGCCGTCGTCGTCGACACCATGTCGCAGCCCGTCGCCTCGGCGCCCGCCGCACTCGAGGCCGCGCCCGCCCCGGCTGCGCCCGCTCCGGCCGCGCAGACGTCCGCCCCGACGGCCGCTCCGGAGCCCGTCTCCCCGGACCCCGTCTCCCCCGCCGCCTCAGTGGCGCCCGCGGCGACTGCGCCCGAGGAAGCGACGATGCCGGTCGCCGCCGCCACCCCGGTGCCCGCCGTGCCCGCGACCGAGGCGCCGGTCGTCCCGGCCCCCGCACTCCAGGATGCGCCGGCCGACGCGCCCGCCGCCGCGACCGAGACGCCGGTCTCGACACCCCAGCAGCAGCCCACTCCGGCCGCGTCAGCAGCCACTCCGGTCGGCGTGACCGCGACGGTGAAGGGCGTCCTCGACCTCGAGCCCGGCGAGAAGCCCCACGTCGGAACCCCGGTCAAGTGGACCGTCACCCTCCACAACTCCACCTCCCAGGCCGTCGATGTCCTCACGGCGCTCCTGCACCTCGAGCCCGGCGAGAGCGGCGAGGTCGAGGACGACCTCGCACCCACGACCATCACCCAGGCCGACCTCGACGCCGGCCGCGTCGGTTACGCCAGCCGCTACGACGTCGTCTCCAGCGACGGCCGCCAGATCATCCGCGCGCAGGGCGCACTCGATCTGCCCGAGACCGCACCGACTCCGAGCACGACGCCGACCACCAGCCCCGCGCCGACCACCCCCGCACCCGCCCCCACTCCGACCACCACCGCGTCCGACCGGGCGACCGCCTCCGTCCGCGGCGTCCCCGACCTGAAGCCCGGCGAGAAGCCGACGGTCGGCACCACCGTGAAGTGGATCGTCACCTTCTTCCACCACAGCCCCGACACCGTGAAGATCGACGGAACCACCCTCGAGCTCACCCCCGGCCGCAGCGGCTACGTCGAGGACACCACCAAGCCGAGCACGATCACCCAGGCCGACCTGGACGCGGGCGTCGTGCGCTACGAGAGCGAGTTCGGCGTCGAGGCACCGGGAGGCCGCTACACGATCCCCGCGCGTGGCGAGCTGACCCTCCCGACGCCGGCCCCGGCTCCGGCCGCCGCCGAGCACCCCTCCCTCACCGGGAGGATCGCCGGCGAGTTCGTGCTCCCGGCCGGTGGACGGGTGCGGGTCGGCACGCCGGTGAAGTGGACCGCCACGCTCACCAACGCCGGCGACGTCGCCCTCTCCGACGTCCACGTCACCGATGCGGGAGAGCACACCGCCCTCGCCGTCGGCGAGACGAAGGACCTGACCTTCTACTCGACCGTCACCCGGAGGGACATCGTCCAGGGCTTCACCTTCGACACCTTCCACGCGACCGGCCGGACCCCGTCGGGCTCCAGCGTGGACCTCCGGCTGAACGACTCGCTCGACCTCACCTCCGACGAGGGACGCGTCGCCGTCATCACCACCGGCGCGTTCGAGCTGACGGCGGGCGAGCAGGTGAAGGCCGGCACCCGGGTGAGCTGGACCGTCACGGTCACGAACACCGCCGGAACGGACCTGCACGACCTCTCCGCCGACGGTGACGCCCACAGCGAGACGATCGCCGTCCTCACCCCGGGCGAGACCCGGCAGCTGCACCTCGAGACCACCGTCACGGCGCAGGACCTCGCGGAGAACCGCACCCTCCTCGTCGCCGACGTGGTCGGCCGCACCGGCGACGGCCCCTTCTCCGCCTCCGCCTCCGGCGAGCTCGCGATCGGCACCGAGCACCCGCGCCTCGAGGCGAGCTCCACCGGAGCGTTCGACCTCGAGCCGGGACAGCCCGTCACGGTCGGCTCGACGATCATCTGGACCGTCACGGTGAAGAACACCGGCGACGTGTCCTTCCTCGACCTCGACCAGCAGGGTCCCGGCAGCATCGCCGTCGGCGAGACGAAGGTCTACCAGGTGGTCGACGCCGTGACGCAGAAGGATCTGGACGCGGGAGTGGTGCGACGGGTCTCCACCGCCACGGGCATCCGGAAGGACCGCCCCGACTACACCTCCGCGCCCTACCTCGGCGTCCTCCTGATCCCGGCGGCCGTGGACGGACCCGCGACCGGTACGCCGACGCAGACGGAGACGAGCACCGGGACCACCACGGAGGCCGCGACCACCGGAGTAACCGCCTCCGCGACCGGGCCGACCGTCGGCGCGGCGACCGCCGACGAGGGCGCCCCGGCCGGCTTCGTGGCACTCGCCGGTGCCGCGGGCGCGCGTCCCGACGCAGCCGCAGGATCGGCGCCCAGCGCCCCGGCCGCGGCGAGCACGACTCCGCAGCGCAGGGGCGCCTCCGCAGCGCACCTCGCTCAGACCGGCGTCGACGCGTCGTCCGCGCTTCCGGCTGCCGGCGCCCTCGGGCTCCTCGGCGCGCTCGGCATGCTGCTCGGCGCCCGCCGCCGTCGCCACCGCACCGCCGACTGACGCACGGTCGGTCAGGCCCAGGGCCGGTGGCGTCGACTCGATTCGACGCCACCGGCCCTCGGTCGTCCTGCACCGCCAACGGTGTCGAAGACTGCCGGGCACCCGCTTCCGCGCCAGATATTCGCAGCCCTGGGAACACCTGTGTGAATCTTCCCGGAATCGTTTCGACCTCTCGCCGGTCCTTGCCCAGGAGTGCCCTTGACCCCCTCACGCCCCGACCCCCGAAGACCGCGCCGAACGCCCAGCACGCCCCTCAGCATCGCCGCGTCCGTCGCGCTGAGCGCCTGCCTGCTCGGAACGACCTCCGTCGCCGCCCACGCCGAAGGAGGCGCCGACGCCACGACCGCGGCACCGGCACAGGACGCCCCGTCGGTGCCCGCACTCCCGGCGCCCACGCCCTCGATCGCACCGGACGATGCCGCGCCGTCCGTCGGACCCGCTGCGCCCGAGGCCGCCCCGGCCGCCGCCTCCGCCGCACCGAGCGCCACCCCCGCCGTGCCGGACGCCGCTCCCTCCCCCGCTCCCCCGGCGCCGACGCCCGAGACCGCCCCGCCCGCGGCCGCTCTCGCTCCGGCCCCGGCCGCGGTCGACGTCACGACCCCGCCGAGCGTCACGGCCGCGCCGGAGGCACCGGTCCCCTCTCTCGCGCCATCGGCACCCGACGCGACGCCGACGCCGACGCTCGAGGCTCCTGCAGCCGCGTCGGAGACGCCCGCCGCCGCCGCCCAGCAGCAGCCCGCTCCGCCGCCGTCCGCGCCCATGACCGGGGACTCCCTGGTCAGCGCGACGGTGAGGGGGACGTTCGAGCTGAATCCGGGTGAGAAGCCGGTGGTCGGCACGAAGGTGAAGTGGATCATCACCTTCCGGAACAACGGCACGACCACCGCCGACGTCTACGGAACCCAGTTCTCCATCCCGGCGGGGCAGACCCGCGACGGTCGGGACGACGTGAAGGAGCAGACGGTCACCCAGGCCGATCTCGATGCCGGAGTGATGAGGTACGCGAACACCTGGGGCATCGTCACGCCGGCGGGCATGCACTGGATCCCCGTGCGCGGCGAGCTGCCCATCCCGGCGGAGAACCCCGCGCTCGAGGTCGTCTTCACACCGAGGTTCGAGCCGGCCCCGGGCCAGCCCGTCGTCCTCGGCACCGTGGTGGACTCGACCGTCACGGTGACCAACCGCGGGGAGGTGACCCTCCACGACATCACCGTCACCGGCACCACGCCGTTCAGCCTCGCGCCGGGCCAGCAGGCCGTTCTCGGCGTCAAGGACAAGGTCGACCACCTGGACGTGATCGCCGGCGAGTACCGCCGCGGCGAGGGCTACGTCACCGCGCGCACCCCGAGGGGCGCCGCATACAAGACCATCGCCCCCGTGAGGCTGCCGTTCCCGAAGCCGAACGTCGCCGGCGCGACGAGCACCGCCACGCCGGCTCCGGCCCCAGGTGCCGGCGCCGGAGGCTCCCCGGCGAGCGGCACGGCCGACGAGTCCTGGCGGTTCCGCGGCGAGTTCGTGCTGAAGCCCGGCGAGCAGGTGAAGGCCGGCACGAAGATCCGCTGGACCTCGACGCTGACCAACACCGGCCCCGACGACCTGCGGGACCTCGTCGCCGTGCGGGTGGGCGCGGCCCCCGGCAGCCCCGGCAGCACCAGCGAGAAGCTGGCCGTCCTCGCCAAGGGCCGGACCGCGCAGCTGCACCTCGAGTCCACCGTCACCGAGGACGACCTGGCGAGTGGCCTCGCCCACCTCGTCGTCGATGCGAAAGCGGTGACCGGCGGGAAGACGATCTCGGTCCGCAGCGACGCGACGCTCGCGATCCCCGCCGAGAACCCCCTCCTCGCCGTGACCGCCACGATCGCGCCCAGGCTCGCGCCGGGAGCGGCCCCCGTCGCCGGCACCGTCTTCGACGTGACCCTCACGATCGTCAACCGCGGCGACGTCACGCTCACCGACGTCCGGATCGACAAGCTGGTCCCGTTCACCCTCGCGCCGGGCGAGAGCGCCGTCCGGGTCCTCACGGGCGAGATCGAGGACTGGGACGTGGAAGCCGGCGAATACCGCCGCTCGGGCAACATGACGGCACGCACCCCCCGCGGTGTCGAGTACTTCTCCCCCGACATCGTCGTCGTGCTGCCGATCCCCACGAGCACGCCGTCCACTCCCGCACCCACCGGGACCCCCTCCACTCCCGCGCCCACCGGCACGCCGGCCACCGCCGTGCCCACCGGGACCGTGCCCACTTCCGCACCCACCGGCACGCCGTCGACCCCCGCACCCGTTCCGCCGACGTCCCCGGCCGCCACGGGGGACCACCTCGTGAGCGCGACGGCGAAGGGGACGCTCGAGCTGAAGCCGGGCGAGAAGCCGACGGTCGGCACGAAGGTGACGTGGATCGTCACCTTCCGCAACGACGGCCCTGTCGCGGTCACGGTCTCCGGATCCGGCCTCGTCATCCCACCGGGTGCGAGCCGCGACGGTCGGGACGTCACGTTCACTCGGACAGTCACCCAGGCCGATCTCGACGCCGGCAAGGTGTCGTACGCGTTCACCTGGGACCTCAGCTCGACGCAGGGCAGGTTCGCGCTCCCCGTGGTCGGCGAGCTCGCCCTGCCCGGGGGCCCGGCGGCGGCCGCCGAGCGGCCCGCCCTGGAGGTGACCTACGCCCCGTCGTTCCGGCTCGCACCCGGCGCACCGGTGACCCTCGGCACCGTGGTCGACGCGACCGTCACGCTGACCAACCGCGGCGACGTGGCACTGAACGACATCCGACTCGCCGGACTCCCCCCGTTCAGCCTCGCGCCGGGCCAGGTCAGCGTCCAGCGCCTCTCGGACACGATCTCGCTGTCGGACCTGACCGCGGGCGAGTACCGCCGCGTGGGCGGCTTCGCCACCGCACGGACGCCCCGGGGCGCCGAGTACCGGTCCACCCCCGCCACCATCGTCCTCGCGATCCCGAAGCCGGCCCCCACCGGCACGACTCCGGGCTCCGCGGGCGGCACAACGACCACGCCCACGACCACGCCCACGCCCACACCGACACCGACGCCCACGCCCACGATCTCCAGCCCGGCCGGCACCGCGACGCCCGCGCCCGGCACGACGGGGACCGCACCGGGTGCCACCGCCGGAGGACCGGCGGCCAACGGTCCGAGCGACGCGGCCTGGAGATTCCGGGGCGAGTTCGTGCTGAAGCCCGGCGAGCAGGTGACGGCCGGCACGAAGGTCCGCTGGACCTCGACGGTCACCAACACCGGCGCCGGCGACGTGCGGGACCTCGTCGCGGTCCGGGTGGGCGCCGCCCCCGGCAGCCCCGGCAGCACCAGTGAGAAGGCGGCGCTCGTCGCGCCCGGCGCAAGCGCCGAGCTGCACCTCGAGTCCACGGTCACGGAGGACGACCTCGCGAGCGGCCTCACCCACATCGTCGCCGACACCACCGCCGTGATCGGGGGCCGCCCCACGACGGTGCGCAGCGGCGCGCAGCTCGCGATCCCCGTCGAGCGCCCCCTCCTGGCGGTCACCACCACGAGCACCCCCAGGCTCGCACCGGGAGCAGCCGTCGCCGTGGGCACCATCGTCGACACGACCTTCACGATCGTCAACCGCGGTGACGTCGCGCTCACCGACGTCCGTGTCGACACACTGCCGCCGTTCACCCTCGCGCCGGGCGAGAGCGCGGTCCGCACCCTCGCGGGCCCTGTCCAGCAGTCGGATGTGGACGCGGGCGAGTACCGCCGCTCGGGCACCATCACCGCGACCACTCCACGCGGCGCCGCCTACACCTCCGACCTCCTCGTCACCGCCGTCCCGATCCCCCGGGGCAGCACCACCGGCGGCCCCGGCACCGCGCCGACACCCGCGCCCACCGGGACCCCCTCGACTCCCGCCCCGACCGGCACCCCGTCCATCCCCGCACCCACCGGCACGCCGTCGACCGTCGCGCCCACCGTGACCCCGTCAGGTCCTGTTCCCCCCGGCACGCCGTCCACTCCCACACCTACCGGCACCCCGTCCATCCCCGCGCCCATCGGGACCCCGTCGGCTCCGGCACCCACCGGCACGCCGACCACTCCCGCACCCACCAACACCCCGTCCATCCCCGCACCCATCGGGACCCCCTCCACTCCGGCACCCACCGGCACGCCGACCACTCCCGCACCCACCAACACCCCGTCCATCCCCGCACCCATCGGGACCCCCTCCACTCCCGCACCCACCGGTACGCCGACCACTCCCACACCCACTAACACCCCGTCCATCCCCGCACCCATCGGGACCCCCTCCACTCCCGCACCCACCGGCACCCCGTCCACTCCCACACCCACCAACACCCCGTCCATCCCCGCACCCATCGGGACCCCCTCCACTCCCGCACCCACCGGCACCCCGTCCACTCCCGCACCCACCAACACCCCGTCCATCCCCGCACCCATCGGGACCCCCTCCACTCCCGCACCCACCGGCACCCCGTCCACTCCCGCACCGACCGACACGCCGGCCACTCCCGCGCCCACCGGCACGCCGGCCACCCCGGCGCCCACCGGCACGCCGGGCACGGGCACGGGCGTACCGGCAACGGGCACGACCGGTGCCGGAACCACCGGGACGGGCACCCCCGCGACCGGGACCCCGGGAGCAGCCGGGACCGGCACGCCGGGCACGGGCACCACCGACGCCGGCACGACCGGCACGCGCCCGAGCACCGCCGGTCCGCGCACCACGGACACCGGCACCACCGGCACTCGCCCGACCGTCACCGGCACGACCGGGACCGCCACCCCGGGCGCCGTCGGCCCGGGAGCCGGCACGACGACCGGCACCATCGCCTCGGGGACGACCTCCTCGGGCGGCGCCGCTGCGGCGACCGCCGGGACGTCGGACGCCCGCACCACGGCGTCCGGCACCACCGCGTCGGCCTCCGGCACCACCGCGTCAGGCACCGGCACCACCACGTCAGGCACCGGCATCACCGGCACCACCCCGTCCGGCGCCGGCTCCGGCTCGCCCCACTCCGGTGTCACCGGCACGAGGCCGACGAAGGACGCCTCCGCCACCCGTCTCGCCGAGACCGGCGTCGATGCGGTGTCCGCGCTGCCCGCCGCCGGGGTCCTCGGCCTGCTCGGCGCGCTCGGCCTGCTCCTCGGCCGCCGTCGACGCGGGAACCGCGCCGCCGGCTGACCGCACGGGTCACCCTCGGAAACCGCACCGGACACGGAGAAGGGCGCGGGGCCAGCAGCCCCGCGCCCTTCCGTCGTCCCGTGCGTCAGCTCGCGGCGAGCGCGATCTCGTTCGGCGTGACCTCCAGCTCGGCGCTGGACAGCACCTTCCCGGTGGTCAGGTCGAGCGCGTGGACGCTCTTCGCGGCCGGGTCGGTGACGTAGGCGATGTCACCGGCGACCGTGATGGCGGGGTGCGGGTCCTGCCACTCGACGGGGCTCTCCCAGGCGTCCACGACGGGGTACGAGTCGGTGATCTCCCCGGTCTCCGGCTCGATCACGTGGACCGCTCCGTCGGAGCCGATCAGGTAGGCGAGGTCGCCCGGGCCGCGCGCGACGCCGCGGAAGGTGTACTCGACACCCTCGGGCAGGTCGACGACGTCGAGGGTCTTCGCCTCGGTGTCGATCAGCGCGAGGCGGTGCAGGAGGTAGCCCTCGGCGTCCTGGTCGTCCTTGTAGTCGCCGACGACGATCGGGCTGGTCTCGCTGACCCAGGCGTTGCCCATCCGGCCGTACGGCTGGTCGGGCGCCTCGAGCTTGGTGATCTCGCCGCCGTCGTAGACGAGGGCGCCGTTCTCGCAGCCGAAGACCACGACCTCGTTCTCGGCCGTGCCCTCGCCGTGCACGCCGGGGCACTGGTCGTTCGTGGCGACCACGGCGCCGGACGCGTCGCGCACCTCGATGCCGGTGCGGCCGTCGGCGGTGCCGACCGTGGTGAGGAAGGTGCCGTCCTCGAGGACGATCGACACCCCGTGGTGCGCCTGGACGCCCGGGATGGTCTCGACCTCGGGCACGCCCTCGGCGTCGGCCAGGTCCGCGGTCTCGATGACCGTCGTGTCGCTGGTCCCGTCGGCGTAGAGGATCGTCTTGCCGCCGTGGCGGACGACGTGCCCGGGGGTGTCGGCGGCGAAGACGACGTCGGTGAGCTCGGGCTCGCCGTCGGTGCCGGCGGCGGTGTCGAGGAGCTGGAAGCCCTCGCTCATGGTGACCATGACGTGCCGGCCGTCGCCCGCCGGGTTCAGGCGGGTGAACTCCTCGGAGTCCAGGTCGGCCACGGTCTCGAGAGTCTCGCCGTCGAGGACGAGGATGCCGCCCTCGTAGGCGACGGCGAGCCGGGTGCCGGCCGCGTCAGGTGCGGCGACGGCGGTCGGATCGGCCGCGGGGGCGCTGCTCGAGGAGCAGGCCGCGAGGGTCGCGATCGTGCCGAGGGCGAGCAGGCCGAGGCCGGCTCGGCGGAGGGGCGCTCGCCGGAGCGGCGCTCGGCGGAAGGGGCTGGTGCGCATGGGGATGTGGTTCTCCTGGTGCTGGTCGTGGGCGCTCACGGTGAGAGCCCGGTGGCGATGCGCTGCGTGTTCACGCGCATCATGCTGAGGTAGTCGGGTGCGCCGCCCTCGGGTCCCGTGAGGGACTCCGTGAACAGCTCGACCACCTCGACGCGGATGTCGGCCTCGCTCGCGAGCGCCTGGACCAGGCGGTCGGGAGACGAGGACTCCGCGAAGATCGTGGGGACACCGGTCTCCTCGACCGCCTCGACGAGGTCGGCGAGGTCGGAGGCGGACGGCGCCGCGAGGGTGGTGCCGCCGGGGATCACCGCTCCGACGACGTCGAAGTCGAAGCGGTCGGCGAGGTAGCCGAAGACGTGGTGGTTGGTGACGAGGGCGCGGCGCTCCTCCGGGATCGCGGCGAAGGCGGCCGTCATCTCGGCGTCGAGCGCCTCGAGCTCGGCGCGGTACGCGGCGGCGCTGCGCTCGAGGGCCTCGGGGTCCGCGCCGTCGAGCTCGGCCAGCACCGGCGCGAGCGCGTCGACGACGGCGATCATCCGCGCCGGGTCGGTCCAGAAGTGCGAGTCGGGGCTGCCCTCGGCGTCGCCGTCGGAGTAGTCGAGCACGTCGATCGCGTCGCCGGCGACGAAGGCCGGCACGTCCTCGGCGGCCGCGGCGTCGAGGTGCTGCTGCAGCCCCTCCTCCAGGCCCAGGCCGTTGGAGACGACGAGGTCGGCCGAGCGGAGTCGCGCCGCCTCCTGCGCGGAGATCTCGAAGGAGTGCGGGTCGGCGTTCGGCTTCATCAGCGTCACCACCTCGGCCTCCTCGCCGACGAGCCGCTCGACGACGTCGCCGAGGATGTTGGTCGAGACGATCACCAGCGGGCGGTCGTCGGCACCGGCCGAGCAGCCGGTGAGCGCGAGCAGCGCGACGGCGACCGCGGCGAGGGGTGCACGGCGTCGGGTGCGTCCCATGGTCAGCGTCCCGTCTCGGCGGTGAACGCCGGCTCGGTCGCCGTCTCGAAGCTGCGCGCGAGGCGGGCGTCGTCGGCGTAGTCGATCTCGTGCAGCCGCCGCTCGGCGGGCGCGCTGAGGTAGGCGCGCTGCTGGTCGGCGACGAGCGTCGGGGCGAGACCCGCGGCGAGCGACTCGGCCGCGAGGGGCTCGGTCTGGGCGAGCACCGCGCCGTCCGCGCCGTCGAGCACGAGCACGCGGCCGTCCTGCCCCAGCGCGAGCACGTGGTCGTCCTCGTCGTCGACGGCGGTCACCTGCGCGAGGGGCGCGGGAGCGGGGAGCAGCGACCACGAGCGGGCGCGGGTGTCGAGCAGCCAGATCCCCTCGCTCCCGGCGAGCCCGGCGACGGTCGGCCGGCCCTCGCGGTTCGCGAAGACGGTCGCGGCGGGCGCGGTCGTGGCCTCGGGGTAGGGGATCCGCTCGACGACGAGCTCCTCGCCGTCGACGGTGGCGAGCAGCGCGCCGTCCGCGCAGCCGATGACCGCGCCGACGCGGGTGGTGATCGTCCCCGCGGGCTGCGGGCACGCCTCGACGAGGCCGGTGCGCTCGCCGTCGGCCGTGTGCCCGACGACCGACGCCGACTCCCCCGCGTCCTCGGTGACGAGCGCGAACGAGCCGACCGGGACGACCATCCCGGGCCCCGGCTCGCCGTCCAGGCGGAACGACTCGCGGACCTCGCCCTTCGACAGCGCCTCGGTGTCGAGGAGCACCGCCTCACCCGACTCCGGGAAGAACAGCCCGGTACCGCCGGAGGTCGACAGGTTCGTGGTGGCGACGACCGCCTCCCCCTCACCCGCGACGGTGCCGAGCAGCGCCGGCTCGGCGCGGTAGTAGTGGAAGTGGTCGACGTGGTCCCAGGTCCAGATGCCGCTGTCGACGATCTCGACGCCGACGGCGGTCTGCACGAAGAGGTAGCGGCCGTCGGTCGTCATCGCGGACGGGGCGCCGATCGTGCCGAGCTCGGCGACGCTCTCGTCGAGGAGGTCGAGGTGCGAGACGGCGCCGGCCGGGTCGATCCAGGTGAGGCCGAGGGCGGGCTCGGCGAGCTCCGCGGCTCCCGAGATCGCACCGTGGCCCTCGCCGGTCGCGTCGTCCACCGGCGGGGCGGCGGGGTCGGCGGAGCAGGCCGCGAGGGCGAGGGCGCCCAGGAGGAGCGCCGGGGCGGTGCGGAGGGAGCGGGTGGAGCGGGAGAGCACGGGGTCCTTTCGGAGGGGGACGGTCAGGCGGGGACGGCGGCGGAGACCCGGCGCGGACGGCGCGAGGCGGTGGCAGCCCGCAGCGCCCAGGACAGCCCCGAGACGGCGAGGGCGGTGGCGGCGACGGAGGCGCCCGCGGCGGTCGCCGCGTACCAGGAGACGAGCAGCCCGACGAGCACGGAGAGCACGCCGAGCACGGCGGCGAGCGCCATCCGGGTCGGGATCCGCGTCGTCCAGTGGCCCGCGGCGACCGCGGGTGCGAGGAGCAGCCCGACGACGAGGAGCGAGCCGACGGCCTGGTACGAGGCGACGACCGCGAGGGTCACCAGGCCGACCAGCGCGGCCTGGGCCGAGCGCGGGCCGAGCCCGAGGACGGCGGCGATCCGCGGGTCGAGCGCGAGCGCCACCAGCGAGCGGTGGAACACCGCCGCCACCGCGAGCCCGACTCCGGCAGCGACGGCCAGCAGCACGAGATCGACCGGGGCGATGGCGAGGATGTCGCCGAACAGGATCGAGGTCGCGTCGGTCGCGAAGCTGCCGGAGTGGCTGATGATGATCACGCCGAGCGCGAGCATCGAGACGAAGAGCATGCCGATGCTGGTGTCGTACGACAGGCGGCCCCGGCGCTGCAGCGCCGCGATGCCGAGGCTCATCGCGACGGCGCTCGCCGCCCCGCCGACCAGCACGGGCGCGCCGAGCACGGTCGCCAGCGCGACGCCGGGGAGCATCCCGTGGGCGAGCGCCTCTCCGAGGAACGCCATGCCGCGGATCACGACCCAGGTTCCGACGACGCCGCAGAGGACGGCGACGAGGGCGCCGCCGACGAGGGCGCGCTGGAGGAAGTCGAGCGCGAACGGCTCGAGGATCCCGGAGAGGAGGGCTGGCATGGTGCCCGACCGTAACGGATAATGAGAACGATTATCAAACTGGTACGCTCGGGGTCGTGTCCAGCAGCCAGCAGTCCCCCGCCCGCGTCGGCCTCCGCGGGATCGGCGTCGACTTCGGCGAGCGGACTGCGCTGGACGGCGTCGATCTCGACGTGCCGCCGGGCACGCTCACCGTCGTCGCGGGGCCGAACGGCGCGGGCAAGTCGACGCTGCTCGAGGTGATCGCCGGCACCCGGCAGCCCTCCCGGGGAGTGCGCACGGTCTCGTCCGCGGTCGCCTTCGTCCCCCAGCGCACCGCCGTCTCGGACCGCCTCCCCGTCACCGTCCGCGACGTCGTGACGGTCGGCGTCTGGGGGCGCACCGGTCGCTGGCGCCGGGTCGGCGCAGACCTGCGCGCGGTGGTCGCCGCGGCGATGGAGCGGCTCGAGATCTCCGCACTCGCGGCCGAGCCGTTCGCCGTGCTGTCCGGCGGGCAGCGCCAGCGGACGCTGCTCGCGCAGGGACTGGCGCGCGGCGCGGACCTGCTCCTCCTGGACGAACCGACGACCGGGCTCGATGCGGCGAGCGCCGAGCGCATCCGCGAGATCCTGCGCGCCGAGGCGGAGCGCGGCGTCGCCGTCGTCTGCGTCTCGCACGACCCGGCCGTGATCGCGCTCGCCGACCGCGTCGTCTCGCTGGCCGACGGGCGCCTGCGGGGCGAGGGCGCCCTCGCCCACTGAGCCGGGTTCGGGGACGGCGGGTCTCGATACGCCCCCGGGGGCTACTCGACCGACATGCTCTCCATGCTGATCGAGTAGCCCGCGCAGCGGGCGTATCGAGATCCACCAGCGTCAGAAGTCGAGTCCGCAGACCGCCCTCTTGGGGACGGTGGGTCTCGATACGCCCCTGGCGGGGCTACTCGACCAACATGGAGGACGCCCCTGCAGGGCGGCGCGACCAGCATGGAAGGCGCTCCTCCCGGGCGGCTCCACCGGCAGGACGCGCGATCCATGCACGTCTGCTTGGATGAGCAGATGACCTGGAGGCGCCGATGACCGAGGATCTCGAACCCGCGGCCGAGCTCTTCAAGGTGCTCTCCTCCTCCTCACGGCTGCGCCTGCTCCGCGCGCTGGCGAGTGAGCGGTCGACCGTCGGGCACCTCGCCGAGACCACCGGGCTCTCGCAGCCCCTGGTCTCGCAGCACCTGCGCACTCTCCGGGCGGCCGGCCTGGTCGCCGTCGAGCGGATCGGGCGCGAGGCGCACTACTCCGTCGCCGACACCCACGTCAGCCACATCGTCGACGACGCCGTCCGGCACGCCCTCGAGGGCTGACCGCGGTCGGCGCCCGGCGCCCGGCCCTCAGCCCTGGCGCGCCTTGAACCGCGGGTTGAGCTTGTTGATGACGAAGACCCGGCCGCGGCGGCGCACCACCTGCGACCCCGGCATCGACTTCATGGACTTCAGCGAGTTGCGGACCTTCACGAGTGCTCCTTCTAGTTGATAACGATTATCGTTTAGAGTAGCTCGCCATGGACACTCCGCGCTCACTGCCCCGACCACCCGTCCTCGCCGTCACGCTGGTGAGCGCGACCGACGCCGCCGACAGCGCCCGGATCGCGCGGCAGCTGTCCGGCGGAGTCACGTCCGTCGAGAGCTTCGCCGTCGACCTCCCGGACTCGGACAGCGCGGAGTTCGCGGCGGAGCTGGCCGCCGAGCTGGCCCGCCAGGCCGACGACGGCGAGAGCGGCATCACCGCGATCTCGCTCGACCCGGTCGCCGACCCGATGGAGGTCGCCCTCGTCCTCGAGCACCTCTGCGTCCGGCGACTCCCCGGCGACACCCGGATCGGCGTCCTCGACGTCGTCGCCGTCACCTCGATCGACGAGGTGACCCGGGTGCTGCTCGGCGAGGCCGCGGAGCAGGGGCCGGAGCAGGAGCCGCCGCAGTGGGACCGCGCCGAACGGCTCGCGGCGCGCCTCGAGTTCGCCGGGCTGATCGTCCTGACCGACGGCGACGGCGCGGGAGTCTCGCCCGCCGTCGACCTGCTGCGGGCGCTCTCGCCCGGAGCGGAGATCCTCACCGAGCGCGACCTCGACCGCTACCGGCAGCGCCGCGCCGTCCTCACCCCGCAGCGCGCGCACCGCCTCGCCTCGGACCTCGGCTGGCAGCGGGCCCTCCGCGGAATCCCGGCCGACGCGGGATCGGTGACCACGTTCGTCTTCCGCGACCCCCTGCCGTTCCACCCCGGCCGCCTGAACACGGCGGTCGCCACCGACTTCGTCGCGCACCGGGTCGGCCGGATCCTCCGCTCCCGCGGCCTGGTCCGGCTCGCCAGCCGGGCGGATCGGGTCGCGAGCTGGTCCATCGCCGGCGACGTCCTGAGCCTGGACCCCACGGCGATCCGGAGCTGGAGCACCGACGCGCCCGTCGGCCAGGAGATCGTCTTCCTCGGTCGCGACCTCGACGTCGACGAGCTGACCCGGGTCCTGCACGGCTGCCTGCTCACGCCCCGCGAGATCCTCGCCGGCCCGGACCTCTGGCGCACCCTCGCCGACCCGTTCCCCCGCTGGGAGGACGAGCACCAGCACTGAGCCCTGGGGCGCCGGAACGCGCGCTTGCGCGACTGGACGCGAAACGGGCTCCGCCATCGCAGCAGACCCCGAGACGCGTCCACTCGACGCGCTCCGTGCGCGCGACTGGACCCGAACAGGGCTCGACGGCCGAGTCGGGCCCCGGTTCGCGTCCGCTCGCGCAGCCCGGACCCGCGGGTCAGCCCGCGTACGCGTCGATCCGGGCGAGCAGCTCCGCCTTCGACGCGTCGGACGCCCAGGACCCCAGCACCGAGTTGCGCGCCAGCTGCACCAGCTCGTCGCGGGTGAAGCCCGCGTCGGCGAGCGCCGCGTAGTTGTCGGCGATGTAGCCGCCGAAGTAGGCCGGGTCGTCGGAGTTGACCGTCACCCGCACGCCGCGCTCGAGCAGCGCGCGCATCTCGGGCGCCTTCGAGTCGCTCGAGACGAAGGAGTTGGAGAGCGGGCAGCAGGTCAGCGCGAGGCCGCGCTCGACCAGGACGTCGATCAGCTCGGGCGCCTCGACGACGTTCGTACCGTGATCGATCCGGTCCACGCCGATCTCCTCGAGCACCTGGCGCAGGTGCTCGACGCCGTTGGGCTGGTCGACGTCGCAGTGCATCGTCAGGCGCAGTCCGCCCTCGCGGGCCCGCGCGAAGACCTCGCGGAACTTCGCCGGCGGGTTGCCGCGCTCGTCCGAGTCCAGGCCCACGCCGACCAGGCGGTCGGCGAACGGCAGCGCGCGCTCGAGCGTCTCCGCCGCGCTCTCGGCCGAGAGATCGCGGAGGAAGCAGAGGATCAGCGCGGCGTCGACGCCCAGCTGCGCGGCGTCCTGCGCGGCGCGGTGGTAGCCGCCGATCACCGCCTCGAACGGCACGCCGCGCGAGGTGTGCGCCTGCGGATCGAAGAACGCCTCGACGCGGACGACCCCGTCCGCCGCGGCCCGGCGGAAGTACGCCGTCGCGAGGTCGTAGAAGTCCTGCTCCTCGCGCAGCACGTCCATCGCTGGGTAGTAGACGGCGAGGAAGGACGCGAGCGAGTCGAAGTCGTAGGCGAGCGCCTCGGGCACGGGCAGGCCGTTGCGCTCGGCGAGCTGCACGCGCAGCTCGGGCTCGAGCGTCCCCTCCAGGTGCACGTGCAGCTCGACCTTGGGCAGACCGAGGAGGAAGGAGTCGGAGGTCACGGGAGCCTTTCGTCAGTGCCGGCGGTGGGGCGTGCGGTGGTGCGTGCGGTCGGGAGCGGAGAGCAGGATCAGGGACGCGCCGCGATGAAGTCCAGCGCCACGAGCGGCCCCGGCAGCACCGCGCCGATCACGGTGCGGGCCGGTGGATCGACGGCGAACCGCGCTCCGTAGACCTCGGAGGCGGCGGCGAAGTCGCGCTCGAAGTCGCTGAGGATCATCGTGACCCGCACCACGTCGCCGAGGCCCAGACCGAACTCCGTGGCGAGCAGCCGCTCGATGTTGTCGAGGGCCGCGGTGGTCTGCGCGGTGATCCCCTCCGGGACCGTCCCCTCCGGCACCGAGCCGTCGCCGGGCGCGAACGGCCCGATCGCCGAGCCGTAGACGACGCCGTGCGCCTCGACGGCGTGGCTGTACGCGCCACGGGGAGCGCCGAGCGCCTCCGCGGTCACGAAGCGGCGGGTCGCGGTGGCGGTCATCGCGGCAGCTCCCCCGAGACGACGCGGCCGCGCGAGACGACGGCGACGATGCTCTCGGCGCGCAGGTCGTCGATGCTCTCCCACGGGCGGCCGCGCAGCACGACGAAGTCCGCGCCGAAGCCCGGAGCGAGACGGCCGACCTTCGCGCCGAGTCCGACGACCGCCGCGGCGTCCGAGGTCGCGGAGATCAGGGCGCGCTCGGAGCTCCAGCCGAACGACTGGCGCATCCGCCGCACCTCGTCGAGTTGCTCGCCCCAGTCCACGTACACGCCGTTCGCGTCGGTGCCGAGCACGAAGCGCACGCCCGCCTGGCCCGCGGCGAGGAAGCCCGCGTCGCGCACGGCGACCACGTCCTGCGCCTTGAGCGACGCCTCCGGCGACGACGGCGCCCGCCCGGCCGCGATCACGTCGTTGATGAAGAGGGTCGGCGCGACGGGCAGGTTCCGCTCGACGAGCGTGGCCCAGTGCTGCGGGCCGATCGCGGTGCCGTGCTCGATCGAGTCGACGCCGAGCGCGAGCGCCCGGTCGAGGCCGACCTCCGAGTGGGTGTGCGCGGCGACGGGCATCCCGAGCGCGTGCGCCTCGTCGATGGTCGCGGCGATCTCCTCGTCGGTCTGGTTCCGCCAGCCGACCTTGTCGCCCATCGAGAGCACGCCGCCGCTGGTGTAGATCTTGATGCCGTCCGCGCCGGCCCGCGCCCAGGTGCGCACCAGGCGGCGGCACTCGTCGGGGCTGTCGGCGACGCGGTCGCGGTGCGGGTAGTGCGGCGGCACGAAGAGGTCGCCGTGGCCGGCGGTCATGCCGACCGCGCCGTGCGTGACGATCCGCGGACCCTCCGCGATGCCCTGCTCGAACATCCGCGCCACGGTCATCTGCAGCTCGTCGGCGCCGAGGTCGCGCAGGGTGGTCACGCCCGCCCGCGCCGCCTTCCGCGCGTTGTTCGCGATGTGGAAGACGCGCTCCTCGCGCGGGGTGACCAGCGGCCAGGAGGCGAAGTCGGCCGTGCCGGCGCCGGAGTAGGCGCCGAGATGCACGTGGGTGTCCACGAGGCCGGGGATGATCGAGAACTCCCCCGATCCGTGCTCGGCGCTCGGGCCGTCGGCCGTCTCGACGGAGGCGATCGCGTCGCCGCTCCAGGCCAGGGTCGCCGTGCCGAGGGCGCGGGTGCCGTCCCAGACGGCGCCGGTGATGCTCGTGGTGGTGCTCATGTCCGTCCTCAGTTCTGTCCGCCGAAGCGGACGGCTGCCAGTCTCTCGCCGATCGCGACGACCGCGTAGGCGACGACTCCCAGCGCCGTGATCACCGCGAGCGACGCCCACAGCTCGTCGTAGCGGAACCCGGCGGAGGCGCGCTGCACCGCGCCGCCGAGCCCCTGCCCCGTCGCCAGCCACTCGGCCAGCATCGCGCCGCTCAGCGCGGAGGGCACCGCGACCTTGGCGGCCGCGAAGATCGCCGGCACCGCGGTCGGCAGCGCCACCTTGAGCAGCACGTCCAGCGGCGAGCCGCCGTAGACCGAGACCAGCTCGAAGGACTCGCGCGAGAGCGAGCGGAGGCCGAATCCGACCGTGACCAGCGCCGGGAAGAACACCGCGATCGCGCCGACGGTGGCGACGGCGCCGATCCCGTTGCCGATCGCCAGGGTCACCAGCGGCGTCACCACGATCAGCGGCATCGACTTCAGCAGCATCGCGATCGGCATCACCGTCGCCTCGAGCGAGCGGATCAGCACGAACAGCACCGCGATCGCCAGGGCGACCAGCAGGCCCGCGACGTAGCCGACGAGCGCGTCGACGGCCGTCACGCCGAGGTTGCCGAAGACGATCGCGCGGTTCTCCGCGGCGTCGGCCTCGACGAAGAGGTACTCGGCGACGTCGGTCGGCGTCTTGCCGAGCAGCGGCGAGATGTCCGTGATCGCGAGGAAGGCGTACCAGAACGCGAGCGCGAGGACCGCGGCGACGGCGAGCGGCACGAGCTCGCCGCGGACGATGCGGAGCACCATCCGGCCGGTGAGGTCGCTCGGCCGGCGGGCGGCGCGCGAGGAGGAGGACGGAGAGGAGGAGGACGGAGTGCGGGTGGCGGTGCTCATACGACGCCTCCCGTGCCGCGGGCGACCTCGACGCGAGCGCGGCGGCGGTTGGCGCGCGGCCGGCCGACGACCAGCGGCATCAGCCAGCGGCCGAGCGCCGCGATCAGCGCGTAGCCGATGATCGTGACCAGTCCGCTGGTGACGGCGAAGGCCCAGGCCCGCTCGACGTCCATCTGGCGCTGCGCGACCGCGAGGGCGACGCCGAGGCCGGTGGTCACTCCGCCGAGGTACTCGCCGAGCACGGCGCCGAGGATGGCCGCCGGCACGCCGACCTGCAGCGCGGTGATCGTCGCGGGCACGGCCGCGATGGCCTGCACCTTGACGATCTTCGCCCAGCGTCCGCCGCGGTAGGCGGAGACGAGGTCGAGCGCGGTGCGCGGGGCCGAGCGGACGCCGAGCAGCGCGCCGATCAGGGTGGTGAAGAAGACGAGCAGCGCCGCGAGGAAGATCGAGGTGGTGCGGCCGCCGAAGATCACCAGGATGACCGGGCCGACCGCGGTCAGCGGCAGGCAGTGGCTGATCACGCCGATCTGCTCGATCACGCGGTGGGTCCACGGCAGCAGCAGCGCGACGGCGGCCAGCGCCAGCGCCGCGAGATTGCCCCAGAGGTAGCCCTGGCCGGCGGCGAGCACGGTGTCGCCGACGTTGTGGAGGTAGAAGAGCGGCCCGTCGCGGACGAACGCGGCGATGATCGCGCCGGGGCTGGGCACGGCGCGGCTCTCGCGGTAGACGGTGTCGGCGAGGATCCACCAGACCGCCACGAAGACGGCGAGCCCGGCGAACACGCGCCAGTTGGTGCGGATCCAGGGCGTCACGCCTCGTCCTCCATCGCGACCCCGTGCTGCGAGAAGAGGATGTCGGTGATGCGGTCCTCGATCGCGTGGAACTCGGGGCTGCGCAGCATCTCGACGGTCCGCGGGCGCGGCAGGTCGATGTCGATCACCTCGACGATCCGGCCGGGACGCGGCGACATCACGGCCACGGTGTCCGAGAGCAGGATCGCCTCGGCGATGCCGTGGGTGACCATCAGCGTGGTCGCGGGGCGCGCCGTCCAGATCCGCTGCAGCTCCAGGTTGAGCCGCTGCCGGGTCATGTCGTCCAGGGCGCCGAACGGCTCGTCGAGCAGCAGCAGATCGGGCTGGACGACCAGCGCGCGGGCGATCGAGGCGCGCTGGCGCATGCCGCCGGAGAGCTGCGAGGGGTAGGCGTCCTCGAACCCGGTCAGCCCGACGAGGTCGAGCAGGTCCGGGATGCTGTCGCGCTTCGCCGCCTGCCGGGTCAGCTCCAGCGGCAGCCGGACGTTCGAGCGCACCGAGCGCCAGGGCAGCAGGGCCGAGTCCTGGAACGCGATGCCGAGCTCGGCCGAGCGCTTCGTGCCGAGCACGGGCGTGCCGTGGATCGAGACGGAGCCGGTGGTCGGCTTCTCCAGCCCGGCCAGCATCCGCAGGATCGTCGACTTGCCGCAGCCGGAGGGGCCGAGCAGCGAGAGGAAGGAGCCGCGCGGAGTGACGAGGTCGACCTCGGCGAGGGCCTGCACCGAGCGGCTGCCCAGGTCGAAGCGCTTGCTCAGGCCCGACAGGCGGATGCCCTCGTCCTGGATGGTGGTCGCTTGCTCGGTCAACTGCTCGTCCTCTCCGCGCGGTCCGTGGTGGTCGTGGCCGGGCCCTCCGCAGGGCCCGGCCAGGTCGAGGGTCAGCCCTCGAGCAGCTCCGGGTGCTCCTCGTAGACCTCGTCGATCAGCGTGGTGTCGAAGAGCTCGTCGGCGTCGAGCTCGATGCCGGTGAGGGCGAGCGAGGCGACCGACTCGTCCTGCAGCTGCGGCGTGATGGTGAGCAGGCCGTTGGCGTCGGTGTCGGGGGTGCTGATCAGCTCGGTCTGGGTGACCATGACCTGCGCCTGCTCCTCCACCTTGTAGTTCTGGTCGGCGGCGTAGTCGGCGACGACGGTCGCGGCGGTCGCGTCCGGGTCGGCGACGGCGTCCTGCCAGCCGCGGGCGACCGCGTAGAGCAGCGCCTTGACCTTCTCGCGGTCGTCGTCGATGCTCTCCTGCGCCACGACGATGGTCTCGCCGACCATCGGCAGGCCGGTGTCCGCGAGCAGGAACTGCTGCGCCGAGAAGCCGCGCTGGTTGAGTGTGTTGGCGCCGGCGGTCGCGTAGCCGATGTAGCCGTCGACCTGGCCGGTGGTGAGCAGGGTGGAGTCGGTGAGCGGCACGCGGGTGACGTCGTCCTCGTCGATCTCGTTCGCGGCGAGGAACGCACGCCAGACGAGGTCGTTGCTGTCGCTGACGCCGATGGTCTTGCCGACCATGTCCTCGGGGGTCTCGATCGGAGCGTCGGTCAGCGAGACGATCGCGAACGGGTTCTTCTGGTAGGTCGCGCCGACGATCTTCATCTCGGCGCCCTCGGAGATCGCGGGGCCGGTGATCAGCGGCGAGGAGACGCCGGCGAAGGCGGAGCCGCTCGCGATGGCGGTCTCGGCGCCGGTCGCGCCGGTGCCGCCGGGGGTGAGGGTGACGGAGTCGAAGCCCGCGTCGGCGAAGTAGCCGTTCGCGTCGGCGAGGTACTCGCCCGCGAACTCGACGTGGGGGACCCAGGAGAGCTGCATCGTGGCCTCGCCGAACGAGCCGGCGTCGTCGGACTCGGCGGCGTCGGAGCCGTTGGAGCAGGCGGCGAGCGTGGTGCCGGCCACGACGGCGACGGCGAGGACGCCGAGCACGGAGCGGAGGCGGGACCGGGACGGGGCGGTGCGGGGCATGCGGGCTCCAAGGGGCGTCGAGGGCGGGGGGTGGGGCGGACCCGATGGGGCGGACCCGGGGGAAGGCACGCGCCGAGGGGGCGGCGCTGACCCAGTCGACCGCAGTGGGCCACTCCACCGCGTCGTCGCACGGAGGATTTCCGCGCCGCGACGGCCCCGACTCCCCGATGCACGGACAAACCGTGTTGCAGTCAGGTTTCCAGCCTCGCATCCAGGCCGCCTCCTCCACGCATCATGGAGTCTTCGACGCCGTTCGCCGGCTACTCCTCCACTTCCTGCGGAGGGTCCTCGAGAGGAGAGCCGCCCTCTCTCTCATGCTGATCGAGTAGCCCGCACAGCGGGCGTATCGAGATCCCCCAGCTCCGGACGAGCAGCCTGCAGACCACCCCGCTGATGACGCCGGGTCTCGATACGCCCCTGCGGGGCTACTCGACCAGCAGGGGAGGGCAGCCGATCATGCTGACGTCGGGTCTCGATACGCCCCTCCGGGGCTACTCGACCCGCATGCAATGGCATGCCTGTTCCAACCGATCGCGCAGCGTGCGCGGCGGGCGACCCCTTCCTGCTGATCGAGCAGCCCGCGCAGCGGGCGCATCGAGATCCGCCGGCTCCAGACGAGCAGCCTGCAGACCACCCCGCTGACGACGCCGGGTCTCGATACTCCCCTGCGGGGCTACTCGACCGGCATGCAATGGCATGCCTGTTCCCGCCGATCGCGCAGCTTGCGCGGCGGGCGACCCCTTCCTGCTGATCGAGCAGCCCGCGCAGCGGGCGCATCGAGATCCGCCGGCTCCAGACGAGCAGCCTGCAGACCACCCCG